>DASZPU010000527.1:0-8418 GCA_035550195.1 Nannocystaceae bacterium
CGTTCGAGCTGCTCGGCAAGGCCACCGCGTTGCTCGGCAAGCACGACGCGAAGGCGGCGGTGCCGTTCGCCGAGCGTGCGCTCGCGATCCGCGAAGGCCGCGTGTTCGATGCCAACGAGCTGACGCTCACCTACTTCACGCTCGCGCGGGCGCTGTGGGACGCGGAGGGCTCGGGCCCTGCCGAGCGCGCGCGCGCGCTGCAGCTGGGTCGGCGCGCGCTCACCACGTGGCGCGAGAGCGGCATCGACGATCCCGCGCGGCTCTCGACCTACGAGACCTGGCTCCGCGAGCGCGGCGGCGACATCTCGCTCTCGAGCGGATAGAGTCGAGGCAGCCGCCGAATGACTCGTCTGCGCCGCCGTGGTTTCCTGCTGCGTTCCTCGCTCGTGCTCGGCTCGGGCTGCCTGGCGTCACCACAGACGCGCGCGGCCGTGCTCGCGCCTGCGGTCGGTGCGAAGCCGAAGCACCCGGTCGTAGTCGCGTCGGCGAACGGTTATCCGGGGTGTGTCGAGACCGCGATGAAGAAGATCCTCGACGGCGCGCCGGTGGTCGATGCGGTCGTCGCGGGCGTGAACCTCGTCGAAGACGATCCCAACGATCACAGCGTCGGCTACGGCGGTCTGCCCAACGAAGTCGGCGAGGTCGAGCTCGATGCATCGGTGATGGACGGGCCCAGCGGGCTGGCGGGCGCGGTCGCGGCGCTGCACAAGTTCAAGAATCCGAGCAAGGTCGCGCTCGCGGTGATGCGCTACACCGACCACGCGTTGCTCGTCGGTGAAGGTGCGGCCGCGTTCGCGCGCGCGCACGGCTTCAAAGAGGAGAACCTGCTCACGCCCGAGGCGCGCGAGATCTGGCTGTACTGGAAGTCGACGCTGTCCGACAAGGACGACTGGTTCCCGAAGGAAACGAAGCTGCTGCCCGAAGAGGTGAAGAAGCTCTTCGGGATCACCGGCACCATCAACTGCTGCGGTGTCGATCGCAACGGTGACATCGGTGGTGTCACGACCACGAGCGGGCTCGCGTTCAAGATCCCCGGACGCGTCGGCGACTCGCCGCTCATCGGCGCGGGCTTGTTCGTCGACAATGCGGTCGGCGCAGCGGGCAGCACCGGGCGCGGTGAGGCCAACATCGTCACCGCGGCGAGTCACACCGTGGTCGAGCTGATGCGCGCGGGCAAGCATCCCAAGGACGCGTGTCTCGGTGCGTGCAAGCGCATCGCCGAGTCCACGCGCGCGAAGCGATTGCAGCGCGCCGACGGCAAGCCCGACTTCAACGTGAACTTCTACGCGGTGGACAAGCGCGGGCGCTACGGCGGCGCGGCGATCTATCCCGGTGGCGAATTCGCGGTGTGCGACAGCAAGGGCGCGCGCAAGGAAAAGCTCGCGGCGCTCTTCGACAAGTAGGAGCTTCGATCATGGCCAAGGATCCACGCGCGGACGAGTTGCTCGACTACTGGTTCGGACCGAAGGGCGGGCCCGAGTGGGGCAAGCTGCGCAAGCTGTGGTTCGGCGGTGGGCCGGCGGTCGACGAAGAATGCCGCACGCGCTTCGGCGATCTGCACGTGCAGGCCGACGCCGGCGACCTCGAAGGCTGGCGCGACACGCCGGAGGATTGCCTCGCGTTGGTGATCCTGCTCGATCAGTTCTCGCGCAACTTGCATCGTGGCACGTGGAAGGCGTTCGCGAGCGATGCGAAGGCGTTGGCGCTCGCGCGGCACGCGATCGAGAAGGGGTGGGATCAGCAGTTCGAGCCGGTGCAGCGGTGGTTCTTGTATCTGCCGTTCGAGCACGCGGAGGATCTGCGTGCACAGCATCGGGCGCTCGAGTTGTTCTCGGCGCTGCCGGACGACGACAACCGCAAGATCGCCGTCGACTATGCGCAGAAGCACCTCGACGTGATCGCGAAGTTCGGGCGGTTTCCGCATCGCAACGAGATGCTCGGTCGGCCGAGCACGCCCGAAGAGACCAAGTATCTCGCCGAGGGCGGCGCGCGCTTCGGCTAGCTCGGGGTTTCGTTGCGCCCGAACCATGCGGTGATGCGATCGCCGTCGCTGATCTGGCACTCGCCTTCGCCACCGCTGCCGATGCCACCTTCGCTGTCGTCGAGCTCGAAGCGACAGCGCATGTGCGTGCCCGCGTGATCGTCGAGCGTCGCGACCACCTTGCCGGTGTAGCTCACGACGAAGTTGTCCACCGAGCCGTAGTACGGCCACGCGCCGCCCCAGTACCAACCGGGGCCCGACCACCAACCGCCGTACCAGTTGCCGTAGAAGCCACCGATCGACGACGCGTGGGTGGTGCGGGTGATCTCGCGGAACTCGCCTTCGAAGGTGCGCTGATCGGGCAGCGTCGCGCGCATCGTGCCGGAGAGGCCGCCGTCTTCGGACGTCCACGTGAACTCGACGTGCTCGTGGCGCGGCGGCGGTGGGCCGTTCTTGGCCTCGGGATGCGCGAGGTCGCCTTCGAAGCCCCCGGTGGTGGTGCAGGCAGCGAGCACGAAGAGCGCAATGGCGATCCTGCTCATGCCTTGGTGATACGACCGCGCGGCGCGATTGCATCCGCGCGCGTCGCGTCACGTGCGTGCGCTGTGACGATGCGACACGCCGTGATCAGAACATCACCGAGACGCCGGCGAGGAACGAGTACGTGCCCGCTGCGCCGCCGCGTGCGGCGAGCACCGAGAAGCCGGCCGGGCGCACGAAGAAGCCGACGCGCTCGTTCACGACGCCTTTGAGCTGCGCACCGAAGTCCATGAAGAACGCGTGCAACGTCGCGTGCAGCGGTGGAATGGTCGTGAAGTGGTAACCGAGCGCCACCATCGGCGCGACGTAGAGACGGAACTTGGGGGTCGCGACGACGCGGAAGTCCCACATGAACATCGGGCCGATGTTCATGCCGAAGGTGCTGCGTGCGAAGTGCATCGGCAGCTGCAGGCCGAGCGCGGGGCCGTCGTCGGTGCGTTTGAGGTGGTACTGGAAGTCGAGCGGCATTCGCCCGCGCACGCCACCGGCAGGCAGCCCGACCTCGGGGCCCAGGCCGGCTTGGAAGCTCCACGGTCGATCGTTGTCTGCGCCCGGAGCTGCGAGCGCGAGTGTGATGGCGAGCGCGCTCAGCACTTGCCTTCTCCCGCGAAGATGTCGAGCCACAGCGCGCACGAGTCTTCGTCGTTCGCGTCGTTGCACAGCTCGAGATCGATGCCGTCGAGGTTCGGACAGCACTGCGTGTGCAGCTCGTCGCACGACGCTCCGCCCGCGCCGTCGTCGGAGCTCCACGAGCTCGCGCCGTCATCGGAGCTCCACGAGCTGCCGTCATCGGAGCTCCACGAGCTGCCGTCGTCGCTGGTCCACGAGCTGCCCGCGCTCGCGCTGTCGCCCGCGCTCGCGCTCCCGCTTCCGCTGCCGCTTCCGCTTCCACCCGCGCACACCTGACACTCGCTCGTGATGCAGGAGATGACCGCATTGCCGGCTTCCTGCTGACAGCTCGCGCACGACTCGCTGCGGTTCATCGCGCACGTCTCGAAGCACGCGGTGTCCTCCTCGTCGCAGTCGCAGGTGCACGCGCCGTAGTCCTTGCACGCGTCGTCGCAGCTCGGCCCCGCGTCGCGGCAGTGTTGATCGACGCACTCCGTGCACGCGGGATCGGGCGCGGGCCCCGGGCCCTGACCTTCGATCTTCGGCGCGCACACGGTGGGCGCGGGCTCGCAGGCAGAGACGGCGAGCGCCGCTCCCCCGAATGCAACGACGCTGATGATGACGATCCGCAAGGACATCTCGCTCCAGCCTCCCGCCGACGCGTTGCATCGGCGAGCCGGTGGTACCGCTGCCCCCACACTGGTTGTCCGACGACGTGCTCCCGATCACGCGCGTCCGGATCCCTGCCATCCGCGCCGACCCACCGCGATCGGGTGCGTGGCGTCGGCGGGGATCGGGTCACCGTACAGCCGCGCGTCGGAGAGGCAGAGCAGCACCGCGTCGAGCGCGTCATCGCGAGCCGCACGATCGCGGAAGAGCGTGCGCTCCGACCACCCGAGCTCGACCGCGAGGCGCCGCACGTTGGGCATCTCGATCGCTGCTGCGGCCTGCGCGACGAGCCTCCGCGATCGCGACGAGCGATCGACCTCGTCGCGATCGATCCGCAGCGCCGCGGCCACGCCCGCGCGCAGCCCGGCGAAGGTCGCGAGCAGATTCGGGACGCGCTGCGGCGGTGCAAAGCGCGTGAGCGTCGCGACGAGTCGCGACGGTGCAACGCCGAGCGCATCCGCGATGCGTGACGCGGACGTCCAGATCGGATCCGCGGCTCCCCCGAGATCACGCAACGTCGACCAACGCCACGCCCACGGATCGGTGCACAACCCTTCGCGCACAGGCCGGTCGAACGCGTCTCCGATCATCTTTGTCGCGATCGCGAGTCGCTCCGCGCGCGCAGCGGGCCAGACGTCGAAGGAGATGCGAAAGACCCCCGTGAACGCCGCGAGCACGCGCACGAGCTGCGGGCGTCGTCCTGCGGGCGCGATCATGTGCGCGCGATCCGGCATCAACACCACCGCGAGCGCGTCCGGCACGTTGGCCCGCAGCCGCGTCCACAGCCACGCTGCATGCTGCCGCTGCAATCGTGCGCCGAACCGCGTCACCGCCACGAGCTCCTCTGCGTCGACCATCGCGCCACGAGGTCGACCGCCGCCGCCGATCCGTTGCAGGGAAAGCGTCCGCGTCGCTACGTGTCCCGATCCCTGCCATCCGCGCCGACCCACCGCGATCGGGTGCGTGGCGTCGGCGGCGATCCGGTCAGCCGTTCATGGGTATGCTCGCGCCATGCTCCCGATCTCCGAGGTGGCCGCGCGCCTGGGTCTCACGGCCGATGATCTGATCCCCTACGGTCGCGACAAGGCGAAGCTCGGTCGCGAGGTGCTCGTGCGTCCGCGTGCGAATCCCGAGCCCGCGAAGCTGGTGCTGGTCTCGGCGATCACGCCGACGCCCGCGGGCGAAGGCAAGACCACCACGTCGATCGGTCTCGCCGATGCGCTCGCGCTGCTCGGTCGTCGCACGGCCGTCGTGCTGCGCGAGCCGTCGCTGGGCCCGTGCTTCGGTGTGAAGGGCGGTGGCACCGGCGGCGGCAAGTCGCGCCTGCAGCCGTCGGACGACATCAACCTGCACTTCACCGGTGACTTCCACGCGATCACGAGTGCCCACAATCTGCTCGCCGCGACGATCGACAATCACCTGCACTTCAACAGCGACCTCGCGATCGAGCCGCGTCGCGTGCTGTGGCGCCGCGTGATCGACATGAACGATCGCAGCCTGCGTGACACCACCATCGGCCTCGGCGGCGAGACCAACGGCGTGCCGCGCGAGGCCGGCTTCGACATCACCGCAGCCTCCGAGTTGATGGCGATGATCTGCCTCGCCGGCGGCGCGGACGATCTGCGCGCGCGCATCGATCGCACGCTCATCGGCTTCGCGCGCGGCGGCGCACCCGTGCTCGCGTCGTCGATCGGCGTCACCGGAGCGATGCTCGCACTCCTGCGTGATGCGCTCTTGCCCAACCTCGTGCAGACCGAGCACGGCACGCCGGCGATCGTGCACGGTGGTCCCTTCGCCAACATCGCGCACGGCTGCAACAGCGTCATCGCGACGCGAGCCGGCTTGAGCCTCGCCGACATGGTGGTCACCGAGGCGGGCTTCGGCTTCGATCTCGGCGCCGAGAAGTTCTTCGACATCAAGTGCCGCGGCGCGGGCATCGATGCGGATGTCGTCGTGCTGGTCGCGACCGTGCGCGCGCTGAAGATGCACGGCGGCGTCGCGCTCGATCGCATCTCCACCGCAGATCCCAGCGCCGTCGCGGCCGGCCTGCCCAACCTGGACAAGCACATCGACAGCATCGCGCTGTTCGGCAAGACCCCGATCGTCGCGATCAATCGCTTCGACAGCGACACCGATGCCGAGATCGACGTCGTGCGCAACGCGTGTGCGAACCGTGGCGTCGCAGTGGCGATCTGCGATCACTTCATGCGCGGCGCCGAAGGTGCACGCGCGCTCGCGGAACGTGTGATCGAGGCGACGCAGCAACCGTCGACGCCGTTCCAGCCGCTCTATCCGCTCGAGGCCAGCGTGCCCGACAAGATCCGCGCGGTCGCGAGCAAGATGTACGGCGCCGACGACGTGGCCTTCACGAAGTCGGCCGAGCGCGACCTCAAGGACATCGTGCGTCTCGGCTACGATCGTCTGCCGATCTGCATCGCGAAGACGCAGAACTCGCTGTCCGACGATCCGAAGCTGCGCGGTCGTCCGCGCGACTTCGACGTCACCGTGCGCAACATCCAGATCGCCGCAGGTGCCGGCTTCCTGGTGGTGCTCACCGGCGAGATCATGCGCATGCCCGGCCTGCCGAAGGTGCCCGCGGCCGCGAAGATCGACCTGCAGAACGGCACGATCGTCGGGCTGAGCTGAGCGCGAGATCGCTCGGGATCGAAATCCCAGCGGGAACCACGAAGAGGGCATGAACTGCCCGCGACTCGCCCTGTTGCCGCTGCTCGTGATGCTCGCGCCCGCATGCCATCGCGATTGCTACGACCCGCCTGGGCCGGACGATCGCCAGTGCGACGGGGGTGCAGACGGTGAAGACGGCGACGACGACACGCCCGACGCGTCGCATCCGCGTTGGCTCATCGACGGCTGGTACCACGACGACGGTCGCGAGAACTACGCCGACTATGCCGACTACTACATCAACCTCGACGACGACGGCACCGGCGAGTACTACGACGATCACGGCATCTTCGCGTTCGCCGGCGCGTGGAAGCTCGAGGGCCACACGCTCACGGTCGGCGACTATCAGCTGCAGATCCGCTGGACCGAGAACTGCGCGGTGATCGACGCCGAAGGCAAGACGTTCATCGGCACGATCGACGCCGAGCGACCCGACTGTCCGACGACGACGCCACCGCTCAGCGCGCTCGAGTCGTGTCTCGTCGGCGATTGGAGCAGCAGTAGCCATGACGGAGTGATCACCAACTCGTCGTGGCTCACGCTCGGTGCCGATCGCAGCTACCTCGAGACGTGGGACTACTCCGGCTATACGTCGGGCGGCAGCGCGGGCGCGGTCGAAGGCCAGTGGAAGCTGCTCGACAGCGGCGACCTCGAGATCAGCTACCCGGGTGGCACCAGCGAGGTGCGCTCGAGCCTCGCGGCCGTGACCGGCATGAGCCGCGACGGATCGATCGCCGCGGCGTGCGACGAGGACGCACTCAATCGCGCGATCGCAGGCGGATGTGCCGAAGGCGATCCCTACGAGTGCAGCGGCGATCGGCTGCTCGATTGCGCCACCAACGATCTCTACGACTGCGCCGATCTCTGCGTGCAGGGTGGCTACTCCGGTGTCGCGGACCCGGCGTGTGGCCCCGGCGACGAGGGCCACCCGGTGTGTTTGTGCTGGTGAGACATCCTCGCAGGCCACGAGCGTCGTCACGCGGCGAGTGCTTCGGAAGCGCCGCTGCGGGCTTCAACGACGCGATGCAGCGCCGCCCTTCGACTTAACCGCAGTTGGTCTGCGCGTTGCAGTCGGACCCGAGACATGAAGCAGGCATGTCACTGGGTATCGGCGGTCGTGTTGTCGCTCGGAGCCGCGTGTGGATCGCAGGATGATGTCGCAGCGGACGACGAGCTCGGCGAGAGCGGAGCGGGCGACGACGAAGGCGCGACGCGGAGCGACGACGCGGGCGAAGGCGACGACGCAGGCGAGGGCGACGACGGAAGCGACGACGCAGGCGAGGACGACGACGCGGGCGAAGGCGACGACGCAGGCGACGACGCAGGCGAAGGCGACGACGGAAGCGACGACGCGAGCGACGACGGTGGCAGCGACGATGCCGGTGACGATGGCAGCGACGACGGCGGTCCGTCCGGCGGCGACACGCCCGACGCGTGCGCGTGCGACGTCTCGACCGAGTGCGATGCCGGCTGTGCGTGCGACATCGCGTGCGGCGTGATCCCGGGCCCGCCGCCGCTCGGCGGCGAGCTGCAGGTGCTCGGCCGCGCGGAGGTCGTCGTCGCGCACGCGTTCGCATCCGGCTCCGAGATCGATCGCATCACCGTGCTCGACGATGCGTGGTCCCCCGGCGTCGCATTGCCGCCGACCGCGAGCGCACCGAGCTCGCCCTTCGCAGCGCTCGGCACCGAAGGCTTCGGCGGCGGCTCGATCGACGCCAGCACGCTCGCGCTCGATCTCGATCGCGACGGCAGCGACGAAGTGCTCGTCGCCGACGACGCGGGCGTGCGCATGCGCGACGCCGGTTTCAAGGTGTATTCGTGGCCCGAGCCGCTCGTCGCGGCGACGCCGGGTGCGAGCCGCGTGTCGCTGGCGAACGGCGACTTCGACGGCGACGGCGACGACGAGCTCGCGGTCGGCACGATCCTCTACGGAC
>DASZPU010000528.1:0-8419 GCA_035550195.1 Nannocystaceae bacterium
GCGAGCTTTTCGCTCTGGCTACCGTTCGGGCTCCTCAGGGCTTCAGAGTTGGTCCGGCGCGCTGGCTACCCCACGGTCTGAGTGACCCAGCGAGAACTCGCGCTGCCGGACCCGGACTTAGACTAGCGGATACAAGCGAGCACCGTAGTCGCGCCGCATCGGCGCGCCTACGGGGGGAGCAAGGGGCGCAGCCCCTTCTAGAGAATATGCCGCGACAAGTCGCGATCCTGCAGCAGCGTGTCCACGCGCTGATGCACGTACTCCGCGGTGATCGGGATCTCGCGCGCGCCCACCTCGCTCGCCTCGAAGCTCAGCTCTTCGAGCACGCGCTCGAGCACGGTGTGTAGCCTGCGCGCGCCGATGTTCTCGAGCGCGCTGTTGGCTCGCCACGCCGCATCGGCCATCGCCTGGATCGCCGCGTCGTCGAAGCTCACGACCACGCCCTCGGTCTCGAGCAGCGCCTGATACTGCTTCAAGAGCGAGTTGTCGGGCTCCCGCAGGATCCGCACGAACTCCGCGACGCCGAGCGAGTCGAGCTCGACGCGGATCGGAAAGCGCCCCTGCAGCTCGGGCACCAGATCGCTCACCTTCGACATGTGGAACGCACCCGCCGCGATGAACAGCACGTGGTCGGTGCGCACCGGCCCGTACTTCGTCGACACCGTCGTGCCTTCGACGAGCGGCAACAGATCGCGCTGCACACCCTCGCGCGACACGTCGGCCCCGCGCGCGCTCTCGCGGCTGCAGATCTTGTCGATCTCGTCGAGGAACACCACGCCGAGCTGCTCCGTGCGCCGCACCGCCTCGCGCGTGACCTTGTCCTGATCGACGAGCTTCGCCGCCTCTTCGCCCGCCAGCAGCTCGCGGGCCTCGGCGACCTTCACCTTCCGCTTGTGCTTGCGTCGCCCGAACATGCCCATCATGTCGCGCAGCTGCTGCCCGAGCTGCTGGCCCATCTGCTCGTTCATCGGCAGCCCGGGGATCATCTGCATCCCGCCGCCGCCACCTTCTTCGAGCTCGACCTCGACCTCGCGATCGTCGAGCTTGCCCGCGCGCAGCAGCTCGCGCAGCTTCTCGCGCGTCGCGGTGGGCTTGGGCGGCTCGCCCGGCCGATCGGTGTAGCCGCGCGGCTCGCTCGCGCTCGGCAAGAGCAGCTCGAGCACGCGTTCCTCGGCGCGCACGCGCGCGTCCTGCCGCACGTCCTTCTCCATCTCGCCGCGCACGATCTGCACGCCGACCTCGACGAGGTCGCGCACGATCGAGTCGACGTCGCGGCCCACGTAGCCGACCTCGGTGAACTTGCTGACCTCGACCTTCACGAACGGCGCACCGGACAGCTTCGCGAGCCGCCGCGCGATCTCGGTCTTCCCCACGCCCGTGGGCCCGACCATGATGATGTTCTTCGGCGAAATCTCCTCGCGCATGCCTTCGGCGACGTTCTGCCGCCGCCAGCGATTGCGCATCGCGATCGCCACCGCACGCTTGGCCTTGTGCTGCCCGATGATGAAGCGGTCGAGCTCCTCGACCACCATCTTCGGCGTGAGATTCTTGTGATCGACGCTCACTCGCCCAGCTCCAAGATGATGTGCTCGAGGTTGGTGAACACGCAGATCTCGCCCGCCACCTTGAGACTCTCCGCGACGATGCTCTTCGCGTCGAGCGAAGTGTGCCGCCCCAGCGCGCGCGCGGCTGCGAGCGCGTAGTTGCCACCGGAGCCGATCGCCACCACGCCGTCGTCGGGCTCGATGACGTCGCCCGTGCCGGAGAGCAAGAGCGTGCGCTCGCGATCGGCCACGATCATCATCGCCTCCAGCCTGCGATAGCGCCGGTCCTGTCGCCAGTCCTTGGCGAGCTCGACGCACGCGCGCGTGAAGTTGCCGCCCACCGACTCCAGCTTCGCCTCGAGCAGCTCGAAGAGCGTCAAGCCATCGGCGGCGGAGCCGGCGAACCCGCCGACGATCCGTCCGTTCGCGAGCGGCCGCACCTTGCTCGCGTGCGACTTCATGATGGTGTTGCCGAGCGAGACCTGCCCGTCGGCGCCGAGCGCCACGCGGCCGTCTCGCCGCACGCACAGCACCGTGGTGGAGCGCCACCTCTGCGATTCGTCGGCCATGTGACGACAGTATACGGCGCGGCGCCCCGCATCTTCCAAGCGGTGGCGCCATCGGCGAAGCTGCACGCCGTGCACGACCCTTTGCGCCTCGCCGTGCTCGCGTCTGGTCGCGGCAGCAACCTCGTCGCGCTCCACCGTGCGATCACGGCCGGAGAGCTGCGCGCGACGATCGCCGTCGTCGTCTCGAACAACTCCGGTGCGGGTGCGCTCGCGTTTGCACGGACGCACGACATCCCCGCGCGCCACGTCAGCAGCAAGACCGACGCCGATCCCGGCGCCGCCATGCTCGCGCTCTTCGAGGCGCACGACGTCGACGTCGTCGTGCTCGCGGGTTGGATGAAGCTCGTCGATCCCCGCATCGTCGCGGCGTATCGCGGGCGCGCGGTCAACATCCATCCCGCACCGCTGCCACGCTTCGGTGGGCCGGGCATGTACGGCGAGCACGTGCACACCGCGGTGCTCGCGAGCGGTGCGACCAAGAGCGGCCCCACCGTGCACCTCGTCGACGATCGCTACGACGAAGGCGAGATCCTCGCGCACCGCGAAGTACCGGTCGTGCCCGGCGACACCGTTGCGACCTTGGCCGCGCGGGTGCTCGCCGCCGAGCACGACCTCTACTGGCGCGCGATCGCGGCCAAGTTCACTTGATCGCGGTGAGCGGCGGCAACAGTCGACGCAACCAGTCGTCGAGCATCACGAGCCCCGAGATCGTCGGACCGCTGTCGGCGTGCGCGAGCACCTGCGCGCAGAAGTCCGCGAGCCCGTACGCCTCGATCATCCCCGCGACGTCGTCGCCCTTCACCATGCGCACGAGCTTGTGCAGGTGGAAGTTGAGCTGCCGACGCAACGCGCTGACCGCCGGACCATCCCAGGGCGCCGCGTACACCATGCGATCGAGCGCTTGGTTGAGATAGAAGAAGTTGACCGCGTCGGTGACCTGCAGGCGCAGGTACAACAGATCCTTCGGCTCGCGGCGCAGGATCGCGGCCATGCGCACCGCGTCGAGCACCGGCGTCAGGTAGCGCAGCTTCACGATGCGCTCCGCCAGCGGGCGCGGCACTCCGGCGTCCTCGAGCTTCTTGAGTCGGCTCGCGGTGCGGCCCTTGCTGCCGGCCGGCAGCGCCTGCTCGATGTTGGCCAGCAGCTCGCGCGTCTGCGCGATCTGGGCATCGTCGAGCGGCGGCAGCTCCTTCTGATCGATGAGGTAGAACGCCGCGTCTTCGAGCGCGGTCTCGGCCAGCCCCATCGCGCTGTACACCGCTTCCTGGCGACGCTCGTCCTCGAGCGCGAACACCTCGCTGCGGATCGCCGCGACGTCGGCGGCCGCCGACGCCTGCAGGTACGCGAGCACGACGTCGCGCGTGGATCGACCGCTCGCGCTGATCACCTCGGCGAGCATGCTGCCGCCGGCGTTGTCGACCAGGTCGTTGACGATGACGGTGGTCGCGATCTCGCGACGCAGCAGGTGCTTCGCCACCGCCTGATCGCCCGCGAGCTCCTGCATCGCGCGCGGGAAGTACTTGCGCACCGCGGCGACCACGAAGCCATCGGGCAGCGGATCGGTCTCGAGCAGCTGACGGTACGCGAGCATCTTCGCGTGGGCGCACAGCACCGCGGCCTCGCACTTGAACAGCCCCTGCCCCTTGCGGTTGCGATTGCCGAGCTCTTCTTCCGACGGCAGCGCGAACTTGTCGGGGTTGAACGGGAGCTGGCGCGCGAGATAGCCCAGCGCGCGGCTGTAGCGGAACACGTCCTGCCGGCTGCGCCGCACGTCGTAGCTCACCATGCGGCTCTGCGAGCGGTTGTTGTCGAGCACCATCTCGACGACTTCGTCCTCGCACTGCCGCAGCACGTCGTTGCGCTTCTCGCGGGACACTGCACCGGTGCGCAACAGCGGCGAGAAGAGGATCTTGATGTTGACCTCGTGGTCCGAGGTGTCGACGCCGCCGGAGTTGTCGAGGAACGCGTTGTAGTTGTGCCCGCCGCCGCGCGCGAACTCGACGCGACCGCGATCCGTGATCGCCAGGTTCGCGCCCTCGGCGAACACCTTGCAGCGCAGCTCCGACGCATCGACGCGCGCGCCGTCGTTGGCCTTGTCACCGACCTCGGCGTGGGTCTCGTCCTTCGACTTCACGTACGTGCCGATGCCGCCCATCCAGCACAGATCGACCTGCATGCGCATGATGGCGCGCATGACGTCTTCACCGTTCACGCGCCGGCCCGGTGCGATGCCCAGCATCGCGCGCGCCTCGGGCGAGAGCTCGACGAGCTTGCTCTTGCGCGGGTACACGCCACCGCCCTGCGAGATCATCGCGGTGTCGTAGTCGGACCACTGCGAGCGCGGCTTCTCGAACAAGCGCTTGCGCTCGAGGAAGCTGCGCTCGGGCTCCGGATTCGGATCGATGAAGATGTGCGCGTGGTTGAACGCCGCGAGCAGCTTGATGGTGCGGCTGCGGAGCAACCCGTTGCCGAACACGTCGCCGCTCATGTCGCCGACGCCGATGCAGGTGATGACGTCGCGCTCGGGGTCGACGCCCATCTCGCGGAAGCACCGCTTGGTGGCTTCCCATGCACCGCGCGCCGTGATGCCGGTGGCCTTGTGATCGTAGCCGGCCGAGCCACCGCTCGCGAACGCGTCGTCGAGCCAGAACCCGTGCGCCGCGCTCACGCGGTTCGCGGTGTCGCTCATGTGCGCGGTGCCCTTGTCGGCCGCGACCACGAGGTACGGATCGGTGCCTTCCTTGTAGAGCAGGATGCCCTTGGGCGTGACCGCCTGTCCGTCGACGAGGTTGTCGGTGACGGACAAGAGCGCGGTGACGAACTTCTCGTAGGTCGCGTCGCCGGCCGCACGCAGCTCGTCGCGCCCCGACGGCGGGTTGCGCAGCACGAAGCCGCCCTTCGCACCCATCGGCACGATCACGACGTTCTTCACCATCTGCGTCGACATCAGCCCGTGGATCTCGGTGCGGAAGTCGTCGGGACGATCGGAGAAGCGCAGACCACCGCGCGCCACTCGACCGCCGCGCAGGTGCACGCCTTCGAACTCGCGGTGGTACACCCAGATCTCGCGCATCGGCTTCGGCTCGGGGCCGAACGACAGCTCGCCGGAGCTGATCTTGAACGCGAGCGGCTGACCGCCGGCGACGTCGGCCACCCACGCGTTGGTGCGGCGAGTCGCACGCACGACCTCGGCCACCGCTTGCAGCACGCGGTCGGCGGTGTAGTCGGTGACCTCGCGCAGATCCTCTTCGAGCGCCGCTTCGCTCTCTGCGGCCTGGGCTTCGCTCGCCGACTTCGGATCGAAGCGCGCGGCGAGCCAGTCGATGAGCGCCTCGGCGACGCTGGGATGCTCGACGAGCGTCTGGCGCACGAGGTCGTCGCTGAACGGCAGCGCGAGCTGGTGCAGGTAGGCCACGAACGCGCGCAGGATCTCGACCTCGTGCGAGGTCATATCGCTGACCACGACGAGACGATTGAGATCGTCGTCGCCGCTGCGGCCCGCGAACACCTCGCGCAGTGCGGTGGTGATGTTCGAACGCCGCGCCATGATCTGCCCGATGCGATCGTCGCGGACGTCGAAACGGAAGTTGTCCATGTCGACGGTGGGCATGCCCGGCAGCGTGACGTCGCGGCTGTACTCGTCGACGACCTCGAAGCCGAAGTGGCTGAGCACCGGCAGCTCGCGGCTCAAGTTCAAGCCGTGGCGGGAGAAGATGCGCAGGTTGAGCGAGCCGGGGTGCTCGCTGAACTCCGAGACGTAGAGGTCGCAGTCGGTCTCCGCGCCGGCGCGCAGCGCCTCGAGGCAACGGATGTCGCCGGTGAGCCGCGCGACGCCGCAGCGCCGCATGTGCTCGTCGGTGAACGCGTGCTCGTAGAGGTCGAAGAGCTCTTCGACGCGCGGACCTTCGGCGACCTCGGCCAGCGCTTCACGCAGACGCTCCGTCCAGCTGCGCGCGAGCGCGAGCACCTTGCCGCGCAGGTCCTCGGTGTCGACCGCCTGCAGCGAGCCGACGCCGGTGACGTAGAAGTGGATGACCGCGTTGTCGTAGCGATCGATGTAGACGCCGTAGTCGGCATAGGTGCCGCCCAGCGACTCGAGCACCACGTTCTGCACCTGCAGGCGCAGCTCTTCGCTGAACTGCCAGCGCGGCAGCGCGACGAACACGAACGCGAAGCGACCGTTCTCGCCGACGCGGATGTGCACGTCGGAGCCGCCCTCGGCCTCGGCGCGAAGGATGCGATCGGTGAGCTCCCAGATCGAGTCGCGATCTTCGGAGAGCAGGTACTCGAGCGGAAGCGAGTTGAACGCGTTGGTGATGTTCTTGCCGCGATCCGAGTCGACCGACACCTGGCGATCGACGATGAGCTCGCGCAACACCGCGTGGATGACCGGGATCTGGTCGGGCGGGGTGTGCAGGGCCTTGTAGGTGAACAGCACGTCGATGACGAGCGCGCCCGCGGGGCGGCCGTCTTCGCCGAAGCGCGTGACGATGAAGTGGCCGGGCTTGCCGGCGCGGTGCACCGGCGACTCTTCGGCGCTGCGTTGGTAGCGAACGCGGCGACCTTCACCGCGCGCCGCGAGCGTGACGACGCCGCGATCGCGCTGCGGACGGCTCACGCGGCTCGTGCCGAGCACACCGGTGGGCTCGCCGTGCACGTCGTACTCCTCGACCGCGAGCAGCACCGAGTTCTCGTCGCACAGCCAGCGCAACAGCGACTCGGCCTCGCGCAAGTTCGCGGCTTCTTCACCGCTGCGATCCTGCGCCGCGGCGAAGTAACCGTCGGCGACCTGCTTCACCTTCCCCTTCATCGCGGGGAAGTCGGAGACCATCGCTTGCGCGAGCTTGAGCCGCGTCTCGATGCGCTGCTGCAGCCCCATCGGCACGCCGCCGCCGTCACGGCCCGCGCTGCCACCGGAGAGCCCGACCTCGATGCGCATCACCGACTCGGCGGTGCCGCTGCCGACCTCACCGAGTCGACCGACCGGATCGCGACGCACGCGAACGATCGCGTTGAGGAAGCGACGCACGTCGAGGTGCTCGCTCGCCAACGCGGCGCGCATCGTCGACACGAGGAACGGTTGATCCTCGAGGCAGCTGGTCACGACCAGCGTGTCGCTGGCCTCGTCGTAGTTGAGGTCGACCTTGATCTGATCGCGGCCGCGTTGCGCGATGCCGGCGAGCAGATCCTCGAGACGCTCGATGAGCTGGGCGCTGCTGAGCCCACGCAGATCACGGACGTCGACCGAGGCCAGCACCGCCTTGGCGAACGATGCGAGTTGCTCGCGATCGATGCCGGGACGCTTCGGCTGGTAGCTCGCGATGGACTGTTGGACCTCGTGGAACAGGCGGCTCGTCTGCTGGCGTGCAGTCATGGTGCGCGCCCGCAACTTGCCAGGGTCGAGCCCCCGGATGCAACGGCACGCTCAGCCGATCGAGAGCCACGCCATCGCGGACAGCAGCAACGCGCCGAACGGCCCTGCGAGCGGCCACACGAATGCGAGCGGCGCATCGAGCACACCGGCGGGGCTCTCGTACAGTGCGTGTTCGCTGTCGAGGCAGTCGGCGGTCGTGGTCGCAGTGGTCATCGGACGACGATTTCATCGCGCCTCCGCGCGCAGACTTTCGTGTCGTATCGGGACAAGTGCGGCCACGCACGTCGGCTGCGTGCCGCGCGCTCGGGGTGTCGCGAACGTGGCTGCGGTGCCATCCTGAACGCGCATGGTGCCCTTCGATCCTGCAGTGCGAACCGATGTGCACGCCGCTCGACGCGCCCGGATCGCGGCGCGTCTCGGCGACGCCGCGCTGGTGCTCTACGGCGGCGAGCTGCGCACGCGCAGCAACGACACCGAGTTCCGCTTCCGTCCCGATTCCGACTTCCACTACCTCACCGGGCTGCGCGAGCCCGGGGCGGTGATGGTGCTGCGCGGTCACGCGGAGCCGCGCTTCGTGTTGTTCGTGCGACCGCGCGATGCCGAGGCCGAGGTGTGGTCGGGGCGACGCGTCGGGCCCGAGGGCGCGACCGCGCGCTACGGTGCCGACGCTGCGCATCCGCTCGCGGAGCTCGGCGAGCACCTGCCGAAGTTGCTCGACGGCGCGCGTGCGGTGCACATGCCGATCGGACGCTGGCGTGCGCTCGACACCCAGGTGATGCGCGCGATCGATCACCTGCGCCGACGCAATCGCTGGGGCGAGACGCCGCCCGACATCATCCACGACGCGCGCACGACCCTCGGCGAGGATCGCATCTTCAAGGACGCGGGCGCGCTCGCGGCGTTGCGCCGTGCGGTCGACATCAGCGTCGACG
>DASZPU010000529.1:0-7162 GCA_035550195.1 Nannocystaceae bacterium
GGAACTGCGCGCACGAGAGCTCGCCGCCGAGCTCGGGCAGCGCGTCGGCCAGCCACGCGTCGAGCTTCGCGAGGTCGAGCGCTTCGCCCTCGCGCACCGGCTTCGGCGCATCGACGAGGCTCACGTGCGACCTCCGTAGCCGCCGAGGATCCGTTTCGCGACCGAGCTGCGGTGCACCTCGTCGGGGCCGTCGTAGATCCGTGCGCCGCGCTCGTGGCGATAGAAGTGCGAGAGCACGAGATCGTCGGTCATGCCTGCGGCCCCGTGCACCTGGATCGCGCGGTCGACCACCGCGAGCATCACGGCGGCGGTGTGGAACTTGATGAGCGAGATCTGATCGCGCGCAGCCTTCACGCCGTGGCGATCGATCGTCCACGCCGCGCGCAGCACCAAGAGTCGCGCGGCATCGATCTCGGCGCGACTGGTCGCGACCCAGTCCTGGATGGTCTGCTGCTCCGCGAGCACGCGCCCCGGTGCGAGCAATCGCGTGGCGGCGCGACTGCACAGCATGTCGAACGAACGCTCGCAGATGCCGAGCCAGCGCATGCAGTGATGGATGCGCCCGGGCCCGAGCCGCGCCTGCGCGAGCGCGAAGCCCTTGGCGCGCGGGCCGAGCAGGTTCGCCTTCGGCACGCGACAGCCGTCGAGCCGGATCTCGCCGTGGCTCATCCAGCCCTGCCCGGGGTCGCCCATGATGCCGATGTTGCGCACGTGCACGAAGCCCGGCGCGTCGGTGGGCACGATGATCATGCTCGCGCGCTCGTGCGGCGCTGCGTCGGCGTCGGTCACCGCCATCACGATCACGAACGCGGCTCCATCGACGCCCGAGGTGAACCACTTGTGTCCGTCGATGATCCACTCGTCACCGTCGAGCTCGGCGCGCGTCGACAGCCAGACCGGATTGCTGCCGGCGTGCTCGGGCTCGGTCATGCCGAACGCGCTGCGCGTGCGCCCGTCGAGCAGCGGCTGCAGGAAACGCGCGCGCTGATCGTCGTCGGCGTACTCGATGAGCAGCTCGATGTTGCCGGCGTCGGGCGCTTGGCAACCCAGCGCGTAGTGGCCGAGCGGCGTGCGTCCGAGCAGCTCGGACACCATGCCGTGCTCGAGCACCGACAGGCCCATGCCGCCGTGCGCCTTTGCGATCTGTGGCATCCACAGACCTTCGTCGCGCGCACGCGCGCGCACGTGATCGAGCTCGGGCTCGAGCGCAGCGAAGCCGCGACCGAGCCCTTCCTCGAGCGGCATCACATGGTGGTCGACGAAGCTGCGCACGCGCGCGAGCAGCTCTTGCATGCGATCGGAAGGCGCAAAGTCCATCAGCGGAACGTCCAGCTCGCGAGGTCGAGGTGAGGCAGTGCGTTGAAGCCGTCGAGCGTGAGCTCGTGGCCACGGAACACGAAGGTGGTCATCGACGCGTTGCGCACACGCCATGCGGTGCGGAAGCTGTCGAGGTCGCTGGTCGCGAGCGCAGCGCGCAGCATCACCGCGATGGGGCCGACCGACGTGAACGCGACGATGCGCTGGCCCGATGCGCCGGGCTCGAGCAATCGCGCGAGCCCGCGATCGACACGCGCGGAGAACTCGTGCCAGCGCTCGACGTCGGTCTCGAGCTCGTCACGCAGCCATCGCTTCATCACCGCTTCGAAGAGCCGCTGGAACGCCGCCGATCGCACCCGCGGATCACCACGCTCGGCGGCTGCGGCTGCCAGCGGTGCGATCTCGGCGTCGCCCTGCATGCGCGGCACGACGCTGGCGAGCATGCGAAAGGCGTCGTGCTCGTCGAGCTCCGGCACGACTTCGATCTCGGGCCACGGCGCTGCACCGCCGGCGAAGCTCTCGCCACACAGCCGCGCGGTCTCGCGTTGACGCTTCGCGGGGCCGGCGAAGACGCGATCGGGATGCGGGCCGTGCTCGCGCAACCACTGTCCGAGCGCGCGCGCCTGCGCCTCGCCCTGCGGGGACAGCTCGTCGTAGTCCGCTGCGAACAGGGAAGCCTGCCCGTGCCGGACGACGATCAGCGTGCCCACGCGCGCGAGGCTACCACGCGTGGCCCTTCTTGCTCGGATCCGTCGCGGCTCGGCCCGAGACCCCCTCGCGTTGGCCGGTTTCTGGTCACGCGATCAGATGAGCGCACCGGCGACACAGGCGGAGGAGAAGTTCGCGAGCGTCGCGGCGATCAGGCAGCGCACGCCGAGGCGGGCGATCTCGGACTTGCGCTCGGGCACGAGGCCGCCGAGCCCACCGATGAGGATGCCGATCGAAGACACGTTGGCGAAGCCGCAGATTGCGAAGGTCGCGATCGCCTGGCTGCGCGCGCTGATGTGCGCGCCGACTTCGTGCAGCGTCTGGAATGCGACGAGCTCGTTGAGCACCGTGCGCGTGCCGAGCACGCTGCCGACCTCGACGGCCTCGGAGGGACTGGTGCCCATCAGCAACGCGATCGGCATGAACGCCCAGCCGACCAGGCGCGCGAGCGACAGCGGTGCGCCGCCGATGTCGATGAAGCCGAGCAACGCGTCGAGCAACGCGACGAGCGCGATGAAGGCGATCAGCATCGCGCCGACGTTCGCGGCGAGCTTGAGGCCGTCGCTCGCACCGTTGGCTGCGGCGTCGAGCACGTTCGCGTCGGTCTTGGGGATCTCGACGTCGATGCGTCCGGCGGTGACCGGCGTGCCGGTCTCGGGCACGACGAGCTTCGCGATCACGAGCGAGATCGGAGCGGTCATCGCGACGGCGGTGAGCAGGTACTCGATCGGCACGCCGCCGATCGTCACGTAGGCGCCGAGGATCGCACCGGACACCGACGCCATGCCGGCGACCATGATGGTGAACAGCTCGGACTCGGTGAGTCGCGAGAGAAACGGACGCACGGTGAGCGGCGCCTCGGTCTGGCCCATGAACATGCTCGCGGCGACGACCAGCGATTCCGCACCGCTCGCGCCCATCGTGCGCATCATGACCCACGCGAGCGCGCGCACGACGAGCTGCATGATGCCGAGGTGGTAGAGCACCGCGAAGAGCGACGCGACGAACACGATCGTCGGCAGCACCTGGAACGCGAAGACGACTCCGAGGCCGCTCTCGCCTCCGCGCTGTAGGCCGAGCTGGCCGAAGACGAAGCTCGAGCCGGCGTAGGAGCGATCGAGCACGGTCTGCACACCTCGTGCGGCGTGCTCGAGCACGACGCGGCCGGCGGGCACGCGCAGGAGGATGACGGCGGCGACCCACTGCAGGGCGATCCCCCAGAGCACGGGTCGCCAGCGGATCTGTCGACGATTGCGACTGATCGCGAGCGCGAGGCCGACCATCACGAACGCACCGAGGACGGACACGAGACGCAGCGGTTCCATCGCGTGCGCGGCTTTACCACGGCGGCACGTCCCGGAGCGCGAAGGACGCCCGAGCGAGGTTCTTTCGCAGCGTGCGTGAAGGCTTGCTACCCTGCGGGCCGTGTATTGCCCGGCCCGGATGGGCCGCGATGGATCCTTGAACGGAGAGCCTGAGATGAACGACGAGATGACGCGCAAGCACTTCCTGAAGCTCGGTATGGGTGCCGCCACCGTGGCGCTGCTTCCCGGTTGCCCCGCCGACGACGACACCGACACGGGTGCCGGCTCGACGAGCACGGGCGACTCGAACACGAGCCCGACGACCACCAACTCGATGACGACGACCTCGGCATCGACGACGAACTCCACCACCGACGCGACGACGACGGACACCACGACGGACGCGACGACCACGTCGCCGACGACGGATACCGAAGGCACCGAGACGTCGAGCGGCACGGATCCCGACACCGGCAGCAGCACGGACGCCTCGAGCGATAGCTCGAGCTCGGGCACGCCGGAGGAGAGCAGCAGCACCGGCGAGCCGTTCCCCGGATGCTCGGACGATCCGACCTCGACGTTCGATGTGCACCCGCATACGCTGAACATCCCGCTCGCGGACGTGATGGCGGGAGCGATGCAGGACTACGTTGCCACCGGCAGCATGCACACGCACGCCGTCTCGCTCAGCGCGGCGGACTTCGCCGAGCTCGATTCGACCGGCAGCGTCGTGGTGATGTCGGGTCCCGCGGACGGCGTGGGTCACACGCACATGGTCACGATCACCTGCACCTGACCGCGCACTGTGGCAGAATCCGGCGCATGGGTGTCACGTTCCCACGCGCATGGATGTTGCTCGCGTTGTCCTTGCTCGCCTCGGCTTGTTACGACAAGCCGGACGACAAGCTCGGGGTGACGGAAGCGGATGACAGCTCGACCGGCGCATCGGCGACGACGTCGATGACGTCGGTCGATGCGTCTTCGGAGAGCGGGAGCACGTCGGCGACGACGGCGACGACGAGCAGCATGACGATGACGAGCTCCGTCGAGACGACGGAGCCCATGACGGAGAGCGGCTCGACCGCGCCGGCCGACAGCGGATCGTCGGAGAGCGGCCCTGCGGCGTGCGATGTGCTCGCGGACGTCTGCGAAGACGACACGCTGTGCGATGGGCAATCGTGTGTCGCGCCACCCGAAGGCAGTGTCGCGGTGCCCGGCGGCGCGTTCATGATGGGCTGCAACGACGCGGTCGACACCGACTGCGACCCCGACGAGTACCCGTATCACGAGGTGACGCTCTCTTCGTTCGCGATCGATCAGACCGAGGTCAGCGTCGCGATGTGGAACGAGTGCGTCGACGCGGGCGCGTGTCCGTCGTTGCCGGCGACCGACTGGGGTGGCAACGCGTGCACGTATCCGAGCGACGATCATCCCGTCACGTGCATCGATTGGTTCGACGCGGGCGCATACTGTGCGTGGCGCGGCGGTGCGCTGCCGACCGAAGCACAGTGGGAGAAGGCCGCGCGCAGCGACGATGGGCGCATCTATCCGTGGGGAGACGAGGCGCCGACGTGCACGCTCGCGCACACGAGCGGTTGCGGATCGGGCTCGATCGCGGTGGGCTCGAAGCCCGCAGGTGCATCGCCGTACGGCGCGCTCGACATGACCGGCAACGTCTCGGAGTGGGTCGCCGACTGGTACGAGGCGGCGTACTACGTCAGCTCGCCCGATCAGGATCCGCTCGGGCCGGGCAGCGGCGAGCGCAGGATTGCGCGCAGCTCCGCACCGAACTACACGCCCGCGCACACGTCGTCGCGCTGGGGTGGCCTCTACGATGCACCGACGCCAGAGTCGTTCCACGTCGGCGTCGGTCTGCGTTGTGCGTACGTGCCCGCGGCGCGCTGACGACGTGCTACCGTCGCATGGGGGTCTCTCGTCATGCGACGGATCGTCGTCCTTGCATTGATCTGTGCATGCGGCACTTCGAGCGGCGAGCGCACCGATAGCGGCATCGATTCGATCGCGACCGCGCCCGGAACCGGGACGCTGACCGGCGGCGATCCGAGCACTGCGAGCGAAGGCGGTACGCCGGCCGACAGCGGATCGGGCACCGCGCACACCGTCGACGACACCGCGGGTGACGGTCCGAAGCTCGACGTCTCCGGCGTGCTCGATCTCTCCGGCGGCGACGAGACCGGTGGCGCAGTGCCGCCGTCGTGCGACAACATCGAAGACTTCCCCTCGACCAGCGTCGGCTGCGAGTTCTGGGCCGCCCAGGTCCCGTCGTCGGGCAGCGCGCTGCCGTACGGCATCAGCGTCGGCAACCCCGGCGTCGCGATGGCCAACGTCGTCATCGAAGACATGCGCGGGCCCGGTGGCACGCTGCGCATGATCACCACCGTGCAGCTCGACCCGACCGAGAGCGAGCTCGTGTCGATCAACGGACAAGGTGGTCTGCTCCCCGCGGAGAACCACGTGGTCGCGAGCGTGGGTGCGACCGATCGCGGTGCGTTCCGCATCACCTCCGACGTGCCGATCACCGCCATGCAGATCTTCCCGGTGGGCGGCGGTCCTTCGCACGTCGCCGAAGCGAGCTTGCTCTTGCCCACCAACGCGCTCGAGCAGTCGTACATCGCGGTCGGCTATCCGCACTACGCCGGCGGCGCGGGCTTCATCGTCGTCGTCGCGACGGTCGACGGCACCACCGTCACCACCACGCAGGGCGACGTCATGCTCGACGCGTTCGACGTGTGGACGTACAACAACGGCAGCGACGCGACCGGCTTCTTCGTCGGCGCGGATCAACCGGTCGCGGTGTTCTCCGGCACCGAGTGCACGTTCATCCCGGGCTTGCCGTGGTACGCGTGCGATCACATCGAAGAGCAGGTCGTGCCGCTCGCGAGCTGGGGCGAGCTGTACGTCGCGCCGCGTCATCCGCATCGCGTGCCCACGATCAATCCCACGCCCGAAGCGGTGTACTGGCGCGTCATCGGTGCCGCGGACGGCATGAGCATCACGTTGAACCCACCGGTCGCAAACGGCGGATCGATCGATCTCGCGAGCATCGGCGACTACTACGAGTTCTCGACGGCCGAGAGCTTCGTCGCAGAGAGCGACGACCCGTTCATGCTCGTGCAGTACATGTCGGGTTGCTACAACGTGATCGCGGAGACCGGCGACCCGAACAACTGCAGCCAGGGCCCGACCGGCGATCCGTACATGATCCAGGTGACGCCGGTGGAGCAGTGGCTCACTTCGCTGCCGTTCCTCACCGACACCTCGTATCCGCGCGACTTCGTGATGCTCATGCGTGAAGTCGGCACCACCGTGTCGATCGATTGCCTCGGCGTCGTCGACGGCACGCACTTCACCGCGATCCCCGGCACCGGTTACGAAGTCGGCTACGTCGATCTCGACATCGACGGCACCGGCGGCGAAGGCATGTGCGTCGACGGCCAGCAGTTCCTCACCGCCGACGGCCCCGTCGGTGTGCTCGTCGGCGGCGTCGACTGGGCGACCTCGTACGGCTACCCCGGCGGCATGAGCCTCGGCTCGCTGTGGGTCCCACCGACCGAACCGCCGGGCTGAATCACCGCGCGCGAGTGCTGCTCGTACCGCTTGGACAGACGCCGTCAGCCGCTTCGACGCTCGAGCGCGGCAAGTCTACGCTCGTGATCGTCGACGCGTGGAGAGAGCGTGGATTGCTCGCGAAGAAGATCGCGCACCTCGGACACCGCCTTCGCGACTGCGACGAGCTCCGTCGCGATGCGCACTTCGGATTGCACCTGGCGCCGTTCGAGCGAGTCGAGCCGTTCGACGGTCTGGTCGAGACG
>DASZPU010000530.1:0-9844 GCA_035550195.1 Nannocystaceae bacterium
CGCACGCGCGGCGGCTTTCACCGCGGCCGTCTGCGTCTTCTGCGGTGCGGAGGGCGGTGGTGCAGGATCGTTGGGCGAGCGCTTGAAGCGGTGGTAGCCGCTGCAGAACTTGCACTGCACCTTGGTGACCTTCTTGCCCTCGAGCGAGACGATCACGTGCCAAGTGTCGCCGCACTTGCCACAAACGCCGAAGATGTCTTTCCCGACCGCGAGCTCCATCGCATCGGCATCGTAGCCCTCCTGCGTCGCGGTGGGGCCGCAACGCTGCCGCGATGCATCACCGCGGCGCTGGCCCGCGATCGCTCCTGCGGCCTCGCGGGTCGCCGCGAGCGCACGGGCGTCATTTGACAACCGCGAGTTTTTCCCGGGCTCGTCGGGCGCGCCGACGCGAGCCGCGATCACAGCCCGAGATCGTCGAACAAGTCCGCGTTGGATCGCACCTGTCGCTTGCCGTCGCGCGTGTCGGCTGCGGCTGCGGGCGAAGGCGCGTTCTGCTGGGCCGCACCAAAGCCCTTGTCGGCGCTCTCGAACGCGTTGATCTGCCGCTCGAAGTCCGCATCGATCTTCGCCTTCGCAGCGGGTGCGCTCGCGCGCGACGACGCTTCCTCTTTGCGGCTGCGGATGCGCCCGCGCGATGCTTCGAGCGTGCGCCGGGCGAGCCCGACGTCGCCCGCCGCGAACTGCTCGTTGGCCAGCGCGAGCGCGGCGCTCGTCTCGCTGCGCGCCAGCCGGGTCTCGACCAGTGGATCGAGCGGCGACACCTCGCTCGCTTCCTTGGTGAGCATCGCGACCAGCTTGCCTTCGCACTCGCCTTGCTTGCCGAGCGTCAGATCCTGGAAACGCATGCGCACGTCGGCGATCGGCCGACGTCCGGCATCGCCGGACGGCACGCGCAGGCGCAAGAGCACGGTTTTCTCGTCGTCGGCCGAGAACGCGCCGAACGGCACCGTGACCCGATCGCCGCGCTGATCGAAGCTGCGATCGAACACCTGCGACACCGTCACGCCCGGCGCGAGGTCGATCTCGACGACCGCGTTGCTCGCGATGGTGGTGACGAGGCTCTGCAGCTCGTCGTCGAAGATCCGCGGCAGCCCGCTCGGGTCGTCGACGAAGTAGTGGCGACCGTTGCTCGACTGCGACAACGCGAACAGCACGCGCTCGTTGTAGTCGACGTCGACGCCGATCGAGCTCACGGCGGTCTCCATGCCGCGCGCACGATCGCCGAGCCGACGGAAGCCATCGACGTCGCGGACGCCGGTGTTGGCCTCGCCGTCGGACAGCAGGAGGATGCGCTGCACCGCCCCGCTCTCGGCGCGCGCGAGCAGATCCATCGCCGCTTCGACGCCACACGAGACGCAGGTGTTGCCCTGGGCATCGACACCGCGCAGCGACGCCAGCGCGAAGTCGCGGGTGCGGCTGTCGATGCGTGTCGGCTGCAGCAGGATCTGCGTGGAGGTGTTGTAGCCGACGACGCTGACGGTATCGCCGTCGCGCAGACGACGGATCATGCCTTGCGCGGCCGCGATCGCGTTGCTCATGCGCTGGCCCTGCATCGAGCCCGAGCGATCGAGCACGATCGCGAGGTTCACCGGCGTCGCGAGCGAGCCCGCCTGCTGCTCCGCTGCGGCCTTCACATCGACGAACAAGTAGGTCTCGGTCTCGCGACCGGCGGCGAGCGCTGCGTGACCGAGCCGACCTTCCATGCGCAACGTGCCACCGACGTCGAACGCCGACGCGGCACCGATCCCGACGAGATCCGCGATCGCGAGCTGATCGCCGGTGGCCGTCGTCGAGGTGTTGGTGGCGTTGTTCGGCGTGGTGTCGGCGGTGGTCGTCGTGCGACCGCCGGGCGGCACGAGGGCCCACACCGAGACGCTCGAGAGCGCCATGCCGAGGGTCGAGAGCATCAGGGCGGTGGTCAGCTTCACGGCGCGTCCTCCGGGATCCGGATGTGGGTCGAAACGCCCGACCCGGCCGGGCGATCTGGGCGGTCGATCGTGACAGCGAGCTGGGTTTTGTACAGTCGCAGACCGGCTCCGACCCGGCGCACGCCCATCGATTCCAGCGTCTGCCAGGGCGGAAGCGCCCCGATCATGACGAGCAGGCGGTCCCAGGGCAGCGCCCAGTCGCCGCCTTTGCCGCGCACCACGAGCCCCTCGGGTCGCACCCCGGCGATCTCGTGCGCGAAGTGGATCGCAACGCGCCCGGCTTCGTGCAGCCGGCGCAGCTCGGCGACGTTGCGGGCTTTGCCGCGCGTGAAGCCGTCGCCGCGATGGAGCATCGTGACGCTGGTCGACGGTTGGTGGCAGAGCGCGATCGCAGCCTCCATCGCGACGTCGCCGAGCCCGACGATGACGACGCGCTGACCCGCGAGGCTCTTCGCATCGGCGAGCCCGTAGTGCACGCGATCGACGAGCGCATCGGGGATCGGTGCGACCAACTTGCGCGGCGTGCCGCGCTTGCCGATCGCCACGATCACCTTCTTCGCGAAGAACGTGACTGCGCCTTCGTGTGCACGCACCGACGTGATCGCGAAGCGACCCGGTCCGCGCGGCTCGACCGCGATCACGCGATGGCCCTCGCGGATCGGCAGCGCACGCTGTCTCACGATGCGCAGCCAGTGCGCGAGCAGCTCTTCCTTCGTCGACTCCTTCAGCCACAGCTCGCCCACCATCGGGATGCCGAGCGGTTGATCGAACACCAGCTTGCCGCGCGGGAAGCTGCGGATGCTCTCCGCGACGCTGCCCTGCTCGAGCACGAGCGTGCGCAGCTTGTGGACCTGGGCCTCGAGCGCGGCGGAGACACCCGCCGGACCCGCGCCGATGATCGCGACGTCGAACAGCTCGGGATCGTCGGGCACGCGGCGATCGATCGCGGCTGCAGCTGCACGCACGGCGTGCGCGCCTTGGTTGATCGCGTTCTTGATGAGCGGTAAGCCGGTGAGATCGCCGGCGAGGTAGAGCCCGGGCACGTCGATCGATTGCAGGTCGGCGTCGAGCGCCGCGCGATCTTCGATCGCACCGCCTTCGGCGACGACCAGCGAGCCGTTGGGGCAGCGTTGCTCGCAGAGCACGAGGCCGCAGCAATCCGCAGGGCGCACCACCTCGGCGACGTAGTCGTGCAGCTCGAGCACGTCGTAGGGGCACGCGTCGACGCAGGCCGAGCAACCGATGCAGGTCGCGGTGTTGATCTGCGGCAGGCGGACGCGCTCGGGCGGCGCGACGTCGACGCGTGCGCGCGCACGTCGACGCCCCCGCAGTGCGGACACGAGGCGTGCGCTCGTCCAGCCCAACACGCCCGCGAGCAGCCCGATACCGGCGATCGTCCACCACGGTGTGGTCGCGGGCTGGCCGCGCGGTGCGACCGGTGTGACCAAGAGCGCTCGGCGTGCGACCTCCCATGCGGCGAGACGTTCGCGGGGGCTGCCCGGTGCAGCGAAGCTCGCGGCCGCGAGCGTCCTGTGCTCGTCGAAGCACGCGGTGGGCCGCGCGTCGCCGAGCGACTCCTGTCCATCGAGGAGGCAGCGCGCGATCGGATCGCGGAGCTTGCTCGGATCGTGGCAGCCGTCGCACACGTCGATGGGGATCACCGGCACGGTCGCCTTCGGCAGCGGCGGTGCGGGCGGCGAGAGTGCGACGCTCTGCTCGCGCCCGGGCCCGTAGCGCAGCGCGAGGCCTTCGTCGATCGCGACGCCACCTTCGTCGCGATGGATGCGATGGCAGCGTGTGCACGGCAGCTCGCCGCGCTCGGCGATCGCACGATGACCCTTGCGCGTCGACGGATGCGGTCCGTGGCAGGCGACGCAGGCGGACACGATCGGCGCATCGTCGTCGCGATGGCACGACGCGCACGCGACCGCAGCCTCGCGATGCGGCTTCGCGAGCGGACCGGGTGCGCGCAGCTCGTTCGGCTCGGTGCCGAGCGCGACCGCGAGCGTCGCTGCGATGGCGGCCGCGCACGCGCCGAAGAGCACGCCGACCATGCGTGTGACGTCGCCGTCGGATTCCGCCCGCGGAGCCGTGCGCCGGCGCCCGAGCGGCGCGCGATCGCGGGTGGACCACAGCGGCTCGTTCATCGGCCCACCACCACGAGGATGTGTACGGCGAGCAACGCGAGCAAGAGCGACGATGCGATGAGGTGCAGCGGCAGGAACCCGCGCACGATCGCGGTGAGCATGCGACGCAGCGGCAGCGCGCGCAGCTCGACGACGATACGTACCAGCTCGTCGAGGCCGCCGAGCTTCTCGGTGCCGCGGCCTTGCAACACCGCGTGCACGCGCGCGCGTACGCGGGCTTCTTCTTCGGCGAGCGTGCGGCCGCCGAGCAACAACGCGAGCGGCCCCAGCGTGCTTCTGGCATACGGCACGAGCACCTTGTCGGCGATCGCCTTCACGAGCTCGCTCTTGCCCGAGCCCGCGCGATAGAGCCGATCGACGAGGTCGGCGCGACGACGCCGGAGATCCTCGGGCAGTGCACCGTCGCGCTCGAGCCGAGTGAGCCGGCGCGGCACGATCGCGTACGCGAGCCCGCCCAGCACGCCGAGCAGCACCGTGGCCCAGAACGTGGCCGCGAGCGCGCCCGCGGGCCCATCGGGCATGCGCGTGCCCGCGTGCGCGAGCACGGCGACCGGCGCCGCCATGCCCAACAACAGATGCCAGCGGTACCACGGCTTCACCTTCGATCGCGGCGCGCCTTGGGGCACACCGGCGATCTGCGAGCGTCGCGTTCGCTTGCGCATGAACAGCCACGGCAGGCGCTTCACGAGCACGTGCGCGAGCAAGAGCAGGATGCAGACGGCGGCGACGATGCCGGCTTGCTTGCCGCTGCCGAGCTCGGGCTTCCACGCGCCGGTGCGTTGGTAGTCGAGCGCGGCGCTGCCGAGCGCGATCGCCAGCGAGAGGAAGAGCGTGCCGCCGATCGCCGCGAAGGGGATCGCGATCGCCGACTTCCTGGTCGCATCGGGCACGCCGAGCACATCGGCGACCTCGCGCACGTCACGGCTGGGATCGAGCCGCAGGATCGCGCCGGTCGGGCACATCGTGACGCAGCCGGGCTCGCTCCACGTGCGACACAGATCGCACTTCACCGCGACGTCGGCGGACAGCTTCAGAGTTCGCTTCACCGCGAGCTGCGCGGCCTCGCGCTGCGCCATGCGGATGTTGTCCCACGGACACGCCTTCGCACAGTTGCCGCAGCCGGTGCACAGCTCTTCGCGGATGAACACCTCGCCCTGCGGATCGCGACCGATCGCACCGGTCGGGCAGTCGATCATGCACGCGGGGTTCTTGCAGTGCTGACACGAGTTCGGCAGCAACAAGCTGCGCGGCTCGGCGCCGAGCACCGGCAGGCGCGTGATGACCTTGTCGCCGCGACGCACGAGGCGGCTGGTGCCGTGCAACGCCGAGCACGTCCACGCGCAGTGACCACAGCGCACGCAGGTGTCCTGATCGATGACGAGCAGCGAGCGCGCCATCTGCATGCGATAGAGATCCTTGAACACGTGCTGGGTGCTCTGGGCCGCCGCGGCGCCGACCACCTGCTGCTGCAGCTCCGCACGCGCGCCGGCGATGCGCTGGATCTCGCCGAGCAGGCCCGGGTTGCGATCGACGACCGTGCGCAGCACCTGCGCCGGCACCCGCAGCGCGTGCACGGCCCCGAGCGCGACGGCGTGGTACGAGCGCGCGCGTCCGGCCAGCGCATCGTCGTCGCCGAAGGTGTCGCCGCGCGCGAGATAGGCGCGCACGTGCACGCGCTCGTCGTCCTCGGTCTGCAGCTGCACCAGCCCGTCGACCAACAGGAACGCGGCCTGGGCCGGCTCGCCCGCGCCGAAGATCCGCGCGCCGCGTTCGAAGTGCTCCGAGCGCACCGCATCGAGCACGAGATCGAGATCGTCGTCGGGCAGATGTCGACCGAGCGCGAGCGTGCGCACGAGATCGCGGGTGGCCTGGCGCTCGAGCGCACGGCGCTCGCGATCGACCGCGGTCGCACCGCTGCGACCACCGCCGCGCACGAACAGCGCCGCGGGGATCTCGACCAGCGTGCCGCCTTCGATCGCGATCGCTTCGGCGCGCCGCGGCAGGCCGAGCAGCGCTTCTTCACCGAGCGTGTCGCCGGCGGTCGCGAGCCGCAGACGACTCGGTTGCTCGTCGCCGCGTCGGATGCAGCGCAGCTCGACGGTGCCGCCGATGACGAGCACGATCGCATCGCCGGCATCGTGCTCGCCCCACAGCTTCGCGCCGGTGACGAAGCGCCGCACGCTCGATGCGGCCGCCAGCGTCGAGCGTGCGAGTGGATCCAGCTCGCGCAGGATGGGCGCGCGCCAGGCCGCTTCGGGAATGACGGCTTCGGTGCTCACGGCACGGACAGGCGCAAGCGGTGCAGCTCGACCACCTCGAGACGGTCGAGCATCTCACGGGTGACGAGCGGTCCGCTCGGTCTCAGCCCACGCGCGGCCATGCGCGCCTCGTAGTCGGCGAACGCCTTCACGAGGAACGGCGGGAACGCGCGGAAGAGCAGCCGCGCTTCGATCGCGATCGGGCCGCGCACGTCGCCGAACGGCAGCTCGTAGGTGAAGCGCATGGGCCTGCCGGGCGGAGCCGAGCGCGTGTCGATGATCGCGTCGGGGGCCTTCAGCACGCCGCGGGTCGAGTCGAGCGCGCCGACCGGGAAGTAGGTCTCGAAGAAGCGCGCATCCCCGGAGAGGTTCGACTCGCACTCGCCGGTGTCCTGATCGTACTTGCCGTCGTCGAAGCGATCGGCGCGGTGCCGGCCTTGACCGAAGCCGGGCTGACAGCGGCCCTGCGCATCGATCTCGCCGATGCAGGTGACGCAGCGCAGGAAGCCGTTCTGCAGGTTCACGAGCCCACGGCCGCGCACGTCGATCGCACCGGTGACGGGCTCGGGATCCCACAGCGGTACGTCGGGGCCGTCGATCACGTCGGCGCCGAAGAGGCCCAGCGGTCGCCCGAAGTCGTCGACCAGCGCGTCGTCGACGTTGACGTTGGTGAAGATCTTGTCGCGCAGATCCTCGCTGGCCGACGACACGTTGCCGACCTCGTACAGCACGCGGCCGCTGGCATCGGTGACGCGCAGGTGCACCCAGAACTCGCGCTCTTGGCTGAAGCCCGCGGGTACCTTGTGGCCCGCGCCGACGTTCTCGAGCACGACCGGGATCTCGAGCGTGCGACCACGACGTGCGGGCCCGTCGAGCTCGAAGCGGAACGTGCGACCGAGCAACAGATCGCGGCGTTGTCTCGCGCCGCGCGGGATGCCGGCACCGTCGAGGGTGGTGTCGTCGACCAGCTGCTGCGGAAACTCGTCGGACAGCGGCACGTCGACGCCGCTGAAGAAGTGCGTGGCGAAGTCGGTCGCGCCGCCGGAGCTCGTCGCGATCTGGGCGCTGGGATACTGACCCGGTGCACGCGGGGCGAAGGTCGTGCCCGGTGGGCACGCGCGTGCGAGCGCAGTCGCACCCGCGGCGATCTGTCCGAGCGCAGAGCTGCCATCGCCGGCGGGCTCGCACACGCCCGGGAACGCGCTCATGTGGCAGTCCTGACACGACGCGGGCTCGCGTCCGCGACGGCGCTCGTCGTCGGCCCACGCGGCCCACTCGGAGTACGCGTTGCGCAGGCGCTTGAAGTGCTCGCCGCGCTCGATGCCGATCGCATCGGTGCCGAAGAGGCGCACGTCGTGGCACGCACCGCAGAACTCGCTGCTCGCGAGATAGTCGCGCGCTTCCTTACTGGGCCGTCCGTGGGCGCCGGTGGGCACCGGATCGCTCGCGCCCGCGCCGAGCAACAGCTCGCGTGCGTCGAGCAGGTAGCCGCTGTTCGCGATGCCGAAGAGGCCGCGCCGATCTTCGGGGCGCGCCTGGAATCGTTCGCCGGTCTTCGTCGAGATCCAGTCGGGGTTGCCTTCGTAGCGTCCGCGCGCTTCGTCGCCGGCGCGCACGGGGCCGTGCACCTGATGGCAGAACGCGCACGAGATGCCGTCCATCGTCGACTTCGGCAAGATGTCGCGCAGTGGGCGATGCGTCGGCGACGACGCGGCGAGCCCGTTCCACGGCGGCACCGCCTGCGCGAGGTTCTCACCTGGTGCGTGGCAGTTCACGCACCACAGCGCGCCGCCGGAGCCGGTCACCGGCAATCCGGTCTCGCGATCGCGGCATGCGGTGCGACCGTCGGTCGGACGCAACAAGCCGGCACCGCCGTCGCAGCCGAACTCGCGGCCGCCTTGTTCCTGGATCAGGATCTCGAGCGACTGGAAGAGCGGGCTCTTCACCGCGTGCGCCATCACGGAGCCGTGCCACTGCGCGGCGTGATCGGGGTGGCAGTCGCTGCAGTCGTCGGCGAAGGTCTGGGTCGATCCGAGCGGTGCACGCTCGCCGACCTTCGCACCGCTCGGCGGCGGCGGTGGCTTCGCGTCCTTGCCGAGCTCGGCACCGACGAGCACGCCGGCACCGAGCGGGAACGCGGCGAGCAGCCACGCGAGCCGGGCGAGCGGGCGCGAGCGGGCGGCGGGCGGTGGCGAGCGCGGAGCGGATGCGGCCGGCGTCGCGAGCATCGTCGCGTGAGCCACGGGTGCGGCGATAGGTGGCGACGCGATCGCCGGCGTCGTGATCCCGTGCGCGTGCGTGGTGGGGACCGCGGCCGCCAGCTCGGCGAGCTTGTCCGCGATCGCGGACGCGTGGCGCGGACGCTGCTGCGCATCCGGATCCAACATGCGCAGCACCAGGCTCTGCAGGCCCGGTGGCAGCGCGTCCGCGATCGCTGCGGGAAACGGTGGAGCGCCCCGCGTCGCTTGATCGTCGAGCGCACGCCGCAGGCCCTTGCCCGCGAACGGATGCTGGCCGGCCAACATCCTGTAGAGGATCAGGCCCAGCACGTAGCGGTTCGCGGCGTGATCCCAGCGCGCGCCGTCGGCTTGCTCGGGCGCGCTCCAACGCGACAGCTTGGCCCCGTCGGACTCGATCTCCGTGCCCGACGCTGCGCCCAGCCACGCGCGCACGAACGGCTCCGCGCGCAGCTGCACCGCCTCGCCTTCCCCGATCCACACCGCGTCCGGACCGAGCGCGCCGGCGAAGCGATCGCTGCCTTCGCACCACGCGAGCGCGCGTGCGATCGCGATCGCGATGCTCACCGACGTGCGCCACGGCAGCGTGCCCTGCTGCTCGAGCCAGCGCGCGAGCGTCGGCCACTGCACGCGCACGAGCACCACGCGATCGCCCTGCCCGCTCGCCTCGACGATGCCCCCGACACCGTGGCGCCCCGCCTCGAGCAACGCCGCGATCGCATCGCTGCGATCGCCGGAGATCTCGAGGCGTGCGTCGGCGTCGGTGCTCACGGTCGACTCTGCGTGGTCGTGGTCGGCGTGGGGCTCTGCGCGCGCAGCCACCAGGTGACGCCGCCCGCGACGAGCGAGAGCCCGACGATCAGCGCGACCGCCCACGGCGTGCCCAACGTACGCGGCCCGGCGGCGCGCTCGACCAGCCCGATCGTGTCGGCGATGCGCGGCGTGCTGTCGCGCGGTCGCGTGGCGGCGACCGGCTGCAACGCCGGCACCTCGGTCGCACCGGTGCGTGTGGGCGGTGGCGTGCCCGCGAGCGTGCGCCCGCTCGGCGCACCCTCGCTGCGGAAATCGTCGAGCACCGCGAGCACCGCGTCGGCGTCGGCCGGGCGCGCATCGGGGCGCTTCTCCAGCAGCTGCATCACCAACCGCTCGATGCCCCGCGGCACGCCGCTCTTCACGTCGTCGGGCCACGGCGGCGGCGCGAGCGTGCACTGCATGTTCAACAGCTCGCGTGGCGACGCCGACTCGAACGGCGCACGCCCACCGATCATCTCGTA
>DASZPU010000531.1:0-7553 GCA_035550195.1 Nannocystaceae bacterium
CCGTCGAGGATGTGCACGTAGCACGTGGTGCCGTAGCTGATGCCCATGTTGGACACGAGCACGACGTCGGGAATGTCGCAGAGGTCGATCTCGCCGTTGCCGTCGTCGTCGGTGAAGTTCGCGACGAGCGGCGTCACCCAGCTCTGCTCGCTCGCGCCGAACGTCCACTGCACCGCGGGCTCGAAGCTCTCGGGCGGTGCTTCCATCATGCAATCGCCGACCGCGTTCATGTCGTCGCCGACGTGGCAGAGATCGACGGGGCCGTCGTCGGCGGACTCTTCGGTGTCGATGCCGACGTCGAAGCGCGGGCCTTCGCTGCCGCCGCTGCTGGTGTCGGCGACGGTGGAGCTCGCGGTCGACGCGACGGTCGCGGTGAACGTGCCGGTCTCGTTGCCGCTCATCGATGTCGCGGGTGGGTCGTCGCGCACGTCCGTGCACCCGCCGAGCGTGATCGCAATCGTGGCGAAGACCCTTCTTCGCATCACATCGGATCCTAGCAGGCCCAGCGCTCGACCGTGAGGTCGCGCAAACAACGTGATGCCGACCACTGCTCGGGCGATCCCCTCCAGGACCTGCACGGGGCGCGATGTGATCCACGTTCGATCGCGAGCGCTCCGTCACGGGGTTTTCTTTCGCGCGCGGCTCGCCGCGTGTCATCTTGCCGGGCGATGGCTCGCATCCACAACATCCTCGCCACCACGATCGCATTCGCGCTCTGCTATGCGGCATTCGATGCCGAGGCTGCAAAGCCGCGGGCGAAGGGCGCCGACGGCAAGCCGTTCCGCCTGCACTTCGACAGCGATCTCTTCGGCTTCACGCACTACAACCGCGACAACTGCAACGGATGCACCCACGATCAAGACGTCGACAACAGCTTCGGCTTCGGCATCGGTCGCCTCACGCTCGCCGACTCGACGCTCAACAGCATGGGCATCGGCTTCGGCTACGGGTTCCTCGACAGCCGTGCGTTCGTCGGTGCCCGCTTCTCGCTCGTGGTCGACGGCTTCAACCTCGGCGAGGACAACAAGACCACCTCGTTCCGCAGCCAGTTCCAGCCGTACTTCCAGTGGATGTTCTTGCCCGGCAGCTGGGTGCGCCCGTACGTCGAGGCGCGCATCGGCATCGGTGGCAGCGTGATCGAGGACGTCAACTTCGACATGGGCGGCGTGCAGTCGCGCACGGTCCGGAACTCGTTCTTCCCCTTCGGCGGGGTGGGCGGCGGTGTCCACCTCTTCCCGGTCGATTACTTCTCGATCGATCTCGGCCTGAACCTCACCATGGCCGGCGACTACGCGAAGACGAAGACCACCACCAACAACGTGACGACGGAGACCGACCTGGACAACCAGGCGTTCGTGTTCAACCTCGCCGCGATGGTGGGCGTCTCGACGTATTTCGGCCGCTGACGAAGAACGCTCGTTGCGGTTGCAAACGCGCCCCGTGAGTGCCGACACACACGGGGCGCTTTCGCGTGGACGCCGGTCGGCGCATGCTGCCGACCACCATGATGGGCTCGCGTTGGCTGTACCGCACCATGCCGCTCGCGATCGCGACGGCGTTCGTCGCTTGCACCTCCGAGGATGCGCCGCCGGTCGACGACGCGGCCGACGACGGCACCGATGAAGGCAGCACGAGCGCGCCCGCAGAGACCACTGCGCCCGCGGAGTCGAGCAGCACGGGACCCGAGATCCCCGACGACGCGCCCACCTACTACGAAGACGTGCTGCCGCTGGTCGCCCAGCACTGCCAGAGCTGTCACGAGGCCGAGGGCATCGGGCCGTTCGACATCTCCGACTACGAGACCGCGAAGCTGCTCGCGCCCGCGATCGCGGGCCACACCGCCGCGCGATCGATGCCGCCCTTCGTCGCGGACAATACCGGTGCGTGCAACACCTTCGCGAACGCGCGCTGGTTGTCGGACGACGAGATCGATCTGCTGCAGCGTTGGTCCGACGCCGGCGCGCCCGAAGGCGATCCCAGCACGCCGCGCCCCGTGCCGCCCGTGCCCGCGACGCTGAAGGGCGACGACGTCACCGTGTTCTCGAGCCCGGACGCATACGTCGCCGTGCCCGACGAGGTCGGCAGCGTCGACGACTACCAGTGCTTCCGCATCGATCTCGGCATCAGCGATGCCCCGCGCTATCTCATCGGCCACGAAGTCCTGCCGAGCGATCCCACGGTGACGCATCACCTCGTCGCGTTCAGCGTCGATCCCGAAGCCACCACGCCGCTCGGTGGCACCAACGGATCATTGATGGACTCGCTCGACAACGCGAGCCCCGATCAAGAAGGTTGGGATTGCTACGGCGCCGCCGGCAACGGCGTGCTCGTCGACGGCACGCCGGTCACGTGGGCGCCCGGTGGCGGCGCGTTCAACTTCCCCGAGGGCACCGGCATCCGTCTGGATCCCGGCTACGAGCTGGTGTTGCAGGTGCACTACAACCTCACCGCCGGCCAAGGCGGTGGTGCGGTCGACGTGCACTTGTCGATGGCCGACGAGGTCGAGCGCGAGGCCGTCAACGCACTCGACGACAAGTTCCTCACCACGATCTTCAACGGCACCGCGGTCGACATCCCGCCGGGCATGGACTCGTGGGTGTGGGGCTGGCAGAGCCTCGTGCGCGACTTCGACGACACGATCGGTGGTTGGGGGCAGGTGCAGATCCTCGGGCTCTTGCCGCACATGCACACGCTCGGTCATCGCATGCAGGTGACCTTCAAGACCGGCCCCGAGCAGACCGAAGTGTGCGGGCTCTACGTCGATCGCTGGAACTTCAACTGGCAGCAGGCGTTCATGTACGAGACCCCGATCATCTTGTCGCCGTCGGACAAGATCGAGGTCACCTGCGACTGGGACACGAGCGGCAAGGACACGCCGACGACGCCCGGCCTCGGCACGAGCAACGAAATGTGCTTGCTCGGCATCTACGCTGCGGAAGCGCCGTAATCACTGCAGATGCGTCGCCCGTAGCTGCGCCATCAGCTTCGCCCACGCCTTCGGACCGCCCTCCTGGATCGCGCGCACGATCTTGCGCGCTTCGGCGTCTTGCTTCTTCGCGTCGGGCACCCAGCGTGATCCCCACGCACCGATCTGCACGATGATCGGCAAGAGCTCGATCGCTCGCTCGGTGAGGCTGTAGATCGCCTTCTGTGCGTGGCTCGGATCGTCGGCCTTCGTGAGCAGGCCGGCGGCGAGCAGACGATCGAGCCGGTCGGCGAGGATGTTGGTCGAGATGCCCTCGTCCGACGCCAGCAGCTCGCGGAAGTGGCGCTTGCCGCCGAACATCAAGTCGCGCAGGACCAGCAGGGTCCACGCGTCGCCGAAGATCTCCAGCGAGAGGTTGATCGGGCAGTAGGAGCGGGGCTCGTCGCGGCGCATCGAAACCGATTGCATTATCGCACCGGTTTGCTACGTTGCAACTGCTTGCGAAATGCAAGCAGTCAGAGGAGGCGGACGACATGGCGTTGAAGACGTATTCGGGCAGCTGTCACTGCGGCGAAGTGCGGTACGAGACCGAGCTCGATCTCGCGGCGGGCAGCAACCGTTGCAACTGCTCCTACTGCGCGAAGGTGCGGGCGTGGTTCGCGTTCGCGAAGGGCGGTGAGCACTTCCGCATCACCGCGGGCACGCTCTCGGAGTACCGTTGGACGCCGCCCGGGCGTGAGCACGCGTTCCTCACCTTCGCGTTCTGCGGAAACTGTGGCGTGCGCATCTTCGGGCGCGGCGAGCTCGAGGCGCTGGGTGGGATCTTCCACGCGGTGTCGGTGCCGACGCTCGACATCGCCGAGGACGAGCGCGCCGCGATCCCGGTGCACTACGTCGACGGTCGCAACGATCGCTACGACGACGCGCCCGAGAGCACGGCCGCGATGTGAGCGTGCCGGCGGCACCACTCGAACATCGCGATCGCGGCCGCGGCCGAGGCGTTGATCGAGCGCGTGGAGCCGAACTGCGGGATCGACACGACGCGTGTACAAGCGCTGCGCGCCTCGTCGGACAGGCCCGGGCCTTCCTGACCGAAGAGCAACACGCACGCGCGCGGCAGCTCGGCCTCGGGCAACGGCTGCGCGCCCGGTAGGTTGTCGATGCCGACGAGCACCAGATCACCCGTAGCATCGACGAGCGACGCGAGCGTGTCGTGGTGGTGCACGTGTTGGTAGCGCTCGGTCATCATCGCGCCGCGGCGGTTCCACTTGCGGCGCCCGACGACGTGCACCGCCGCCGCCGCGAACGCGTTCGCGCTGCGCACGATCGCGCCGATGTTCGCATCGCGCGTCCAGTTCTCCACCGCGACATGGAAGGGATGCCGGTGCGCGTCGAGCTCGGCGACGATCGCGTCGGTCGTCCAGTAGCGAAAGCGATCGATCACGTTGCGGCGGTCGCCATTCGCGAGCAGCGCGGCATCGAGCCGCGGATCGTCGGGCCACGGCTGCGGGTGCGGGCCCACGCCGACGATGCGCACGTCCTCGTCGTCGTCGTCGGCCATCAGCGGGGCAGGGGCACGATCTCGACCCAGCCGGGCTCGGGCATCGCGTCGATGGTGTCCTGCGGCGCGAGCGAGCCGTCGCCGGCGATCGCATAGCTCGCGAGCCGACCCGAGTCGCGCCCTGCGGCGTAGAGGAATTTTCGCGTCGGATCGATCGCGAACGATCGCGGATGCGCCTCGGTGTCGAACTGGTCGAGCAACGTCAGCGTGCCGTCGCGTGGATCGACCGCGAACATCGCGAGCGTGTCCTCGCCGCGGTTGCTGCCGTAGAGGAACGCCTCGTCCTGGCCGAGGTGCAGATCGGCGCAGTAGTTGTTGCTGCCGTTGGTGCCGCGCGGCAGCGTGCTCACGGTGTCGGGCTGCGACAGCAAGCCCGCGCGCGCGTCGTAGATCCAGCGCGTGATCGAGTCGCCGGTCTCGTTGATGACCCAGGCGAAGCGCGCGTCTTCGGCGAAGATCATGTGCCGCGGACCGGTGCCGTTGGACACGGTCACGCGATCGGGATCGTTGAACGCGAGCGTGCCATCGGCTTCGTCGTAGACGAGCTGGCGGATCTCGTTGCTGGTGAGATGCGGCGCGAACGCGAAGTCGCCGGCGGGTGCGAGCACGATCGAGTGGGGATTGGTGCCGACGTCGAGCTTCGTCGCGGCCGGACCGTGCGCGACGCCATCACCGTCCAGCGGCCAGCTCGACACCTCGTTGCGGTTGAAGTCGGCTGCGAGCACGTGCGCGGTCGTGCGATCGATCGCGAGGTAGACGACCATGCCGCCGACGTCGACCTGGTCGAGCTCGGTGAGCGCACCGCTGGTCGGATCGATCGCGAACGTGCCGATGGCGTCGTTGCCCCACACGCCCACCCACAGGCGATCGCCGGCGTGCGCGAGCGGTCCGACATCCGCGCCGAGCTCGAGCCCGTCGTGATCCGCGAGCGCACCATCGTCGGGATCCATGCGCCAGCGATGGATCTGCGTGCCGCTGGCCACGTAGACGATCGCGGGCCCGGGCACGAGCGCGCCGGTGGAGCTCTCGCTGCTCTCCGCTGCGCTCGTCTCGTCGACGCCGGTGCTGCCGCTGCTGCTTCCGCTCGCGCTCGACGACGACGTCGAGCTCGTGCTCGTGCCGTCGGTGCTCGTCGTGTCGCTCGCGCCCGTGGTCGACGCGCTCGTGCTCGTGCCCGCGTCGCCGCCCGGCGACGCGTTACACGCGATCATCGTGGCGATCGCGAGGCCGTGGGCGCGCATGCCCCACGGTACAACGATCTAGCCGCGGCGGTGGTAGGTGCCGCCCGAGCCGTTCTTCGCGTTCTTCATCGTGATCGTGCGCGCGTCGACGAACTCGATGCGCTGACGATCCGCACGGAGGCTCCGGCCGTCGCCGAGCTCGATGGTCGGCTCGATCACGAGCCCACCGCGCGGGTCCTCGACGACTTCGTACGGACCCGAGATCGGCTTGCCGCCGTGCGGGTAGCTGTGCAGCATCCGCCCGTCGGTGAACGTCACCGTCTGCCCGGGGTTGTCGGCGCGCTCCCACGTGCCCTCGAGCTCCTCGGCGCGCGCGCGACAACCTGCGAGCGAGGCGACGATCAGCGCGAGCGCGACGAGCCGACCCATGCCTCGACAAGGACGTGCCCGCGTGTGGGCAGTTGCACCGTGAGACGCGTGCGGGCGCTCACCGCTGCGATGATCATTCGGCCGCGCCGTAGCCCGCCGCAACGAGCTCGCGAATCTTCTTCTTCGCGGCGTGACGCAGCGCGCTGGGAGCATCGGCGGGCCACACGTCGGTCTCGAACGTGTTCACGACGAGCGGGTCTGCGGGCGGTCGCTTGTATGTGATGTGATAGACGTTGCCGACCCAGCTCTCGCCGAGCCACGCGCGGAAATTGTCGGCGCGTTGCAGGTTGTAGCGATAGTCGCGGTTGACCTTCCAGATGAGCAGTGTGCGCAACACCAGCGCATCGTCGGGCATCGGCAGCGCGACCACGTCGCGCCGAAACGCGTCGGGGTAGAGCCGCCAGTACTCCTCGGCGTTGCTGAGGTAGAGCACCTCGATGTCGATCGCGGCTTTCTTCGCCGCGCGACCGATGCCGCGGAGGCCCTGGTCGGCCGCGAGGTCCACGAGCATCGCGCGCGTGCGTCCGTGGCGGACGAGGTCGCGCACGTGCTCGTACTGCGCCTCGTCGGTGAGCCAGCACGACACGCTCGCGCCGTTCATCGTCTCGATGGTCTCGGCCAGTCGTTGCGCCACCGCGGAGCGCTGCTTGCGGTAGAGCGTGCGGAGCTGCGCGCGATCGCCTGCGTCGGCGTGCTCGTCGATCGCCGCGTGGGCGTCGATGCGTCCGTCGCGACTCCACAGCGCCAGGAAATCCTCGGGCGTCTCGGCGGCGAGCAACAGCGCACGATAGATGCCGTGCATGTCGACCACCATGGGATCGTAGTCGACGAGCCACGCGAACTCGGCGCGTTGCCATCCGATCAACAGATAGGCCTGATCGGTACCGACGCCGACGTAGCCGCCACCTTTGTCGCGCACGTGGGGCTCGAAGGCCTGCAGCGAACGCTCGTTGCTGGTGAGGTAGTGACGACCTTCCATCGCCTTCGCGACCCCACCGAGCACCGGTGGCGCATCGTCTTCGCGCGACGCGAACAACACGCGACGCGCATCGTCGCCGAGCGGGCCGATCGCCGGCGCGTGGCCATCGATGACGTGCAGCGACGGCTGCGACTCGCGGTTGTGCGCGGACTCGATCGCGATGCTGTCCTGTGCGCACGCGCCGAGTGCCGCGAGCACGAGCGCGAGCGCGGCGCAGAGGCGGCGACACCCGCTCGCGGCGGGTGCGATCGCGGCGCTGGACTCGCGTGCGGACATCGTTTCCTGCACGCGCGGACGCGACTCCGCATTCCCGCGGGCCGGTATCGTGGCAAACGCCGGCTGCGCGCCCGGTTCGTCGATTCGCGGAGTGAATCGGCCGATTCTTCGCGTGGCGCGGTTCGCTCGACTAGGCTGGCCGCGTGTCGTGGATGCTCGCGCTGCAGCTCTTCGCCGCCGCACCCGCGGTGGAGCTCGAGG
>DASZPU010000532.1:0-1837 GCA_035550195.1 Nannocystaceae bacterium
GTCGCGCGCGCGGCCGTCCACGCGGCGACGCCGACCCCGGCGAACGCGATCGCAGCGAGCGCGACGCGACGCCGACGTGCACGCGGATCCCGTGCGAGCACGTCGAGCAATGCGGTCATGCTCGGCCAACGATCGGCGGGCTCGCGCTGCATGCCGCGACGGATCGTGCGCCACACCCAGCTCGGCACCTGCGTGTCCGACGGAGGCGATTGCGGCTCGGTCTCGAGCACCGCGATCACGAGGTTCGCGAGCGTCGAGGCCGGATACGGTCTGCGATCGTAGAGCCCCTCGTAGAGCGCGACGCAGAACGCGAACTGATCCGCCGCGGGGCCGGGCTCCTCGCCGAGGTGCTGCTCCGGAGCCATGTACGCGGGCGTGCCGGCGTGCGCACCGGTGCGCGTGATGTGCAGATCGTCCGCGGCGGGTTGTCGCTCGGTGGGTGGTTCCGGCGCACGATCGACGTGGCGCGCGAGCCCGAAGTCGACGACGCGCGGACGACCGTCGCTGCCGAGCAACACGTTGTCGGGCTTGAAGTCGCCGTGCACGAGCCCGGCATCGTGTGCCGCTGCGAGCCCTCGACCCGCGCGCACGTAGATGTCGAGCACGTCCTGCCAGCGGCGGCCCTTCTGCCACGCAGACACGGTGCCGCCGCCGAGCAGCTCCATCGCCACGAACACGCGATCGTCGATCGTGCCGACGTCGTGCACTGCGACGACGTTGGGATGCGACAGTCGTGCGAGCGCCTGCGCCTCGCGCAAGAGTCGTGCGTCGCTGCCACCGCTCAGCGACCCGCCGCCGCCGCGATGCAAGAGCTTGAGTGCGACGCTGCGATCGAGCTTCGGATCGAACGCGGAGTACACGATGCCCATGCCGCCCGCGCCGAGTCGTTCGTGCACGAGATAGCGACCGAGCTTGCCGACCGGATCCGGCGCAGACGTGTCACTGCTCGCACCGGTCGGACCCGCGAGCGTCGAGTGCACGTCGTCGTCGAGGCTGACGACGGCGCTGGGGGTGTCCGAGCTCGATCGCGGCGGACTGCGCACGCGCACCGAGCATAGCGGTTCACGCGAGCAACGCGGCACCGATGCGGCGATAGAGCGCGCGCGCCTGCGCGGGCTCGGGCAGTCCGCACACACGATGCACCGCGGGATCGCGGGCCGCTGTCAGCTCCTGCTCCATCCGCTCGTATGCATCATGACGTGCACGTGCGAGCGTGCGGCGTTGCGTTCGCCCGAGCTTGGCGTCGAGCCAGGCCGCGAGCTGCCACGACAGCTCGGCGTGACGCGTCTCGTCGACGGCGATCGTCGCGAGCGCGCGCCGCAGGGTGCGATCGCCGGCTTGGCGCGCCCCGAGCTCGGCCGACGCCGCACCGAAGGTCTCGCGGATGCAGCCTTCGATCGCGTTGTCGATCGCGACGTCGATCAGCGCGCGGGGTGCCTGCGCGACCACGATCGGACGCTGCGGACGACCGCCCCAACGCCGCGCCAGCGTCGCAGTGACGCGCGCATGACGAACTTCGTCCGCACGCGCGACGATCGCTGCGTCGATCAACCGCTGCGGTGCGCCGTGCACTCGCAGCTCGCGCGCGAGCTGTTCGAACGCGGTGATCGATGCGGCCTCGAGCTGTGCGATCTCGGCGAGGTAGTCGCCCACTGGCGACCCGCAGCGCACCCGCACGCCCCGCAAGCCCGCGGGGATCCGTCCCGCGGTGCAGCCGGGGTCGCCCTTTTCGATCAGCTCGGTCTGGATCACCTTCATCGTGCCGTCGGCGCGCACGAGCACGACGTGGTGCTCGATGTCGTCGCTCGGGCCGCAGCCACCTCCGGTGGTCGTGAAC
>DASZPU010000533.1:0-2914 GCA_035550195.1 Nannocystaceae bacterium
CGCGGCGTATCGCGGCGCGAGCGTGGCGTGGACGATCGTCGCCGGGCTCGCGGCGTGGCCCGTCGTGCCGATCGCATGGGAGCTGTTCGGACGGTGGCGCGCACGCAGTGCTGCGCGGCCGCCCACGCTCACCACCTTCGATCGCTTCGTGCTGCGTAGCCTCGCGGTCGGGCTCGCGTTCAACGGCTTGTTGCTCGTGTGCTTCCCGGCGACCGTGTTCGCGGCGCTGTCGACCCGCGGCGACTGGATGCTGGGCGACGCGCAGGCGCCCTGGGCCGAGCGCACGCGCGCCGGGCTCGTGCGTGCGGCCGGCGGGCTCGAGTGGCTGCACGAAGCGACGCACGAGAACCAGTTCGAAGAACAGATCGAGAAGAGCGCGACGCAGACCGATGCACCGGTGCTGCCGAGCACCGACGATCTGCACGATGCGATCGCCGAGCTGCATCAGCGCATGCCCGAGGCCCGCGGTACGTTCGTGCCGCGTACCGACGGCTGGCCGTGGGTCGCGACGCTGCATCCCGCGGTCACGGCGATCACCGCGGAGCAAGAGCAGTCGATCGAGTCGGTCGGCAAGTACCTCGCCGCGGCCGAGCCCGATCCCACGCTGCGCGTGAAGGCGATCCACGACTACGTCGCGTCGCGCGTCGCCTACGACGCGGTCGCGCTCGCCGAGGATCGCTATCCCGATCAGAGTGCGGCCACGGTGTTCCGCGATCGGATCGGCGTGTGCGCCGGCTATGCGAACCTCGCGGCCGCACTGGGCGACGCCGCCGACGTGGAGATCGTCGTGGTGGGCGGCTACTCGCGTCACCCGGGCAAGGACGCGTCGGGCGAAGGCCATGCCTGGAACGCCGCGCGCATCGGTGATCGTTGGGTGCTCTTCGACGCGACCTGGGACGCGGGCTCGGTCGAGGGCCGCACGTTCACCCGCGAGTACGAGCCGGACTACCTGATGACGCCGCCCGACGTCTTCGTCGCGACGCACTATCCCGACGAGGATCGCTGGCAGCTCCTGTCGACTGCGCTCACGCGCGCACAGTGGCTGCGACTCGCGGCGATGCGCCCCGGCTTCTACGCGCGCGGCCTGCAGCTGAAGAACGTCGACACCTGGCACATCGAGGCCAGGGACTCGCTCCACCTCGACATCGAGAACCCGCTGCGACTCGAGCTGCACGTGGGCATCGTCGCGAGCGACGATCGCTGGCTCGTGCACTGCGAGAACGTGGCGAGCGGGGTCGACTGCGACCTACCGGGCTCCGGGCGCTACGACGTGGCGATCTTCTCGGATCGCACGTATCTCGGCGCGCTGCAGCTCGACGTGAAGCCCTGAAGCGGGCTCACTCGGTGACGGCGGGCGCCGGGAAGGCGCCGGTGTCCTCGATCGCGTCTTCGCTCTCCGGCACCGGCTCGGCGACGACGCGACCATCGGCGCGCTCGGGCGCGCGCATGCGTTGCACGTGCGGGTTGAGCTCGATGATGTGCAGGAACGCCATCACGCGGATCGCCAGATACGTCGGGTCGAGCTCGAACCAGCGGCACGCGAAGCTCGGCGACATCGGGTACTTGTGATGGTTGTTCTGGTACAGCTCGCCGAGCGTCACCATGTCGACGATGAGGCTGTTGCGCGAGCGATCGCTCGTAGCGAAGTTGCGGTAGCCGTACTTGTGTCCGCACCAGTTCACGATGGCGCCGTGGATCGGGCCCATCACGAAGTGCGCGGGCAAGAACAGGAACTGCCACCACGCGGTCGCGAACTCGACGTAGAAGAGCGTGTAGAGCGACATCCACACGAAGCGGCCGATCCAGTTCTGCGCGATCCGATCGACCGCGGGCCACTGCGGGAGGCCGCCGAGGAAGCGCGCCTCGGGCATGCCGTTGTGATGCGCGTACTCGTCGTAGCGATGCTTCGTCGTCCACATCATCGACCACACGTCGGGGTGGTGATGGGGCGAGTGCGGATCGCGAGCGGTGTCGCTCCACGCGTGGTGCTGGCGGTGCAGGATTGCGTAGCCGCGCGGATCGAGGAACGACGATCCCTGGCAGACGTACGCCGCGAGGTAGAAGAAGCGCTCCCACCCCTTCGACATCGTGAACATCCGATGCGCGCCGTAGCGGTGGTGGAAGAAGCTCTGGAAGAAGACCGAGAGAAGCCAGTGGGAAGCGAAGAAGGCCGCTACCGCCATTGTTGGAGCGTAGCGCCGGGCCGCCCGGCCGACGTGTCCTGGTTGGGCTCCCGATTGTCTTGGTTCGGTCTACGGCCCTGCGGATGAGCGGCTGCGCACGCGCAAACCGCTGCGCACCACCGGCCGCCCGTCACCCCCCGCGGACCCGACGGCCGACGGTGCGCGCGACGATCTCGCGCAGGACGGCGGGCTGGAACGGCTTGGCGACGTGGGGATTCGTCACGCCTTCCAGGAATTCGCGGGTGCGTGGGGACCAGGCACCACCGGTCAGGAACACGAAGCGGTCGGCGAGCTTCGCATCGCGCGCACGCACCTGCTCGAAGATGTCCATGCCGGTGATCCCCGGCATCGCGAGATCGCACAGCACGACGTCGTAGTCGCGCACGGCCGCGAGCTCGCCGAGCGCTTGCGCGGCATCGGTCATCACGACGACCTCGTGGTCCTGCTCGAGCATGCGTCGCAGCGCCGAGCCGAGCAGCGGCTCGTCGTCGATCACGAGCACGCGGCCACGACTCGATGCGAGCACGCTGCGATTCGCGGCCGGCAGCTGCGTCGGCACGAACGCGGTGCTCGCGGCCGGCAAGTACACGCGCACCGTCGTGCCGCGCCCGACCTCGCTGTCGAGCTCGATGCGACCGCCGAGCGACTCGACGATGCCGTGGCAGACCGCGAGCCCGAGCCCGGTGCCCTGCCCCACCGGCTTGGTGGTGAAGAACGGCTCGAACACGCGG
>DASZPU010000534.1:0-1989 GCA_035550195.1 Nannocystaceae bacterium
CACAATCTGGAAGATCCGGCCTATCAGGACTTCCTCCAGTGGCTGCAACGTTGGTCCGCGTGTCATCGTTAACGGAGCGATGGCCACCCACTACAAGGCGCACACGTTCCGGCGCGACGATGCCTGGGAGACCATCGACACCTATTGGAGCAGCCCGCTGTCGTACTGGTCGCAGAAGAGCATGCGCATCGAGCCACCGGTGGCACTGCGCGTGACGATCCTCGGCAAGGTCGTCGAGGTATCGCACGCGGGTTGGATCAACTACGGCGGACCGTGGGCGATGTTCGTGCAGTCGGTGCAGGCGAAGGGCCACGCGGGCCAACGCGTGCGCGCCGAGATCAGCGACGAGACGATCCACGAAGACGAGTGGTGAGATAGGTTGCGACGCGCTTCGAGCCGCGCACGCTGTGCGCGGTGATCACGATCCGCAGTCTCGTGCCGGCGCGGATGGACCGGCTGCCGTGGAGTGGGTTCCACTGGCGCGTCGTGATCGCGCTCGGGATCACGTGGGTGCTCGAAGGCATCGAGATCGGGCTCGCGAGTGCGATGGGCGACACGCTGCGCAGCGACGAGACGCTGGGCCTCAGCGCGGAGATCATCGGCATCAGCGCGGGCGTGTTTCTCTTCGGTGAGGTCGTCGGTGCGCTCTACTTCGGGCGCAAGGCCGACAAGCTCGGACGACGACGTCTGTTCATCGTCACGCTCGCGCTCTACTTGATCGCGAATGCGATGACGGCGTTGTCGTGGACGACGTGGTTCTTCGTCGCGACGCGCTTCTTCGCGGGCATGGGCATCGGCGGCGAGTATGCGGCGATCCACAGCGCGATCGACGAGCTCACGCCGGCGAAGTACCGCGGCCGCGTCGACATCGCGGTCGCGGGCACCTACTGGGGCGGAGCGATGATCGCGGCCGCGACGCAGCTCGTGCTCCTCGATCCGAGCATCGTCCCGATCGACTGGGGCTGGCGCATCGCGTTGCTGCTCGGTCCGGTGATCGGGCTGTCGATCTGGCCGCTGCGCACCTTCCTGCCCGAGAGCCCGCGCTGGCAGCTCACGCACGGCCACGACCAGGACGCCGAGCAGACCGTCGCGCGCATCGAAGCCGATCTGCACGCGAAAGGTGTCGTGCTCGCCGAGGTCGACCCCGCGCACGCGATCGTGCTGCAACGCCACGACATCGGTCTGCTCGAGGTCGGCCGCGTGCTCGCGACGAAGTACCTGCGCCGCGTGTTCCTCGGCGCGTCGCTGATGATCACGCAGTCGTTTCTCTACAATGCGATCTTCTTCACGTACGTGCTGATCCTGCGCGACTTCTACGATGTGCCGAGTAAGAGCGTGGGTTGGTACATCTTTCCGTTCGCGGCGGGGAACCTGCTCGGGCCGTTCGTGATCGGCCGCTTCTTCGACACGATCGGTCGCCGCAAGATGATCGCCGCCACGTACTGCACGGCCGCGGGGCTGCTCGCGATCACGGCGTGGCTGTTCAGCCGTGATCTGCTCACGGCCGAGACGCAGACGATGCTGTGGTGCGCGATCTTCTTCATCGCGTCGGCTGCGGCTTCGTCGGCGTATCTCACGGTGAGCGAGATCTTCCCCGTGGAGATCCGCGCGCAGTCGATCGCTTTGCTCTTCGCGATCTCGCAGGGCGTCGGTGCGATGGCGCCCGCGATCCTCGGAGCGATCATCGGTGCGGCGAAGGATCCTGCGACCGGCGAGGTCGTCACGCGCACGCCGCTCGCGCTCGCCTACTTCGGCAGCGCGGCGATCATGTGCGGCGGTGGCATCGTTGCGTGGTTCTTCGGCGTCGATGCGGAGCAGCGCTCACTCGAAGACGTTGCGCCTCCGGTGACGGCGGTCGCGTCACCGCACGTGACGCCGGCCGAAGCGCCAGCGGGTCCGCATCCGCACGAGGTGTGACGCACGTGCGCGCGTGCGCCGGAGCGCCACGCGATCGCAGCGCGCGTCGCGTGTCGTGGCGGCCGCGAGCGA
>DASZPU010000535.1:0-13242 GCA_035550195.1 Nannocystaceae bacterium
GCCGACGACGTCGATCGGTCGCGCGGCCTTGAAGCCGCTGCCACCGAGGCCCGGATCCGGGTTCCACAGGAAGTTGCCCTCCCAGAAGCGCTTGCGCGTGATGCTGCCGTCGGGCTGCCCGTCGATCGCATACAGCACGCCCGGCTCCGCGCCGTCGGGATCCATCAGCTCGACGAGCACGAACACGTGACCATAAGGATCGGCGTAGATCGTGCCCGGTCGCAGGCCGCGTCGCGACAACGCGACGGGATACCAATCGGTCGCGTCGTCGCCGAACGCGGTGCGTCCGTTGCCGGTGTGCACACCCCACGCGAGCGTGCGACGGAAGTACTTCTGCACGACGCCGAGCTCGCCCGGCTTCTTACCGTCGCTGCCGTCGGGCGCGCTCGCGACGGTGCGCAGCTTGCCGCAGCGCGGGGCCTTGCCCGGTGCACCGCGCGAGCAACCACGGAAGCCGAAGGGCAAGCCGCGCTTCCACGCGAAGTAGGCGCGCAGGAAGTACGGGGTGTCGGCGCAGTCGGGCTTGAGATGCAACCCGACCTTGGTGTCGGCGACGTCCTCGTCCCAGCCGAGATGATCGTGCAAGAGATTGCGCGCGGGATCCGAGGTGACCTCGTGCAACGCCTTGCGTGCGAGCTCTTCACCGCGCGGCGCATGGAAGAGCGCGCGCACCCATGCGCTGTACAGCGCTTCTTCGGCGCCGCTCCACTTGCGATCGATGGGCCACACCGCGTCGGGTGCGGGCGTGCGCACGCGCGACTTGCCGCCGGCTTCGACCTTCACGGTCGCGCAGCGCAGGCCCGTGCCGCTGCGCCCGACGATCACCTTCAGCGTGCCCTTCGGCGCCGACTCGATGCGCGCGATCGTGGCCGCCGGCACGCCGCGCTCGTGCACGATGCTCGCAGCGACGGGCGCGTCGTTCTGCTCGATGCGCAGCGCGAGCATGCTCTCGTCTTCGAGCGTCGCGGCCAGCACGACCAGCGGCGCGCCCGCGACCGGACGCGCCGGCGACACCAGCACACCGACATCGTCGGCATCGCGCTCCGGACACGCGCCCGCATCGGTGGGGCTCGGCGGCGGTGCAGGCTTCGCGGCGACGACGGGCGCGATCCCCTGCGCGCTCGTGCCCTGCTGTGAAGGATCGCGCTGCGTCGCGGAGCCGGCGGCCGCCGCAGCGGGATCCTCCGCGGGCCCGCGCACGTCGCTGCGATCGCACGCCGCCATCAGCGTCGCGATCGCGAGCACCGCCCAGGTCTGCGCGCGCCCCATGGCTCGCTCTTGCATACCGCCCTGCGCCGCGTATCGCCAGCCGTGTTATGGATGGAGCATGCGCGTGCTCATTGCAGACAAGCTGCCACCCGCCGGTGTGACGGCGATCGCGGCCCTCGGCGTCACCGTCGATGCCCGACCGGAGCTGGGCGCCGACGATCTCCCCGAGGTCCTGCGAGCGACCGGCGCGGAGATCCTCGTCGTGCGCTCCACGAAGGTCACCGCCGATGCCTTCGCCGCCGCGCCCGGCCTCGGGCTGGTCGTGCGCGCGGGCGCAGGCGTGAACACGATCGACGTCGCCGCGGCCAATCGTCATGCCGTGTTCGTCGCGAACTGCCCCGGCAAGAACGCGATCGCGGTCGCCGAGCTCACGATGGGTCTCGTGCTCGCGCTCGATCGCCGCTTGCCCGAGGCGGTCAACGACATGCAGCGCGGCATGTGGAACAAGAAGCGCTACGGCAACGCGCGCGGGCTCCACGGTCGACGCATGGGCCTCGTCGGCTTCGGCCACATCGGCCGCGAGGTCGCGATGCGGGCGCGCGCATTCGGGCTGGTCGTCGAAGCCTATGATCCGATGCTCACCGCCGCCGCGGCCGCGGACAACGAAGTCGAGCTCGCCGCGGATCTCGACGCGATGCTGGGCCGCTGCGACGTCGTCAGCGTGCACGTGCCCTACGGCAAGAAGACCCACCACCTCATCGGCGCACGCGAGCTCGCGTTGCTGAAAGACGGTGCGATCGTCGTGCACACCGCACGCGGTGGCGTGGTCGACGACGCAGCCTTGGCCGACGCCGTGAAGGCCGGCCGCATCCGTGCGGCGCTCGACGTGTTCGAGGACGAGCCCGCGGGCTCCGAGGCGCAGTTCCTGTCGAGCGTGCGCGAGCTGCCGGGCATCTACGCGACGCCGCACATCGGCGCATCCACGGATCAGGCCGAATCGGCCACCGCCGCGGAGGCGGTGCGCATCATCGACGAGTACCTGCGCACCGGCCACGTCGGCACCGCGGTGAATCTCGATCGTGATCGCGTCGCCAACTTCACCGTGGTGGTGCGCCATCGCGATCGCGTCGGCGTGCTCGCCACGGTGCTGGGCCTCGTGCGCGAGGAACAGCTCAACGTGCAGCAGATGCAGAACGTGATCTTCGCCGCGCACGAGACCGCGTGCGCCACGATCAGCCTCGAGCGCGCGCCCAGTGACGAGCTGCTCGAGCGCCTGCGCGGCCACGCCGACGTGATCGCCGTCGCACTGCGAGCCGTATGATCAAGTACATCGGCAGCAAGCGCGTGTTGGTCCCGGCGTTGGTCGAGGCCGTGCGCGCGCTGCCGAAGACGCAGCGTGTGCTCGATGTGTTCAGCGGCACCGCGCGCGTCGGCCATGCGCTGAAGGGCGCCGGCTTCCAGGTCACCGCCAACGATCACAACGCCTACGCGCACGCGCTCGCGTGCTGCTACGTGCAGGCCGATGCGACGGTGCACGAGGCCCGTGCACGTGCGCTCCTGGCCGAGCTCGCCGACACCGAGCCCGCCGCGGGTTGGTTCACCGAGACGTTCTGCGAGCGCTCGCGCTACTTCCATCCCGACAACGGCGCGCGCATCGAAGCGATCCGCGATCGCATCGACACGCTCGCGCTCGAGCCCGATCTGCGCGCGATCGCGTTGGTGTCGCTGATGGAGGCCGCCGATCGCGTCGACTCCACCACCGGCGTGCAGATGGCCTACCTCAAGCGCTGGGCCCCGCGCGCGCTCGGCCGGCTCGAGCTGCGTCTACCGAAGATCCTGCCCGGTCCCGGTGCCGCATGCGGCCTCGATGCGCTCGCGTTCGCGAAGGCACACTCGGCCGACGTCGCCTACCTCGATCCGCCCTACAACCAGCACAGCTACCTCGGCAACTACCACGTCTGGGAGACGCTGGTGCGTTGGGATCGCCCCGAGGTGTACGGCGTCGCGTGCAAGCGCGTCGATTGTCGCGAGCGTCCGAGCGCGTACAACCGCAAGCGCGAGATCGTCGGCGCGCTGCGTGAGCTGCTCGATGCGCTCGACGTGCGCCACCTCGTCGTGTCGTTCAACAACGAGGGCTACCTGACCCGCGACCAGCTGCTCGAGCTGCTCGCGCCCCACGGCGACGTCGACATCGCCGAGATCCCCTACACGCGCTACGTCGGCGCGAAGATCGGCATCTACAACCCGCGCGGCGAGAAGGTCGGACGCATCGGGCACCTCGAGAACGTCGAGTACCTGTTCACGGTGCGGCGCCACGCGGCTCGACGCAGGGCGTCGTGAAGCTCGTCGTCGACGACGCGATTCCGTGGGCGGCCGAGGCGTTCGGCGGCTTCGGCGAGGTGCGGCTCGTGAAGGCGCGCGCGATCGATCGCGACACCGTTTCCGACGCCGATGCGTTGCTGGTGCGCACGGTGACGCGCATCGACGAAACCTTGCTCGCCGGCAGCAGCGTGCGCTTCGTCGGCACCGCGACCGCAGGCATCGATCACGTCGACGTCGCGTGGCTGCGCGCGCAGGGCATCGCGTTTGCATCGGCCGCGGGCTGCAACGCGACCGCGGTCGCGGAGTACGTGCTCACGATCGTGCACGTGCAGGCGCTCGAGCGCGATGCCGATGCGTTGCGCGGACCGATCGGCGTGGTCGGGCTCGGGGAAGTCGGCCGTCGCGTCACTGCACGGCTGCGATCGCTGGGATGCGAGGTGCTCGCCTGTGATCCGCCGCTCGCACGTCGCCGCGCGCACGGCTTGTCCGACGACGAGACGCTGGTCGAGCTCGCGCGCACGATCCCGCTGATCGAGCTCGACGAGCTCGTCCCGCGTGCACGCGTGCTCACGCTCCACGTGCCGCTGACCACGAACGGTGATGATGCGACGCTCGGCATGATCGACGCGCGCCGACTCGCCGCCCTGCCCCGCGGCGCGCTCGTGGTCAACACCGCACGCGGTGGTGTGGTCGACGAAGCCGCGCTGCGCGGCTGGCTCGAGCGCATCCGTGGCCGCGCGGTGCTCGACGTGTGGCAGCACGAGCCGCGCTTCGATCCCGCGCTGGTCGTGCACCCGGGCGTGCGACTCGCGACGCCGCACATCGCCGGTTACAGCCTCGAGGGCAAGCTCCGCGGCACGCGGATGATCCACGACGCGCTCGCGAAGTGGCTGGGCGTGGCCGCGAGCTGGCAGGGCGGCGACGTGCTCGGTACGGTCGAGCCCGTGATCGCGCCGCTCGAGGGCAGCGCGCTCGCGTTGCGCACGAAGGTGCTGCGGCACTGCGATCCGATCGAGCGCGACCGCGCGCCGTTGCGTGCGCTCGCACTCACCGATGCGGCCGCGCACGCCGAAGGCTTCGAGCGACTGCGCCGCGAGTACGATCTGCGCCGCGAGCTCTCGCACTTCGAGCTGCACGGCGGCGCGCCTACGCTCGCGGCCGAGCTCGCTGCGTTCGGCATGCAGATCGGCGGTGCGCCGACGCTGGTGCTGCTCGCCCACGGCAGCCCCGACCCCGACTGGCGTGCGCCGCTCGACCACGCGCTCGCACGTACCCGCGAGCTGTTGCCCGGGCGTCGCATCGAGCTCGCGTTCCTCGATCACCTCGCGCCCAGCCTCCCGCAGCTCGTCGCGCAGCTCGCCGACGAAGACACCCCGCACGTGCGCGTGATCGCGGCCTTCCTCTCGCCCGGCGGCAACCACATCAAGCGCGACATCCCACAGCTCGTCGCGACGATCGCTCGCGATCATCCGACCACGCGCATCGAGCTCGTGCCCGGCGCACTCGGAGCGGAGCCCGAGCTGATCGACGCGCTCGCGCGCGCTGCTGCCCGACTCGGACGATGACGACGGCGACGACACCGGTGCGCATCCCCTTGCAGCTGGGCAACAGCGCGGTGCTCGGCCGACTGCGCGCGTCGGCGTTGTTCCTCCCGTCGCTCGTGCTGCTCTTCGCCTGGATCGCCGTGCCCGGCTGGATCGGCGGCTGGGCCGAGGAGACGCTCGGCGAGCCTTTCGACTACGTATTCGGCATGCTCGCGCTCCTGCCCGGGCTCGCGCTCGGCGTGCTCGCGATCGTCGGCATGGCGTTCGCGTCGGAAGGCGCCGAGGATGCGCAGAAGCAGACGCCCAGCGATCTCGTGCTCACGCGCGGCAGCGTGAAGATCGAAGGTGGCCCCCACGACGGCGTCACGATCGCGTGGCGGGAGCTCGGCAGCGTCGTCGTCCAGCAGAACGAGAAGTCCGATGCGGGCGCGATGCTGCGGATGCTCGCCGCGATCCTCCGCTTCCTGCGGCTCGGTGTGCTCGCGCAGCGGCTGCACGCCGAAGCCTGGGAGCTGAAGGTCGGCGAGCGCGTGCTCGGAAGCGCGGTCGCACGCGGAGAGATCGAGTCGCTGCGCCTGCTCGCGCAGACCTTGCTCGCGCTCGCCGAGGATCCGAAGAGCAGCGAGCCCCCGACCCCGTCGTCGCCCGAGGTGATCGGGTGCCCGGGCTGCGGCGGCGCGGCGACGCCCGCGGATCTACCGAGCGTGAAGTGTCGCTTCTGCGATCGCGAGGTCGAGATGCCGACGCAGCTCCGCGAACGGATCCGTGCCCACGCACAAGTGCGCGGCGCGGCCCGACACGAGCGCACGATCCGACGATTGCTCGATCAACCCGGCGCGGCGTGGGCCGGACGTTGGCTGCGACTCGGCGCGATCGTCATGCGCTTCGCGTGGCCGCTCGCGCTCGCCGTGCTGATCACGCTCGTCATCATGAACGGCCAGGAAGAGGACGAGCTGCCGCGCATCGTGTTGCGCGAGTCGCAGCCGTATCCGTTCGGTCGCGACCTGCTGCTCTCCGCGGGCCTCGCGTTCGCCTGCTTCGCCGGTGTCACGGTCGCGCTCGATGCCTACTTCGCGAACCGTCGCGCGCTGCGGCTGGTCACGCTCGACTTCGGCGCGACCCCGCCTTCGCGCGCGGGCGCGAGCTGGAGCTGTCGCGTGTGCGCGGCCCCGTTGCCCGACAGCGATCGCATGCTCGCGCGCTGCGTGTACTGCGACGCGGAGAACGTGCTCGGCATCGATCTCCGCCGCCAGGGCGCGCGCAGCGAGGCGCAGTCGCGTGGCCTCGCGCCCGCGCTGCGCCATCGTCGACGCGCGCGCATCCGCCTCGTCGTCGTGCTCGTGCTCCTGGCCGGCGCGAGCGCGTGGCTCGGCCGCGAGCTGGTGTGGACCGCCCTCGCCGCGCACTCCCGCCCCGAGCGCGACTACTCCTGCTTCACCTGCAAGACCGTGCGACTGCAGAACAAGGACGGCACGCGTCACCTCGTGCGCGTCAGCACCGAAGAGACGTCGCGCGCGCGCGTCGTGCCTGCGCACGGCGACGTCGACGTGCAGTGCGACTACGAGTGCACCGTGCACCTCGGCACGCAGAGCTACGCGATCACCAAGCCCACCGCGCTCGCGATCGAAGACGGCTGGCTCACTCTGGCCCGCTAGACTCTTCGGGCTGCGACGGCGGCGGCAAAGGGATCGACAGCTTCAGCGACAGCTCGGTGCCGTCGGAGTCGGCGCCGAACACCGCGAGATACGTGCCCGGCTCGAGCTGGTGCTTCACCCGATCGCCGGCCACGAGGTGCAGCGCGTGCGGATCGACGTCGGCCCGCGGCATCGCCCAATTCGTCACGATGCCGCGGCTCGACGTCGGATCGAAGAAGTCGATCCAACCATCGCTGTCGCCATCGACTTCGATGTCGGCGAGACCACCCCGCTTGATCTTCACCTGGCGCACGCGGTAGAGCCCGCCGCCGCCGGAGATCAGCGGGCCACGCGTCTCGCCGTCGTCGCAATCGAGCCGCATGTCGAGCCCCGCGCTGAGCTCCTCGGCCAGCGCGATCTCCTGCGCCGCGAAGCCGCGGTAGTAGGTGTGCGACTGCCCGAAGTAGCGCTCCTCGATCTCCTCGATCGGGGCTTCGAACGCGTGCTCGAGCGTGCCCTCGATCGCGTGGGCATCACCGCCGTCGATGATGGTGTCGGCGAGCGCTCGCATCGCGATGTCGCCTTCGGTGTCGTACACGAAGCGCATGAAGTGCGCGGCCGCGGCATAGTCGAGCTTGCCGTCGCGATAGGCGCTGGGCGTCAGCCGCAGCTCGTTCGCGGGATTGTCGTGCTTCGGATCGGGCCGGTACCACACGTCCACCCCCGACAGCATCTCGGCCATGCCCTCTTCGACGAAGTACGTGCGTGCGGTCGAGTCGAGCACTGCGTGCACGATCTCGTGCGTGATGCTGGGCCCGGTCGAGAACAGCACGCGCGTGCCGGGGAAGAAGCAGCCGTAGCGCCCTTCGCCGCAGTAGTCGGTGACGTCGTCGAGCCAATACACGACGATCGGATCCTTGCGTGTCGGCGTCGCGAGCACGTCCTCGACGCTCGCGACGTGATCGTCGAACGCTTGCAGCGTCGCATCGCAGATCCGATCGTCGAAGTCGGTCGCGATGCGCAATCGATCGGTCTCGTATCCGATCTCCGGTAGCGGGTTGCATGCGGTGATCGTCGCGATCGACACGAGCACCTGAAAGCAGCGGAGCACTCGCTCCGTTGGCCGGCCGTGACGGTGGCGATCCTGGCGCTCTCGCTGACCCTCGCGGGCACGCCCACCGAAGCGTCGACCACCGCGGCTCCGACTCGCAAAGAGCGGGAGCCCAAGAACGCGATCTTCGTGAGCCCGATCGTCAACGCGCCGCGCGTCGCCGTGGGCGTCGGCTACGACCGCGCGGTGCATCGACTGCTCACCGTCGGTGCGCGCTTCGAGTACGCCGTGCCCAAGACCGGCTACGCCCACCTGCAAGGTTTCGCCGAGACCGTGTCGTTCGCCGTGTGGGCGCCCCGCGCATTCCGAGGCTTCTTCGCCGAGGCCGATCTCGGCGTCGCACACTCGGTGCTCGGCGCCAACGCGCGGCTCGCCACCACGACGATCATCCCCGGCATCTCGGCTGGCCTGCGTTGGCGCTTCGGTCGAACCTTCTTCCTCGGCGCGTCGATCGGATTGCGGTGGGGCAAGATGCTGCATCGCGACCCCGCGATCTGCACCTTCGCTGCAGCCTGCCCCGCCACCCATATCGGACCGTGGGCCCGCGCATCCGTCGACGTCGGCTTCGCGTTCTGACACCGCCATCGCGGGACAAACGGCGTGCGCTGCCGCACCTTACATGGCTGCGGAGGCCCTCGGAACGGCCTTCAGCGGCCTTCCGAGCGCCTCGTCCCCGGCCGCGCGACTCACATCTTGTCGATCTCGCAGCGCAGCCACTGACCGAGTGTCTGGCGCTCTTCGAGCGTCGGGGTCGGGCCGTTCTCCGGCATGCGCGTGTTGGTCGAGTCCGGGCCGGCGGCGGCGTACTGATCGACGTGCTCCGCGACGACGAGCACGCCTTCGAGCGTGTCGAAGTCGTGATAGAGCGGCGCGCACATGCGATCGTCGCCCATCAGCTCACTGCTGTGACAGCGCGTGCAGTACTTCGTCATGAACTCGCGCCCGAAGCTCTCGTAGGTCGGCGGATTGTCGGTGGGGCACGTGGCGCCCGACGGCGTACCGATCGGGCCTTCCTCTTCACCGTGCTCGCCGTGCTCCTCGCCTTCCTCTTCGTCGGGACACTGCAGGCCGTTGCCGTCGTCGTCTTCGCACGACGAGATGCACAGTGACAGAGTCGCAGCGACGATCGTGACCCACGCGAAGGTGCGCATCATCGACGCTTAGCTCGCGCGCACGTCGGTGGCAAGCGGGAATCCACGTCCGCGGCGGTGTACGTGCTGCGCAAAAACGCCGCGCCCGCGATCGCACCCGCGATGCGTGGCACTTCGACACGGTCGGCGGCCGCGCGTCGCCTCAGTACTCGGCGAACGCGTCGTCGGGATAGCAGTAGACCCACTGCTCGCCCGGCTCCGCCGAAGCGACGACCGGATGACCGCTCGCCTTCGCATGCTTCGTGGCGTGCTGATTCGGCGAGCTGTCGCAGCAGTGCGTGCCGCCGCATTCCTGGCACGTGCGCAGGTGCACCCAGCGTGCGCCGATCTTCACGCACTCGTCGCACTGCCGCGCGTGCGGCTGCTTGATCGAGTGCAGCGCCTTCAAGTGCTCGCACGTTGCGTCGGCCATCGACGCGAGCCTATCAGAAGCTGCCCGCGATCACGGCACGGATCGAGTCGACGCCGAGCGTGTCGTCGAAGCCGTGGGCGTACTGCACCGCGAGTGTGATGCCTTCGGCGTAGCCCAATCGGAAGGTGAAGAAGAGCGCTGCGCCGGCGCCGGCGAGCAAGTCCTTGAAGCGGATCGGTCCGCTCCAGGCGCCACCGTAGTCGACGAACGGGATCATGCCGGCGCGCTGGAAGAACACCGGCAAGGTCGAGATGCCGCGATCGACGTCGACGAGCGGGATGCGATACGCCGCGCTGAAGATGCCGAAGTAGCGCCCTGCGACGATGTCCTTGTTCTGCGGGTTGTTGGGCCCGGGATAGCCGCGCAACAGCGAACACCCACCCGAACCGGTCGGCGTGCGTGCGACGAGATCGCGAAACACGTCGGAGCCCCAGGTGTAGTCGCCGACGCAGAACGCCCCGCGTCGCGCGATGCCACCCGCCGATGCCCCGCCACGCAGCGTGAACACCAGCGACTGGTGCCCGCGCCACGGCATCGGGATCGACTCGCGGTAGAGGAACGACGCCTGCAGATCGCCGTAGTCGCCACCCAGACGCTTGTCGAAGATCGTCATCGTCACCGAGGCCGCGCGCCCGCGCTCGGCTCCGTACGCGAAGCGGTTCGCGGCGTCGAACTCGTTGGAGTACGCCACGCGCATCGCGAGCGACGCGAAATCGCCGACTTCCGGGCGCGCAGCCGCGGGCGCGTTGGGATCGATGCCCTCGTCGTTCGCGTCGAGGTTGCGGATGCGCTGGAACTGGTAGGTCGCGGAGAAGTTGGCCTCGTGCCGCGCCTGTCGCAGCACCGGTATGTCCATGTCGATCGCGAAGCGAGTGTTGCGCTCGCGATAGCCCCGCACCTGGTAGATGTCGCCCTGCGCGGGCGTGCGATCGTAGATGTAGCGCGTGGAGTTGGCGGTGCGGTGGGAGTAGCTGCGATTGAACGAGAAGCTGAAGTTGGGGAAGAAGCGCTTGAGCGAGTACGACACGCCGCCGACCGCGACGCGCTCGTCGGTGAGGTACGTGAAGTTGCCGGCGATCGCGTGCAGCCCCACCACGTCGGACACGCCGGTCTCCACGCCGATGACACTGCCCGCCGAGCTCGCGATGGTCTCGAGCGCACCCGAAGCGAGCACGCGCGGATACATGGTCTTGATCGGTTGGTAGCGCTTGCTCTTCGCCGACAGCGGCTGCGCGCCCGGTAGCACCGGCTTCGGATCCTCTGCGGCCTTCAAGGCCGAGGTGGCCGGCATCGCCGGCAACCAGTCGTGCTCGTCCAGCTCCATCACCCAGAGATCGAAGCCCGACCACGAGTAGCCCAGATACGCGATGCGCGTGCCGTCGTGGCTCGGCATCGGCTCGAACGCACCGCCCAGCACGTTGCTCACCTGGCGCACCTCGCCGGTCGCCACGTCGTAGGCGTGGATGTTGAACACGCCGTCGCGATCGCTGGAGAACAGGATGTGGCGACCGTCGGGCGTCCAGCTCGGGGACAGATCCATGTGGCGATCGGCGGTGATGCGCTCCGTGGTGTCGCTCTCGCGATCGTAGACGTAGATGTCGCGGTACCCACCTTCGCGCCACGCCGAGTACGCGACCCTCTTCGCGTCGGGGGAGAAGCGCGGCGTGTACACCTGCCCGATGCGCGACACCGGCGGCAGCTCGGTGACCTCGCCGCTCGCCATGTCGAGGAACGCGAGGCGGCTCTGGGCGATGTCGTTGCGGCGGAACACCACCGTGCGGCCGTCGTAGGACACGTGCGGCTCGCTCGCGCGCAGACCGAAGGTGAGCTGCTCGGCATCCTTCGGATCGCCGCCGTTGTAGCGCCACAGATCGTTCCAGCGATAGCGCTGGTCGTAGACGCCGACCTGATCGAACACGATGTCGCCGGTCGCCCCGACGAAGGTGGCCTCGGCGACGTCTTCGATGTCGATCACGTGCTGCACGTCGACGTCGACGCCCTGACGACCGATGCCCCGGCCTTCGCGGATGCGACCGCCGCTGCTCGCGATGCGCTTGAGCCCCTCTTCGTTGTGTCCGTCGGCCTTGTAGAAGTAGATCCAGCCGTCGTCGGCCGACCACGCCGGATAGCGCGTGGTCTCGCCCGAGAACGTCATGCGTCGTCCCTGCCGCAGCCCGCGGCTCTTGATGCGCCGCGACTGCGCCTCGTACTTCTCGACGACGAACTCCTTGAACTCCTTGTAGAGCTGCTGCCAGTCGATGCCGAGCACCTTCTGCACCGCGCGGTTGATGCCGAACGGCACGATCTGCGTCGCGTAGATGTGCGAGAGCTCGGTGAGCTTGTCGTGACCGTAGCGGTCTTGGATGTAGTTCATGAAGTGCGAGCCGTAGAGGTACACGCTGCTACCGTGGGGATAGATGCGTGCGCCGCTGCTCACTTGATCGAGCGTCTGGAAGTGGCGGTCGAGCACCGCCATGCGCATGAAGCCCTCGAACATCGCGTTGTTGAGCCGGCCCTGGCTCGACAGCCGCGACTCCTCCATCGTCGCGATGCCTTCGACCATCCAGCGCGGCTGCAGGATGTTCGGCGACGTCACCTTGCCCAGCACACCGAAGCCGAGCAACGCGTTGGCGAGCCGCGAGATGCCGTGCACGGTGTCGAGGTGCACGACGTGGGTGAGCTCGTGGGTGATGAGGATGTCGAACCAATCGTCGTAGCCCTCGAGCACGCTGAGCGCCTCGGGGGCGGTGGTGTACGCGATGATCTGCGGGAACGGCACGGCCGTCGCGCGGCCGTTCGCGGTGTCCTGGCTGTCGGTGAGCGTGATGTGGACCTTCAGGAAGACGCGGTGACTCCACGCCATCGTGAGCTCGGCATACGCCTGCTCGGCCACCGCGGCGACGCGCTCGGCGGCTTCCTCTTCGCCGGCGAAGTAGTGCACGTAGAAGTGCTCGGTCTCGATGGTGCGCCAGCGCAGATCGGGATTGCCGGCGGATGCCGAGCTCGATCGCAGCAACACCAGCACGAAGCAGGCGAGCGCGAGCAAGACGCTACGCATGCACCGACCCTGTGAAGCGCTCGACTTCGGCGACCACGCGATCGGGTCGCTCTTCCGCGACCGCGTGCCCGCAGCCCTCGATCACCACCGCCTCCGCGTGCGGCAAGAGGCCGCGCCAACGCTCGCAGTCGCCGGTGGTGACGACGCGATCGCGATCGCCCCACAGCAGCAAGGTCGGCGTGCCCAGCCCCTGCGCCGCGGTGGCGAGCGGACCGAGCTGTGCGAGCTGCAAGAGCATCGCGCGCGCAGCCGCGTAGCCGCCTTGGCGACCGAGTCGATCCCACCACACGTCGATCGCGAGCTCGTCGACGAGCTCGGGGCTCGAGAACCACGTGCCCATCGTGCGCCGCAGATCGGCGCGGCGATACGCGCGCTCGAACGCGAGCTCGCCGACCTTGGGCAGCGTCGCGAGCCGCAGCTCGTGCGGGAGGTGCATGCCCGACAGCGGCGGTGCGATCGCGATCAGCTTCGCGACGAGATCGGGCTGCGCGAGCGCGAGCGCGAACGCCACGGTTGCGCCATAGCCCTGCGCGAGCACGTCCACCTCGGAGAGCGAGAGCTCCGCGAGCGTGCTCGCGACGCGGGCCGCGAGCCAGCGCGGCGCGTAGCCTTCGGCGTGCTCGGGCTCGGGCCGATCGCTCTCGCCCGCCCCGGGTAGATCGACGACGACGACGCGGCGCGCGAGTGCGAGCGTCTGCGCGACGCGATCGAAGGCGAACCCGCTCTGCAGCACGTCGTGCAAGAGCACGAGTGGACGCGCGCCCTCACCGACGTCCGTGACGAACACGCGCTGGCCCACCG
>DASZPU010000536.1:0-5118 GCA_035550195.1 Nannocystaceae bacterium
CGTGGCGACGAGCTCGTCGTGCGCGCGCGCGCAGTACGGCATGAGATGCACGCGGCGCAGCGGCGCGGTGCCTTCCTGTGGCTCGACCAGCACGTCGAAGATGCGCGTGCCGCTGCCGCGCGCGCTCGCTTCGGCGCCGTCGATCCAACGCAGCAGTCGCTGGTCGTCGCCGAACGTGCCCTCGTACACCGGCCGCGTCGACGCATCGGCGACCTCGGGTACGTAGAACGCGATGCCGTCGTCGCGCCAGCGCGCGGCCACCAACGCATCGCGTTCGCCGACGTCGAGCGTGTAGTGCTTCGATCGCGTCGCGGCGAACACCGGACGCCCGCACGCCTGCGTATCCTCGCGCGCGCGATCGGGATCGCCGAGCGCATACACCGGAACGCGGCCCTCGCCGGCTTCGAGGAACACGTGCCCGAGCTCGCCGTCGGCCTCGCTGCGCACGAAGCCGACCACGTCGCGCGCGACGATCGACGTGCCGCCCGCCGCGTTGTCGTTCCACCCGGGATCGGGATTCACGGTGTCGCGCAGCATGTAGAGCGCCTCGCGTCGACCCGCGCAGCGATAGATCGCACGATCGACCACGATGCTGCCGTCCGCGCGCACGTCGATCGCGTCGTCGGGCGGGAGCGGATAGATGCGGTAGTCGACCGCACCGTCGAACGGATCGAAGGTGACGTTGGCCGCGTCGCCGACCAGCCGCACGCGTACGTTGGTGAGCTCGGGCAACGTGGGCAGCTTCGTGTCGATGCCGCCGTCGTCGTCGCTGCCGCCTTCGCTCGCGCTGCCCGAACCGCCGCCCGACGCGTCGTCGCGCCCGAGATCGCCGACGATCGTGCAGGCGGTCAGCGACGCGAAGAGTGCGATGCGACGCACGCGATCATCTTTGGCGATCTGCCGCGAGATTGCTACGGCAGCTTCATCGCCCACAGCCCATCGTTCCAGCTCGCGGTATAGAGGATGCGGTTGGTGCCTCCTTCACGGCTCGACGTAGCGCCACACGCCCGACGACCACATCGTGCCGACGAACACGGTGTGCGTGCCGTCGCTGGTGACCGCGATGTGATTCGCACCGATGATCAGATCGGCCGGCACTTCGGGCGTCGACCACGTGTCGCCCGGTAGCGGCGCGGTCGAGAACTTCGCACCGAGATCACAGTCGGCACACGCCCAGCCCCACATCGCATAGACGTTGTCTTCGCTGCCCCACGTGATGCCCATGTCGCCTTCGAGCACGCGTGTGAAGCTCGCACCGGCATCGGTGCTGCGATAGACGCCGCCACCCGGACCGCCAGTGCCCGCGGCGAAGATCGTGTCGCCGCGCTGGTGGATCTGCGCGTTGCCGTGCGCGTGCTGCAGACCGTCGATGCCCGGCGGCACCACCCAGTTGTCGCCACCATCGCGGGTGATCGTGGCGCTGCCACCATTTTGTGCGATCGCGAACCACGACCCCCGCGTGCTCTGTGCATCGCCGTCGTCGAGGAAGAACGGATACCAGGAGATTCCGCCGGCGGGGAAGCCCGCGCCCGTCACCGAAGTCCAAGTATCGCCGCCGTCGATCGACTCGACGATGCCGTCGGCCTCGTGCAACCCGCTCACCAGGTGATCGTCGTCGTACGGATCGACCGCGATCGAGTACAGCTCGGTCGGCAGCTCGTTGGGTACTTCTTCGAATGTCACGCCACCGTCGTGCGAGCGATACACGACGTGATAGCCGGCGATCCACACCGTCGCGGGCTCCGTGCCGGCCACCGCGATCACGAGCCCCATCGGGACGTAGCCGATCGTGTCGTTGATGCGCGTCCACGTGTTGCCGTAGTCGCTCGACTTCCAGACGCCATCGCCACCGCCGGCCATGTAGAGATCGCTCGGGTGCCCGGGATCGACGACGACCGGACCGGGTCCGAACTCCACTGCATCGAGATTCAGATCGGGCGGCGTCACTTCGATCCACACGCCGGGCGGACAGCTGTCGTCGGCGATGCACGGATCGGGCGGCGGCGGCTCGCCGTCGTCACTGCTCGATTCCTCGGCGCTCGTGTCCGCGCTCTCGCTGCCCTCGGTGCCGGGCGCGGTGGTGGCCATCGTCGTCGTGGGCGCGTCGGTCGTCGCGCTCGTGCCGAGCGTGCTGTCGGTGGTCGCCCCCACGCTGGTGGCGTCGCCGGTGCCTTCGTCGGCCGCGTCGTCACCGGCCGCACCGCAGCCGAGCACGAGAGCGAGCGCGATCGGCGGGAAGATGCGCGAATGCGTCATGGGTCCTTGCTCATGCGCAGGCGCAGGTGGATCCGTGATGCGAAAGGCCATGCGATGATGGGTGCCTTGTCGACACTGCTCGACTCGTCACCGCCGACGAGCGCCGCGTCCACGACGTTGCTGGGCGATCCGGGCGCATCGCGCTCGCACGGCGACGATCTCGAGCTGTCGCGCGGCGCGGTCGTGGGCCGCTATGTCGTGCTCGCGCGGCTCGGCGCGGGCGGCATGGGCGTCGTCTATGCCGCGTGGGATCCCGAGCTCGATCGCAAGGTCGCGATCAAGGTGCTGCGCGGCGATACCAAAAGATCCGACGACCGCGCGGCTCGCATGCTGCGCGAGGCCCAGGCGCTGGCGAGGCTTGCACACCCCAACGTGGTCGCGATCCACGACGTGGGCACCCTCGACGATCGCGTGTGGCTCGCGATGGAGTTCATCGAGGGCCCCACCTACGGCGACTGGATGCGCGCGCAGACGCGATCGTGGCGAGAGGTGCTCGACGTGCTCGCGCCCGTCGCCGCGGGTCTGTCGGCGGCACACGCAGCGGGGCTCGTGCACCGCGATGTGAAGCCCGACAACGTGATGCTCTCCACCGAAGCCGACGGCACGATCACGCGCGTGCGCTTGATGGACTTCGGGCTCGCGCGCTCGATCGCGGCGCGCGCCGACGACGGCGAGGAGATCACCGATGTCGGTGGCCGCACGCCGACACCGCACGCAGCCGAGCACAGCGCGCGCGCAGGCACGCCCGGCTACATGGCACCGGAGCAGTGGCTCAACCTGCCCTGCGACGCGCGCAGCGATCAGTTCTCGTTCTGCGTCATGTTGTGGGAGTCCTTGTTCTCGAAGCGCGCGTTCACGGGCGAGACGCTCGCCGACCTCGCCGCCAACGTGCTCGCCGGCTCGTTGCAGCCGCTTCCACGAGGTACACGCGTGCCGAGCTGGCTGCGTCGCGTCGTGCGGCGCGGGCTCGCGCGCAACCCCAAGGATCGCCACGCTTCGATGGCCGCGTTGTCGGGCGCGCTCGCGCAGGGTCGCGCCGGCGCCGGCCGACGACGCGCGGTCGTCATGACCGTCGCCGTCGCGCTCGTGGTCGCGAGCGCGTTCGGTGTGCGCGCGGCCGTGCACGCACAGGGTGAGGCCCGATGCGCGCGCGAAGGTGAGGCCCTCGCGTCCGCATGGACGCCCGCCGAGCGCGATCGTCTGCGCGAAGGGCTCGTCGGCTCGGGCGTTCCGTATGCGTCGGACACCGCGGAACGCGTCATGCCGTGGCTCGATGATCACGCCGCTGCGATGCGCGACGCGGGCACGGCCGTGTGCATCGACGAGCTCGATGCGCGGTGGAGCGCCGACCTCGTCGAGCGCGCGCGCTGGTGCCTCGACGAACGCAACGATCACACCGCTGCCGTGATCGATCTGCTCGCGCAAGGTGGCGCACGCGCGGTCGAGCACGCGGTCCGAGCCGTCGCCTCGCTACCGGCCGTGCAACCGTGTCGCGACGTCGACGTGCTGACGCGCATGCCGGCGTTGCCGAAAGCAGATCGCGAACGCGCACGCGCGATCCGGAGCGTGCTCTCGCGCGCATCCGCGACCTCGGCCGCGGGTGCGTACGGCGAAGCGGCCGCGCTCTCGCGGGACGCGCTCGACGAGGCCGAGTCGTTGGGTTGGGCACCGCTGATCGCGGCTGCGCACCGCCGGCTCGGGTACGCGCGCGAGAGTGCGGGCGAGTTCGACGAGGCGGAGCGCGAGCTCGCGGAGAGCTACTTCATCGCGCTCGCGGCCGGTGAGCTCGACGAAGCGGCGATCTCCGCCGACAACCTGGCGTTCGCGATCGGGGTCCGGCTCGCGCGGCCCAACGAAGGGCTCTACTGGTCGCGCCATGCCGAGGTGCTGCTCGCCGGTGCACCGGATCCCACCGGCGCGCGCGAAGCCAACCACCTCTCCACGCGCGCGAACGTGATGTTCGCGAGCGGTGACTACGCCGAAGCCGTGGCGCTGCACGAGCGCACCTTGGCGATCCGCGAGCAGGTGCTGGGCCGCGATCACCCCGAGACCGCGATCGCGCTCAACAACCTCGCGAATGCGATCTTCATGCAGGGTGACTACGCACGCGCCGCGGAGCTCTACGGAGAATCGTGCACGGCGATGCAACACTCGCTCGGGCCCGATCATCCCAACGTGCCCACTTGCGAGATCAACCTCGCCACGGCGTTGGTGTCGAGCGGAGCACATGCGCGCGCAGTGGAGATCTACACGCGTGCACTCCCGCGGCTCGAGACGACGCTCGGCGCACGGCATCCCTCCGTCGCGGCGCTGCTCACCAATCTCGCGGGCGCGCTCATCAAGACCGGCGATCCAGCGGGTGCCGAGAAGCTCTATCACCGCGCGATCGCGATCTGGGAGGGCGCGCTCGGCCAGGATCATCCGACGCTCGCGCATCCGCTCGTCGGGCTCGCCACCATCGCGCTCGATCGCGGTGATGCGACCGCCGCATTGCCGTTCGCCGAGCGTGCCCACGCGTTGCGATCACGCGAAGGCACGCAGCCCGAAGCGATCGCCGAGACGCAGTTCCTGCTCGCGCGCGCGTTGTGGGACACCGGTGGTGATCGCGTGCGCGCGCGCGAGCTCGCCGAGCAAGCCGCTGCGTTCTGGCGCGAGCACCCCGACAAAGTTGCGGAGCCGGATACGCCGGCCGCGTGGCTGGCCGCGCATCACTGAGGCGCACTAGGAGCGTGTCCGAGTAATCGTCGCGAGCGCGAACCACGCTGAAGTGGTTCGGCCGAGGCGCGACCGGAGGCGCTCGGGGGCTGTTTAACGGTCGGAACCCTTCCTACTCGTGCTCGTCCTGCGAGTTGCGGCGCGAGC
>DASZPU010000537.1:0-16979 GCA_035550195.1 Nannocystaceae bacterium
CCGACAACCGCGCGTTCAACCGGCTCTACGACTTCGTCGGTCACCGCGCGAAGAACGAGCTGGCGTGGGCGATGGGCTTCGACTCGGTGCGCGTCCGTCATCGCATGTACGACGTCGACGACGAAGCGGTGCGGCGCACCACCGCGAAGCTCGAGCTGCGCCCGAAGGACAGCGCGGCGGTGATCGTGCCGCAGCGCACCAGCGACCTCGAGCTGCCGGCGCCGCTGGTCGGCGCGGGCCTGCAGATCGGCGAAGCGCGGCGCGTGAAGGGCAAGCGCATCGACGGCGCGATGGACTTCACTGCGAAGAACGCGGTGACGTTGCGCGACCTGCATCGCCTCGCGCTCGCGCTCGCACGGCCCGATCTACCCGGGGTCGCGCAGCTCGGCATCTCGGCCGCGCACCGCGAGGTGCTCGTCGCGGACATGACCGAGCTCGCGCCCGAGGCTCGCTACAAGCCGATGCGCGAGGGCGTCGCGCGCGTGGTGCCGGCGCAGCACCTGCGCTACGTGTCGAAGGCCGGCCGCGCGTTCGGCTTCCACGTCGACAACGCCTATATAGAGGATGGCCGCAGCGGTCGTGCGATGGCCGTCACCGCAGTGCTCTACGTCAACGCGGACGGCGTGCTCGACGACGACCGCTACGAATACGACACGGTGAGCTTCCCGTTCTTCGTACGACTCGGTGAAGCGCTGGCGAAGGCCGTGCTCACGCCCTGATATGATGCGCGCATGTCCCGAACGCTCCTGCGCTCGTCGCGTGTGATCACGGGCGATGCGGTGATTCCGGCGATCGTCGTCGTCGATGGCGAGCGCATCGTCGAGCTGCGCGCGCACGACGACACGCGCGGTGAGACGGTCGAGGACCTCGATCCGTTCGTGCTCGCGCCGGGGCTCGTCGACACGCACGTGCACATCAACGAGCCCGGACGCACCGACTGGGAAGGCTTCGCCACGGCGACGGCCGCCGCTGCGACCGGCGGGGTCACGACGCTGGTCGACATGCCGCTCAACTGCATCCCGGTGACGACCAGCGCCGAGGCACTGCGCATCAAGCTGGCGGCTGCGGCTCCGCAGCTCGCGATCGACGTCGGCTTCTGGGGCGGCGTCGTGCCCGGCAACGCCGACGATCTGCCCGCGCTCGTGCGCGCGGGTGCGCTCGGATGCAAGGCGTTCATGATCCACTCGGGCATCGACGAGTTTCCCGACGTCGGCGAGGCCGAGCTGCGCACCGCGATGCTGCGGCTACGCGACGCGCACGCACCGTTGCTCGCGCACGCCGAGCTCGATCTCGGTGCGCACGTGCACGAGCCCGACCCACGCAAGTACAGCGGCTACCTGCAATCACGCCCGCACGAGTGGGAGGACGCTGCGATCGCGCTGCTCATCCGCCTGTGTCGCGAGACCGGGTGCGCCGTGCACGTGGTGCATCTGTCGTCGGCCGACTCGCTGCCGCAGATTCGCGCCGCACGAGCCGAAGGTCTGCCGCTCACCGTCGAGACCTGCGCGCACTATCTCTGTCTGTCCGCCGAGCAAGTGCCCGACGGCGACACCACCTTCAAGTGCGCGCCACCGATCCGCGAGGCGGAGAATCGCGAGCGTCTGTGGGCCGGCCTGCGTGACGGCGCGATCGACTTCGTGGTCACCGATCACTCGCCGTGCGTGCCCGCGCTCAAAGGCCGCGAGCGCGGAGACTTCCACGCCGCGTGGGGCGGCATCGCGTCGCTGCAGCTCGGTCTCGCCGCAGTGTGGTGCGAAGCGTCGGCGCGTGGCGTGACGCTCCCCGAGCTGTTCGCGTGGCTGTCCGCGCGCCCGGCTGCGTTCGCGGGGCTCGCCGCTCGCAAGGGTCGCATCGCGCCGGGCATGGACGCCGATCTGATCGCCTGGGATCCCGACGCGACCTTCACGCTTCAGCCCGAGCGACTGCGTTTCCGTCACCCGATCTCGCCGTATCTCGGCCGCACGCTCCGCGGCGAAGTGCACCGCACGTGGTTGCGGGGCGCCATCGTGTACGATATCGGGGAAGCGGGCGCGCGGACGGGACATGGCCGTCCGCTGCTCCACCGCGATCGAGGGGATCGATGAGCGCCAAGGATCTGCAAGCCGCCACCTTCACCGGGTTGGTCAACCTCGCCGACGAGTTCCTCGGCGCACAGGCGCTGCAGGCCAACGACGAGTTCTTCGCACCGAAGGAGAACCTGCTCAAGCCCGGTCGCGGCGTGTTCCTGCCCGACGAGTACACCGATCGCGGCAAGCTGATGGATGGTTGGGAGAGCCGGCGCAAGCGCGGCCCCGGTCACGATTGGTGCGTCATCAAGCTCGGCACGCCGGGGCGCGTGCGCGTGCTCGACATCGACACCAACCACTTCCTCGGCAACAGTCCGCCGTTCGCGTCGGTCGATGCGTTGCGCGCCACGCCGGACACGCCGCTGGAAAAGCTCGCGAAGATGGAGTGGTTCGAGCTGCTGCCGCAGATGCCGATCCGACCGGGCTCGCAGAACATCTTCCCGATCAGCCACGGCGAGTCGTGGCCGAAGTCGTGGACGCATCTGCGCCTCAACATCTATCCCGACGGCGGCGTCGCACGCTTCCGTGCGCACGGTGACGTCGATCCCGACTGGGGCGCCGACGCGGCCGACGACGAGATCCGTCCGAAGCTGAAGCAGGGCGAGGTCGATCTCGTCGCGGTGAAATCCGGTGGGCTCGCGCTCGCGTGCAGCGACATGTTCTTCGGCCCGATGAACAACCTCATCCTGCCCGGCCGCTCGGTGAACATGGGCGGCGGTTGGGAGACGCGTCGCCGTCGCGGGCCGGGCTTCGACTGGATCATTGTGCGGCTCGGTGCGCCCGGCAGCGTCGGGCTCATCGAGATCGACACCAACTTCTTCAAGGGCAACTGTCCCGACACGTGCTCGCTCGAAGGCATCTACGCGCCCAACGCTGCGCTGACCGAGCTGGTCGATGCGTCGGCGGCGTGGCGCGGCGTGCTGCCCGACACGAAGCTCACCCCGCACACGCGTCACTTCTTCCGCGACGAGATCGTGCAGCGCGGTCCGTTCACGCATGTGCGGCTGTCGATCTATCCCGACGGCGGCGTGAGTCGCTTGCGTGTGTACGGCACGCGCGAAGAGGCGCGCGGGGGATGAGCGTCGCGGCCTGGCTCGATGCGCAGGCCGAGGCCGATGCTCGCGCTGCGCTGGTGCGTTGCTGCGGATCGTCGACGTGGGTCGCTGGCATGCTGGCGGCGCGTCCCTTCGGTGACGACGCGACGCTCTTCGCGGCCGCCGATCGCGTGTGGAACGCTGTCGCCCCCGACGACGTGCGCGAGGCGTTGACGCACCACCCGGAGATCGGGGCGAACATCGACGAGCTGCGCAAGCGCTACGGTGACACTGCGACGTGGGCGAGCGGCGAGCAGTCGGGCGTGCAGAGTGCCGGCGAAGCCACGCTCGTCTCGCTGCGCGACGGCAACATCGCGTACAAGCAGCGCTTCGGCCACATCTTCGTCGTGTGCGCGACCGGCAAGAGCGCGGCCGAGATGCTCGCGCTGCTGCACCAACGCATGGGCAACGATCCGGATGCCGAGCTCGCCATCGCCGCGGCCGAGCAGGCGAAGATCACGAGGCTGCGGCTGGAGAAGCTGACCGCATGAGCAATCCGGCCGGGCCGCTCACCACCCACGTGCTCGACACCACGCTCGGCAAGCCCGCGCGCGGCATCGAAGTGCGGCTCGAGCTGCGCGAAGGCGATGCGTTCCGCGAGCTCGCGCGCGGCACCACCGACGACGACGGACGCGTGAAAGGTCTGCTCGCCGCGGGTGCGCTGCGCATCGCGACCTATCGCTTGCGCTTCGCGGTCGCGGACTACTTCGCCGCGGACGGACGCGCGTGCTTCTATCCCGAGGTGGCGATCGAGTTCGCGATCACGCGGCCCGACGAGCACCACCACGTGCCGCTGTTGCTGTCGCCCTTCGGCTACTCGACCTACCGCGGTAGCTGATGGCGCTCGTCGACGAAGCCGAGGACCTGCTCGCGCGGCTGCACGCCGCCAACGATGCGTTCGCACGGCACTTCGTGGGCGCGCGCGCGCTGCGTCAGCCGCTGCACACGCTCTACTGGGGTGCGCATCGCATGCGCGCGGACAGCTTCGTGCGGCTCGGCGAGGCGGCGCGCGACATGTTCGACACGTACGCCGAGAACCCCGGGCAGCTCGCGCGCGCGCTCGGCATCCACGACGAAGCGCTCGCGAGCACGGTGCACGCGCGCGTGCGCGCGAAGCTGCAGCGCGAGCCCATCGAGGATCTGCGCATCGACTTCGAGGATGGCTACGGCATCCGTCCCGACGCCGAAGAAGACGCCGACGCCGACGGCTGTGCACGCGCGCTCGCGCAGGCGGTGAAGGCCGGTGAGGCGAGCGCGTGCTCGGGCATCCGCGTCAAGCCGCTCACCGATCCGTGTGCGCGCCGATCGATCGCGACCATCGAGCGCTTCGTGGGCACGCTGGTCGACGCGCTCGGCGGACTGCCGCCCGGCTTCCGCATCACGCTGCCCAAGGTGCAGGTGGTGGAGCACGTCGAGGTCGCGTGCGATCTGCTCGCGCGCGTCGAGCAGCGCTTCGGACTGCCCGCGCTCGCGCTGCCGCTCGAGTTCATGGTCGAGGTCAGCCAAGTGCTCTTCGATCGCAACGGCCGCTTCCAGCTCCCGCTGCTCGTGCGCGCCGGTGGGTCACGGCTCGTCGCGGTCGCGCTCGGCGTCTACGACTTCACCGCGTCGTGCAACGTCACCGCCGCGTGGCAATCGATCGATCACCGCGTCTGCGATCTCGCGCGCGGGCTGATGACCCTCGGGGTCGCGGGCACCGGCGTGCAGCTCTGCGATGGTTCGACCAACGTGCTGCCGGTCGAGCCGCATCCGCGCGACGACGCTCACGATCTCGTCAACCGCGAAGCGGTGTGGCGAGCGTGGCGGCTGTCCCACGAGCACGTGCAGCGCTCGCTCGTCGATGGTTGGGTGCAAGGCTGGGATCTGCATCCCGCACAGCTGTCGGTGCGCTTCGCCAGCTGCTTCCGCTTCTATCGCGAGGCGTTGCCCGCCGCATCGGCGCGACTGTCCGGCTATCTCGCGCGCGCCGTCGCGGCCACCGACGAAGCGGCGGTGCTCGACGACGCCGCCACCGGGCACGCGCTGCTCGGCTTCTTCGCACGTGCGCATCAATCGGGTGCGATCGACGACGCCGATCTACGCGCTGCAGGTCTAGGAGATGGCGAGCTCGACGGGCGGTCGTTCGCGGAGCTGCTCGCGTCGCGTCGGGCCGCTCAATGAGTCCACGCGCGCAAGCGCTGCAGCACCGAAGGATCGTGACGCCGCGCCGCGGCGAAGAACGGATCCTGCGCGCGCTCGCGGAGCTGGGGCCCGAGCCACTCGACCTCACCGAGCTCGCTGATCAGATCGTCGAGGCCCTGGGTGGGATAGGTCGGCACAGGCTCCGAGGCGCGCGCGCTCATGGTCGGTACAACCAGCAACGTCGATGCCATCGACGCGCTTGCGGTGAGGCCCGCGGAAATCGTGATGGCACCAGGGAATTCGCGATGCACGGCGCAGCGCATGGGGACACGAAGCCCTGACGCTGGTGTCGCGTCACCGCGTCGGCGTTGACGCTGCGACGCGTTGCCGCGGCGTGCATCCGTCGAGAATCCGACGGGATCAGCCGGGATCGAGCGGATAAGCGCGCACGCGAATCGCCCAACGTCCCGCGGGATCGTTGGTCGCAGGTTCGACGTCGACGTCGATGCCCGCTCCGATGTCCAGCAGTGCTTCGAGCAGACGCGAGACCGCATGTCGGTTCGCGACTTGGATGTGTCCGCAGATCGCCTCGCAGCGAGGACCGGGTGCGACGTACCAGTCACCGAACTCGATGCCGACACTCCGCACCGCATCCACCACTGCGAGCAGCTCGGGGCTGTAGCTCGCGAAGCGGCGCGGTGCGGGTCGGGACATCGCAGGGGTCGAGCAGACGGCGAGCAGTTTCACGATCCCGAGAATTGGAGGCGACGGCGACGACGGTCACGGTGTCCGGGAGGACGAGGCCGTACCGGGCGGGCACAGCTCGCTGCGGACGACGTGAACCGTCGTCGTCATCGCCAGGGTGGGGTGAGCCTGCCTGACTCGTGCGGGACGTCCTGTCGTTCCCGCCGTTCATCCGTACGACGCCACGATCGGGGTTCTGACGTGGGCCGCCTTCTTTTTCGAGTACGGCACGGAGATCGGAAATCCGATCGGGCCGCGTGCGGGCAGGATGGCTCGCCATGGCCGCATGTTCTGCACGATTGCGCGCTCTGCTCGTCCCCTGCTTCGCGGCCGCATGCGGTGGAGGAGGTGGTGGCATGGCCGACGGAGGCGGCAGCGAGGGGGCGAGCGCCGCCGCGTCGAGCAGCGATGCGTCCGCGGGTTCGTCGGGCGCCGCGGACGAGAGCGGTGGCGGCGACGATGGACCGACGGCTGCGTGTGGCGGTCGGATCGTCGATCCGATGAGCGGCGCGATCGATGTCGACGAGTACATCGCGCAGGCGCGGAAGTGGGATCGCGACACGATCGATTGTCGACTCGGGCCGCGCTGGGCCGACGTGCACGACGACGCAACGCCGGACGAACGTCCCGATCTGTGGGAGCCACCCGTCGATCCCGCGATGGTCTGCGGTGGCGACGGCACGATGCACACGTACGAGTTCGGTCCGCCGAGCTGCAGCAACGACTGCGCACAGCCGAGCGACACGTTCGGCAGCGTGTCGGCCAACGTCGTGTATCTGCCCGACGACGACAACGATCCGGGTGTCGATCGCGTGCTCACGCATGCATGGGAGATGCAGCGCGTCGCGGTGCGACCACAGCCCGCCACGGGTGGCTCGCATCCGGATCCCGACCTCGCGTCGTCGCGCTGGCCCAGCCTCGGCTTCGCGGATCCGCATCCGTTCGCGCTCGCCCGTGCGCCCTTCGCCGGCAATTGGGCCAACCAAGCGATGACGCTCTTCCGCGACGGCTTCGTCGGTCCGCTCGGCACGCGCACCGATGGTGTGCCGGGCGGTAGCGAGGTCGGGTTCCGATTCCCCGACAATCTCGCGCCGACTGCGGTCGCGATGACGACGATGAACGAGCTCGCGCTCGTGACGTTGTGGGACACCGACGATCAGACCGGCAAGCTCGCGGTGTTCGCGATGCACGGCAACTTCCCCGCGAACGGCAGCTCGACGTGGTGGTACGTCGGCCTGCCGAACGGCGGAGGCTTCAGCGCGATGAAGCTGCTCGGCTACATCGACCTGCCGATCGCGACGCCGACGTCGATCTCCGCGGTGTCGAACGGCTATCGCGACAGCCCCCACGATCACTGGGTGATGGGGCTCGGCGACATTCCGCTCATCCAAGGCGGTGACTGTCTCGCCGACGCTGCGACGCACTTCGATCACGGCGGCGATCTCAGCCACATCGTCGCCGCGAACGGCTACGCGGTGATCGCATCGCGTTGGGAGCACAAGGTCGTGTTCGTCGACCTCGCGCCGTGGTTCGCGTGGCTGCGCAGCATGTACTTCGAGGACGACGCGCGCTGCGATGCGGAGGTCGGCCCGGTGCACGTGTGGAACTGCCCCGACGAGTGCAACCCGTATCCGACCCACTTCGACGGCGACGACGTGTTCCCGTATCCGTTCAGCGTGGTGCCCGAGGCGACGCCGCAGGTCGCCGCGGTGATCGACGTCGAGTCGCCGCGCGACGTGTTCGCGGGGCTGCAGTCGTGGAAGATTCCCGCCGACGATCCCGATCCGCCGAAGGCGTGGGTGCTCGGGGCCGACGGCACGCTGCACGTGTACTCCGCGGCGGGTCTGGTGACGCGCCATCCCGACGACGTGCGGCCGGACGAGCCGCCGAGCGAGCTCGCGGCGATCCCGGTGTGCGAGCACCCGACCACGCTCGCGTCGATCAAAGGTGGGATCGATCTCGATGCCGGCAGGTTGGGCGGACGCGCGGGCACGACGATCTCGGTCAACGGTCGCAACAGCGGCGCGCTGGTCGTGTGCCGTGGCGATCGCATGATCCAGACCTGGGCGACGCGCGGCAGCGAGTACACGAAGGTCGGCGAGCTGCAGGATCGAGCGATGGGGGATCCGGTCGCGATCGAGCTCAGCATGCGCGGGCCGATCTGGAGCGTCGCGGACTTCGACGGACGCGCGGTCGTCAACTACCAGACCGGCGACATCGTCGGCACCGGTTGCGCCGAAACCAACGTCACGGTCATGCCGACCGGTGACATCCGCATCCAACGCGGCGGCGCGCTCGCGCTGCCGGGTCCGGTGTACCTGCTCTCGTCGACCAACGTGAACTAGCGCTACGCTATGCGTGGGTGGCGGAGCTCGACGAGGTCGGCGTCCTCATCGGCGCGCGTGATCGACTCGATGCGCTCGAGCGCGAGCAGGTGTGGGGCCGCCTGCAGGCGGGGCTGTTCGGCAGCAAGCCTGCGCAGTCGCAGCTCGACCGCTTCGTGATCCTCGAGCGCCTGGGCAGCGGCGGGCAAGGCCGCGTCTATCTCGCCTTCGATCCGAAGCTCGCGCGGCGCGTCGCGATCAAGCTGGTGCGGCCCGAGGCCGACGGGGACGCGAGCGCGCAGGAGCAGCTCGTGCGCGAGGCCCAGGCGCTCGCGCAGCTTGCCGATCCCAACATCGTCGCGGTGCACGACGTGGGCACGTTCGTCTCGCAGGACGAAGAGGTCGTGTTCATCGTGATGGAGTACGTCGAAGGCCCGACGCTCGCGCAGTGGCTCGTCGCCGCGCCGCGCAGCACCGACGATGTGCTCGCACGCTTCGCGGAGTGCGGGCGCGGGCTCGCGCATGCACACGCGCACGGCGTGGTGCACCGCGACTTCAAGCCGTCGAACGTGATCGTGTCCGCGAGCGGCTGTCGCATCCTCGACTTCGGGCTCGCGCGCGCGCCGGTGTCGCCGCCGTCACCGCGGGCCGCGAGCTCGAGCACCACCGCCGGCACGCCGGCGTACATGGCTCCCGAGCAACACGAAGGCGGCGCGATCGATGCGCGCACGGATCAGTACGCGTTCTGCGTCGCGCTCTGGGGTGCGCTCGCGGGTGAGCGCCCGTTCGGTGGCGCGACCTCGACCGAGCTCGCGCAGGCGAAGCGCGCGGGGCCGCCGTTGCCGAGCGATCGTCGGGGCACGAACCGCGCGCTGTTGCAGGTGTGCGCGCGCGGGCTCGCATGGGCTCCGGCGCAGCGCTTCGCCGACATGCCGGCGTTGCTCGAGGCGCTCGCGCGCGCTCGCGTCGCGCGACGACGACGGATCGCTGCAGTCGTGCTCGCGATGATCGCGATCGTGGCGTTCGTCGGGTGGCGCGCGTTCGATGCCCGGCGCAGGGCCGCGTGCACGGCGACGGCCGCGAGCGCGACGCAGCTGTGGACGGACGCGCGTGCGCCCATCGAGCACGCGCTGCTCGCCACCGGGGCCGTGTTCGCGGCCGACACCGCGGCGTGGGTCGATGGTCGCATCGACACGTTCGTGCGCGAGTGGGCGCAGGAGCGCGAGTCGACCTGTGTGGCCGAGCGCATCGATCGCGCGATCGGTGCGGAGGTCGCGGCCGCGCGCATCGGCTGTCTCGATGCGCAGCTGCAGCGCGTCGAGGCGTTGCTCGGCGTGCTCGCGCAGGCGGACCTCCGCGTGGTGACGGTCGCGGTCGGCATGGCGGGTGCGTTGCCATCGGCCGCGAGCTGTCGCGAGGAGAGTGCGACGTCATGGTTCGCGGGCGACGACGCGGACGAGGTCGCGCGCGTGCTCGCGCTGTTGGATCGCGCGGGATGGTTGCGGCGATCGGGACGACTCGACGAAGCCACGGCGCTCGTCGACGAAGCGGAGGCCGTGGGCTCGTCGCGCATGCGCAGTCGTGCGCTGCTCGAGCGCGCGATGACCCTGGTCGCGGCGGGACACCCCCACGATGCCGAGCCGGTCGCGAAGGCCGCGTGGATCGCCGCGGAGGAGCGCGGCCATGACGAGCACGCGATCCGTGCGATGACGGTGCTCGGCGAGACGATCGCGTTCGGGCGCGGCGACCTGCAGGAGTCGCTCGATCTCGGCGAGGCGGCAGCCGCTCGGCTGGTGCACGCGGGCCTCGGGCCGCGCGACACCTTCGCAGTCGCGCGCATGCGTGCGCACGTCGCCAACATGGCGGGCCGCTATGCCGAGGCGACGATGTATGCCGAGCAAGCGGTCGCAGCGGCGCGCGCGATGGCCCCGGATCACCCCGATGTCGCCGGCGCGCTCGTGGATCTCGGCAACGTGCAGCTGCGTGCGAACGACTACGCGCACGGGCTCGCGACGTTCGCAGAAGCCGAGGCGATCACGTCGTCGGCGTTCTCGGCGAGCCACCCCGATCTGCTGGCGATCAAGAACGGCAAGGCGGGTTGTCTACGGGGGCTCGGTCGCTTGTCGGAAGCGCTCGCGGTCACCGACGCCGCGCTCGCGCTCGCGGAGGCGATCCACGGCCCCGCGCATCCGATCGTCGACATGTTGGTCGCGAACCGCGGCATGCTGCGCGCGGGCACCGGCGACACGACGGGCGCGCTGCACGATCTCGAAGACGCGCTCGCGCGCAAGCAAGCGCGGCTCGGCAGCGACAATCGCGAGCTGCTCGGCCCGCTGCTCGAGCTCGCGCAGGTGCAGGCCCAGCGCGGCGATTCGCAGGTCGCGCTCGCGTGGCTCGATCGCGCGACGAAGATCGTCGAGACTCACGAGCACGTGCCCGATCCGCTCTCCGCGAAGGCCTTCATGTTGCGCGGCGAGATCGCGGAGGCGCTCGGACAGCACGAGCTCGCGTGTGCGTCGTTTCGCACGGCGCTCGCGCGCGCGGAGGATCTCCCGGCACTGCAGACGCAGCAGACGGTGGCGCGCGCGGCCACCGGGTTGTCGAGGTGCGAGTGACCGACGACCTCGATCTGTTGCTCGCGTGGCGCGGCGGCGACGAGCAAGCCGGCAACGCGCTGGCCCGCCGTCACTTCCAGGGCATCTACTCGTTCTTCCGCACCAAGGCGCCCGACGTCGCGGAGGATCTCGTGCAACAGACGTTCCTGCATGCGGTGCGCGCACGCGATCGCGTCGACGCACGCGGGGGCTTCCGGGCGTACCTCTTCGGGATCGCGCGGCATCGCTTGCTGCATCACTACGATGCGGTGCGAGCGGCCCGGCATGCTGCGAGCGACGAGCCGGTCGTCGATCCTCGCAGCTCGCCGAGCAAGGCCGCGCGTCGCGACGAACGCAGCGCGCGGATCCTCGCGGCGCTCGAGCTGTTGCCGATCGACGAGCGGCTCGCGATCGAGCTGACCTACTGGCACGAGCTCAGCGGATCCGAGGTGGCGCAGGTGCTGGAGATCCCGCTCGGCACGGTGAAGAGCCGCATCCGCCGCGCGCGTGTGGAGCTGCGCAGCGCGCTCGAATCGCTGGGACTCTCGCCCGACGACGCACAGACGACGGTGCTGCTCGTCGAGCAGGGGCCGCTCGCCGACGAGCCGTGAACGATTTCCGTGATCCGATCGCGGGTGCGCAGGGCAGTGACCTTCATGCGTGCACGCGCGTTGATCGGGTGGGGGCTCGTGGCCGCGACGGTGGCGTCGTGCAAGGACGTCGACGCCGGGCTCGGGCTCGAGGGCGGCGCATCGGCGGACACGGGTGCGATCGCGAGCAGCGAAGGCTCGACGACGCGCGTCGACGAATCCGACGACGGCGTGGTCGACTCGAGCAGCGATGGCGGTGGTGAGACGAAGCTCGACGTCGGTGCGCCGGCGACGACCGGCGACGAGCCGCCTCCGATCGCGCCGACGTGCGCGACGATCGGCGACTTCCCACCGACCTCGCTCGGCTGCGTCTTCTGGAGCGCCGACCTTCCACCCGACACGACGATGGGCACCTACGCGTATCCGTATGGCATCGCGGTCGGCAATCCGAGCGCGAGCGAGGCCGCGAACATCCGCATCGAAGACATGCGCGGCGATGGTGGAACGTTGCGCGAAGTGACGAGCTTCGTGCTCATGCCCGGCGAGAGCCGCATGACGTCGGTGAACGGCAGCGGCGGTGTGCTCGACGGGCAGAACCAGTCGCTCGTCGACGGGGTCAACGAGCTGTCCGCGTTTCGCATCGTCGCGGACGTGCCGGTGACTGCGACGCAGTTCAACCTCGTCGGCGGTGCGCCGACGGAGATGCCCGAGGCGAGCACGCTGCTTCCGGAGCACGCGCTCGGCACGTCGCACCTCTCGCTCGCGGGGCCGGAGAATGCGCGCGTCGCAGTGATCGCGGTGGAGGACGGCACGACGGTGACGACACCGGGCGGTGACGTCGTGCTCGATGCGTTCGATGCGTGGTACGGCGCGCTCGCGAGCGACGTCGCGACCGGGAGTTGGTTCTCGGCCGACCAGCCGATCGCGGTGTTCTCGGGCAACTACATCACGATGATCCCGTGGGACCGGTGCTGCGCCGACAGCTTGCAGGAGCAGCTCGTGCCGCTGTCGGCTTGGGGTACGCGCTACGTCGCGGCGCGCCATCCCGCGCGACTGCCTGCGGTGAATCCCGCACCGGAGGCGGTGTACTGGAAGCTGGTGGCGGCCGAGCCGAACACGACGATCACGTTGACGCCGGCGATCGATGGCGTCGACGCGGTGTCGTTGACGGCGGTCGGTGATGTGCTCGAGCTGAGCACCGCGGAGAGCTTCGTCGCGGAGAGCGAGCAGCGTTTCATGCTCGTGCAGTTCATGGCGAGCGGCAGCACGATCACGCTGCCGGATCCGTACACGTCGCTCGGTGGCGATCCGTACATGGTCCAGGTGCCGGCGATCGATCAGTGGCTCACCGAGCTACCGTTTCTCACCGACACGTCGTACGGCTACGACTTCGTCACGATCGCGCGCGAGGCGGGCACGACGGTGGAGCTCGATTGCCTCGGCGAGGTGTCCGACGATCACTTCACGCCGATCGCAGGCACGCCCTACGAAGTCGCGCAGGTGTTCCTCGACGATCCCGACACGGGCGGCGAAGGCGACTGCGTCGACGGCCAACAATTCCTCCGCGCCGATCACCCCGTCGGCATCGTCGTCGGCGGCTACGACTCGTGGTCGTCGTACGGCTACCCCGGCGGCCTCGGCGTGACGACGCTGTGGGAACCCCCGACGGAGCCACCGGGGTGAGGTTCGTGCCGAATGAGCGCGAGACGTTCATTCACGCAGAGCGAGTCGTCTCGCTCCCCGAAAATGAACGCGTCGCGTTCGAAAACGACGAGGTGCTTTCAGCGGCGCGCGGGGGCGGTCGATGCCGCCGCGACGGAGCTACCGAGGCCGCGCGTGTCGGAGTGCGAGAGCCCTGCGACGAAGACGATGCCCGCGACGAACCCCGCGATGAAGCCGAGGCGGCACGCACGGTGTCGCAACGCGGTCTGCCAGAGGCTCGCCTGAGGCCGACGACGAAGACGGGGCATGCTGCGCGAAGAAGCCATGACAACGGCTGCTACGCGGCTGCCCCGTCGGATCTGACGGCCGATCGGCCACTAGTTCACGTTCGGTAGCGTGACGTAGGGATTGATGGTGGGCGGTGCGCACGGCGTGGCGGGCAGCGTGCCCGATCCGGTCGGAAGCATGGTGCCCGTGATGACGACCGGGGTCGGATTGCCGGTGATCGTCACGCTCAGCTTCGCACTTCGGTTCGGGTTGCTGGCCGCGGCATCGATGAGCACCGGCAACGTGACCGTGCCCGTCGTCCCCAGCGCGCACCGAGTCTCGTACGTGAGCGTCTCGGTGCAGTCGCTGGGGAAGCTCGGCTGCGGACACGCACCGACGTGCTTGATCGAAGCCTTGAGCTGCGCCGATGCGACACCCGAAATCGGCACGGCGGTGAACGTCGCCATCTTGTACGTGCACGCCGTGCACACACGCTGCGGAGGGGGACATCCGCAGAGCATCAACGCGAGGAGGGAGAGAGTAGAGCCGCGAGTGAAGGTGCTCATTGTCCGGTCCTTGGTCTTTTTCCGGCGGGCAACTACCCACCGGCTCACAGAACTAGTGTCGCTCGCGACGCGCCGTCAGGGAACCCACGCGTGGAATGGCAGCGCTTCTGCCGTCGCGGTCGCGTCCAGGGCGATGGCGGTCGCGCGCAACAGCTGCGCGCCGCTCGCTACCCGGAGGTCGCTGGAACGTGTGTACAGCACCGTCGCGAACCGCGAAGCAACGTCGTCCTCCACGTCGCTGTGGGACGCGATGACGAAACGCGAACCAGCGAGGAGAAAGGCTCGCGCGAGGTGCATCGCGCCCGCTGCCGTATTCGTACCCGTAGTCGCGGTGTCACACGCGGACAACACCACGGCCCGTGGGGCCCGCGGCAGCGCGAGCACGTCGCGGACCGACAGCTGCGCTTCTCCGGTGAGCGGCAGCGACGAATCCCAGCCACTCGTTCCTTGAAACGTTCCGTGGCCTGCGTGATGGAACCAGTCGACGTCGCCCAGCATCTTCGCAACTGCCGAATGCGTCGCAGTGTCGCCGAGCAGCAGCGAAACCCGATAGCCGCGGCGCTCGAGCTCCGCACTGACGACAGTGGCCTCCTCTCGCGCACGCGGCAGCTCGCCCGCGCCGTCGGCGTTGCCGGGATCTCCCACGACGAGTGCAGTGTCGCGCGGCGACACGTCCTCGGTGATGAGCTTGTCGAGGCCGTACGCGACCGGCCGTTCCGAGAGAAGCGTGCCACTCGCGCGAGGCAGCGTTTCGAACGGCAGGTCGACGAGTGAGCCCATCGCAAGGACGTGGACTTCCGACTCGTCCTGCAGCGTCGAGTCGAACGGAGTCCGAAGCCATTGAGCGATCGCGGTCTTGTCGGTCGCGTCGGGAGCGGGACCGATCTCCTTCGCTATGATCTCTTGCTGGCTGAACGCGAACCCGAACCATCCGGATTCGCTGGGGTGGTAGAGCAGCCACACCTCTCGCGGGCCAGGCCTCGCGAGCTCCCTGTTCTCCCGGTGCTCCGCGGAGAGCAACGCATATGCGCGTGCCATCGAAGCTCGCATGTCCTCGCGGAGGCCAGCGTGGCTGCGCAGAATCGCAGCGCGCTCATCCGCGGGGAGCTTCCACATCTCGGTGAGCTCGGCCGCGATCCTCGCGGACAGCTCGCGATAGCGCGACAGTTCAACCTGATATCGCGACCGCGCAGCAGGGGACAACTGCGACACGAGCGCGGCGCGGCCCACCGGACGGAGCGCTCTCGTTCGCGAGAGTCGAGCGATCCGAGTCGCTTCCTCGAGCCTGTTTTCGGCGAGCAGCAACGCGATCGCCCCGGTCGCGCCCGAGTGCATCCCGAGCCCGATACCCTCGCGGCCCTGATCGATCGCCACGTGCTCGACCAGCTCATCGAGGAGCTTCTCCGATTGGAGGTACGCGGCGAGAGCATCCTGACGGCGTCCAAGCTGCTCGAGCACGCGTCCTCGCAGCACTGTCGCGCGCCAGATGATCGTCGGGTCGCCCGCATCCGGGCCGACGGAGCCAAGGTGCTCGAGCGCGCGAGCAGCATCGTGGTCCGAGAACGCGATCTCGGCCGAGAGATAGCTGATCCACCCGCGGAGCTCGGGCGCGACGCTGCGTCCGTCGAGCCACGCCAGACGAGTACGAAGCGCACCCAGGTCATTCCGCATCAGCGCAGCGATCGCGTGGTAGACGCGAGCGTATTGTTCGGCCAACGACCAATCGTGGTTGCTACCAACGCCGCATTCGCCGGACGGTCCGTAGTACGCAAGCGCTCTCGCGAGGACTCGCTCGGGATCGTCGTCGGTGGAACGCGTTGCGCTTGCCTGCAAGAGCGACCACGCCATGCCCGACAGGGCGATGGCGTCCTGGCATGCGTTGTTGCTCGCGCGCGCATCGGCTAGCTCGAGGATTCGCGTCGTCATGCGACGCTGGTCTTCCGTGCGCCCGAGCAGCGCGTAGAGCGAGACCTCGAGTGCCGCTGCGGCGAGCTCATCATCGCCGAGGCCGAGATCCGCAGCGAGTCGGCGAGACGACTCGATCTCGGCGAGCGCCGCTCCGAGCTCTCCGGCGTCGAAGGCTTCGTAAGCGACTGCGTATTGCCAACGAACGCGACGACGCCCATCGCCATACTCGCGCATGTAGACGCGTTGGAGCTCCGCCAACCAGCTCGTTTCACCCGGAACATCCGCAACGAAGGTCGCAAGGCTCTGCGCGACGTCGATCGCGACGCTCGCGAGCTCCGACTCGATCGCCGCGTCGATCGCCTTCCGGCTGTACGCGATCGCGTCGTCCATGCGACCGAGGTCCCAAGAGAGAATCGAGGCGAGGCGAAGTAGCGCGACTCGCTCGAGGCCTTCGGTGTTCGGGAGTGCCTGCGTCAGCTCCGCGAGCACCTTCACCAGCGCGGCGCTGCGATCGGGATCCGTCTCCTTCGGGAGCTTCGCCTCGATCGCGTCGAGCACCGGCGTCGGCGGTGCATCCCGCAGCTCCATCGTCCAGGCGCCTGTCGCTGTACGTACGCGCAGCTCGTGCGCGCCCGCCGGTATCGCAACCGTTGCGCGCCAGCCTTCGAGCTCCGTGCCCACGCGGACGGGGCGCTCCGCAGCCGCGATGCCGTCGACCTCCACCACGGGCGCTTCGATCGCGTCGATCCACAGCCGCAGTGCGCGCTCGCTTCCTCTCAGCGTGCACGTTGCGGGTGTTCGCGTGCTCACCGTACAGCCGGCGTGCTCCACCACGAGCTCCGCCGTCGGCACGATGGGCAGCGGCTCGCTCGGCAACGGCTCTGCTTCACGCGGCTTGCTGCCGCAGGCCAGCATCATGCCGACGGTGAGCACGCGCGCAGCCCTGCGGAGCACGAACCGGAGTCTACCAATCGCGGACAGGCGCCCCCGCCTTCGTGCTATAAACCGCTCGTCGCGAATCCGATGCCGCCCCACGACGACGA
>DASZPU010000538.1:0-10041 GCA_035550195.1 Nannocystaceae bacterium
GATCCGGATCGAGCACGCGCGTCGCCAGCGTGCGGCGGGTGATCGCGGCGCCCGGGCGCTCGGCGAGCACGACGAGGAAGTCGAGCTCGACGCGCGTGAGCTCGATCGATCGCCCGTCGAGCGTCACGCTGCGCGCCGCACGATCGATGCGCAGGCCGCCGACCTCGAGCACGCTGGTCGCTTCGCGCTCGAGCCGAGGTCGACGCACGCGCGCACGCACGCGCTCGACCAGCTCCTCGGGCCAGAACGGCTTGGTCATGTAGTCGTCCGCACCGAGCTTGAGCGCACGCACTTTGTCGCTCGTGTCGACGCGCGCGGACAACACGAGGATCGGCACCTCCGAGATCGCACGCACGTGCTTGAGCACGTCCATGCCGTAGATGCCCGGCAGCATCAGATCGAGCACGATGAGATCGAAGCCGGCGAGCTCGTCCGCGCCGAGCAGCTTGCCCGCGCGCAGCCATGTCGTGATGAAGCCGGCCGCGCCCAAGCGCTCGACGATCTGCGCGCCGAGCTGGGCGTCGTCTTCGATCACGAGCACGCGCGCCGCCATCGCAAAGCACCATAGTCCGCGTCCAAACGGCGCGCCACCGCAACGCACGCGTCGTAAGACTTGCGCAAGGTCCTCGGGGTAAGGTGGACCCATGACGCATCGTGAAGCTACTCGTCGTCAGGTGCTGCGTGGGATCGGTGCGACCGCGAGCGCGGTGCCGCTCGTGTCGTTGTTCGGATGCGGCGACGATGCGGCCGGCGAAGGCGAGGGCGACAGCGGCGGCGACAGCACGAGTGGCGGCCCATCTACGGACACTTCGAGCAGCGCGACGACGACGACGAGCGCCGATGCGAGCACCGGCGCCGACGCGACCGGGGCTTCGAGCGAGAGCGAAGCCGGCTCGGGCAGCACGGCAGTCGACGGCAGCGAATCCGAGAGCGGCACCGAGTGCGCGATGATCGATGGGTGGGCGACCGGCGGCACCGCGGCAATGTGTGCGGACTATCCCGATCCGTTCGCGGGCGGGATCGGCAACCCGTGCGAGCTGTTGTGCTCCGCGACGCTCGGCCCCTGCTACGCCGAGACGTTCGACCGCAGGGACATCAGCGAAGGCTCGCTCGGCCTGCCGGTGCGCATGGCGTTCCTCGTCGTGGACGAGACCTGCACACCCGTTGCGGACGCGGAGATCGACATCTGGCACACCTCGCCCAACGGGCTCTATTCGGGCGAGGACGCCTCGCCGATGTGCACGTTCGACGACCCCGAAGCGGTCGCCGGGCACTGGTTCCGCGGCGTGCAGACGACCGACCGCAACGGCCGCGCCGACTTCGATACGTGCTTCCCCGGCTGGTACAGCGGGCGCACGATCCACATCCACATCACCGTGCGCGTGGGCGGCACCGAGTACGTCACGTCACAGCTCGTGTTCGAAGACGCCCTGTGCGACGCGATCATCGCCGAGCAACCGATCTACAGCGACCGCGGACCGCGCGACACGACCAACATCACGGATGGCATCATGAGCGCGGCCGATGATCTCGCGGCGTACACGTTCGAGACCGAGCACATGACCGACGGCGCGATGCTGGCGTGGAAGACGCTGGTGATCCGCAGCTCCACTGGCCAACCGCTGTGCACGATCTGATATGGTGGCGGCCATGCGCCGCGCTGCCTTCGTCTTCGCTTCCACGTTGATCGCCTGCAAAGGTGGTGGAGGCAGCGGCGAAGAAGAGAGCACGAGCACGACGACGACCGGCGTGGCCGACTCGAGCAGCAGCTCGACGACCGGCATGGAAGAGCCGTTCGTGTGGCCCGAGGAAGCGCTGATCACGTCGGTCGATCCGCGCATCGGCACCGGCGGGCTCGGCTATGGCGTCGGCACCACGAACCCCGGTGCGACGGTGCCCTTCGGCATGATCAAGCCCGGCCCCGACACCGGCGTCGGCGGCACGCAGGTCTCGTTCCTCAACTGCACCGGCTATCACTACGACCAGACCCACATCTGGGGCTTCTCGCACTCGCGCATCAACGGCATGGGCGTGCCCGACTACGGCGCGGTGCTGGTGACGCCGACGGTCGGTGTCGACGCCGACACCGTGATGCGCGGCGGAGCGCGCTCGCTCTTCGATCACGCGCACGAAGAATCGAGCCCCGGCTACTACGCCGTCGATCTGCTCGACAGCGGCGTGCATGCGGAGCTCACCTCGACGACGCGCGTCGCGTTGCATCGCTACACCTGGGATGCGGCGACCGATGCGGCGGCGGTGGTGCTCGATCTCGGCTACGGGCCCGCCGAAGGTGCGTCGACGGAGTCGTCGGTGGAGATCTTCGCGGACGACGGCATCGTGCGCGGCATGATGACGGTGAACGGCGGCTACTCGAGCCGCTTCGGCGGCGTGCCGACCTACTTCGCCGCGCGCTTCTCTCGGCCCGCGACGAGCTACGGCGTGTGGGACGACATGGGCGCGCTCGCGGAAGGCACGGCGACGCAGGAAGGCGCGCAGATCGGTGCATGGGTCGGCTTCGAGCTCGAGCCCGGTGACACCACGGTCGAGATGGCGCTCGCGATCTCGTACGTGTCGCTGCAGGAAGCCGAGGCCAACCTCAACGCCGAGGCGCCCACCACCGACTTCGACGGCACGCGTGCCGCCGCCGAGCAAGCGTGGGAGGACGAGCTGCATCGCGTGCGCGTGCTGGGTGGCAGCGACGACGAGCGCAAGATCTTCTACACCGCGCTCTACCACTCGTTCCTCGCACCGACGACGTTCAGCGAGGCCGACGACTCGTACCGCGGCTTCGACGGCGAGGTGCACCAGGGCGAGGGCGTCTACTACAGCGACTTCTCGCTGTGGGATACCTATCGCACGCTGCATCCGCTGCTCAACTTCGTGCAGCGTGATCGCAGCGGCGCGATGATGGCGTCGCTCGTGCGGATGTACGAGGAAGGTGGCGACCTGCCGATGTGGCCGCTCGCGTTCGGCTACACGGGCGGGATGGTCGGCACGCCGGCCGACATCGTCATCGCCGACGCCCACCTGTTGGAGGTGCCGGGCTTCGACGCCGATGTCGGCTATCGCGGCGCGCGGCTGCATGCGAACGAGCCGCGGCCGAACGACGGGCGCCCGGACATCGAGGGCTACATCGCGCGCGGCTACGTCGCGAACGACGTGGTGCTCGCATCGGTGTCCAACACGCTGGAGTTCTCGCAGGCCGATGCGGCGCTGTCGAACCTCGCGAAGTCGCTGCAGGAGCACGAAGACGCGCAGATGTTCAAGGTGCGCGCCGACGGTTGGCGCGCGCTCTACAACTCGGACCTCGAGTTCGTGATCGGACGCAACGCGGATGCGTCGTTCGTCACGGCGGAGTTCGATCCGCTGCAGTGGGGCGATGCATATGCCGAGGGCACGGCGTGGCACTACCTGTGGGCGGTGCCGCACGACGCGATCGGCCTAGCGGCGTTGCTCGGTGGTGAAGGCCTCGCGCGCGAGCGACTCGACACGTACTTCGAGATGTCGGCCGCATATCTCGACGGGCCCGAGTACAGCGAGAACAATCCGGTGCCGTACTACTGGCACAGCAACGAGCCTTCGCTGCACGTCGCGTATCTGTTCACGGAGTGGAGCGATCCGTCGCTCACGCAGAAGTGGGTCGACTGGGCGCGCCGCAAGCACTACGACACGTCGCCCGCGGGCCTGCCCGGCAACGACGACGCGGGCACGATGAGCGCGTGGTACGTGTGGGCCGCGATCGGTCTGTACCCGCTGCCGGCCCACGAGCAGTGGTGGATCACCGCGCCGATCTTCGAGCGCATCGAGCTGAACATGGGCGACGCCGACCGACCGGATCGCAAGCTCGAGATCATCAGCGAAGGCACCGGCATCTACGTCGCGGGCGCGAGCTTCGACGGCGTCGAGCTCATCCGCCCCGCGATCGACTGGGAAACCATCCGCATGGGCGGCACGCTGCGCGTGTTCCGTTCCGAGACGCCGACCGAGTTCGGCCAGGACTGAGCGCCGCCGCGCGAGCGCGCAGCGCCCAGCGTGAAGCGCCGACGGGTAGCGCCCGTGGAAGCGGGCGATCTCGAAGACCGACTCGTGATCGTGGCGCAACTTGAAAACGGCGCTCTTTCTCCCGCGCTTTCGAAGCGCGCTCAGGCGTGACGCTGGACCAGCCGCACCAGCGTGCCGACGATGCGGCTGAGCCGATCGAGCACCGCGGCGTCGGCATGATCGAGGTAGCCCATCGCCACCGCGACCTCGAGGCACGCCATCGTCTCGCGCGCCGAGCCGAGCGCGGTGTGATAGCGGACAGCGCGGTTCTTCCCGCGCGAGTACATGCCTTCGGCCACACCGAGCGCGACGCTGCTCGCAGCACGTCGCAGCTGCCGACCGAGATCGCGGTCGTGCCTGTCGATGCGCTCCATCATCGGCCGCAGCATCGCAATCGTCTCGAGGATCACCGGATAGATCGTGAGCATGTCGTGAGCTCCTTTCGTGCGTCACGACCCCACTGCTGCGCGCGCAGGCTCCGTCAAGGCTGCGAGCAAAGCGAGCATCGCCGAAGGCGACTCGGCCTTGACGGAGCCGAGCACGCAGCTACCGTGCCCAACCTCGAAGCCACCCGTCTCCCCTCTCCCGCGACGCGCTCGCGCTCGCGACACCGCTGCCCCCCCGCGCTTCTCGCTGGACGCTGGCGATTCCCCGCCTCTCATCGCGCCAGCGGATCTTCGCGCGGCGGCAGCACGTGCGTATCGAGCCACTCGCGCGTCTCCGCCACCAGCTCCGCATCGTCATCACTGCCACGGCGCGCGGCCGCCTCGTTCGCGCGCTCCACCAGCAACACCGCGCGACGACGGTCGTCGTCGAGATCCCACAACACGCGGCCGAGCAGGAAGCGCACCTGGACGAACTCACCGGGCGTCTGCTCCTTCTCGATCCGCGCGAGCGAGCGCTCGAGCAGTTCCTTTGCGCGCGCGAGCTGGCCGCGGCGGTACAGGAACGCCGCGAGATCGTAGTCCGCGCCGGCATAGTAGACGCCGTCGTCCGCGTGGGCCTCCGCGGACACCTGCGTCGCTTCGACCAGCGAGCGCTCGGCTTCCTCGTACTCGCCGGTCTCTTCGAGCACCTCGCCCAACGTCGAGAGCGCGGACGCCAACGTGCCCTTGTGATCGTTCGCGCGGCGCACTCGCACGACCTCGCGCATCAGCTCCGCTGCGCGCGCCTTGTCACCGCTCGCGTGATAGACGTTCGACAGGTTCTGCATCGTCGCGGCGCGCGAGTAGTGCAGCTCGGGCAAGTTGCGCTCGACCCTGCGCAGCGCCTCTTCGCCGATCGCGATCGCCTCTGCGTACTTGCCCTCGCGCGAGAGCGGGGCCATGCGCATCCCCAGTGCGCCGAACACAGCGGGATGATCGGGCCCGAACGCGGCCTCGTTGATCTCGTACGCGCGATCGAACGCCGCCTTGGCCTCGGCGTTGCGCCCTTGGTCGAGCGCCTCGAAGCCGGTCAGCTTCAGCGCGACCGCGACCTGGGGATGATCGGGACCGTATGCCGTCTCCGCGATCGCGAGCGCGCGCTGCATCAGTGCGTCGGCTTCGTCGCGGCGCTTGAGCATCGCCAGCACCTCACCGTGGTAGAGCAGCGGCACGACGAGATCGGGATGCTCCGGTCCGTACTCGGTCTCGAGTCGCTCGATCGCGGCGACGAAGTACGGCTCGGCTTTGTGCTCGAGCTCGCCCTCGAGGTACATGTTGCCGTACGCGAGCAAGGCACCGCCGATGAGATGCACGTCGCTGCCATCGCCCTCGGCCAGGCCGAGCGCCATGCGAGCGAGCCACTCGGTCTTGTCCTCGCGGATGCCTTTGCGCGCGAGCAGATCGACCAGCTGGATCGCCGCCGTCGCAGCGGTGTGCAGATCGCGATGCGCGAGCGCGTCCTCGAAGCCGCGCTCGAGCAGCGGCTGCGCTTCGTCGACGCGATCGAGCGTGACCAGCAGCGCGCCGAGCTCGACCTGGGCCTCGACGTCGAGCGGCGCATAGCCGGTGGCGTGCGCGTCGGCGCGCGCGTCTCGGGCAGTGGCGAGGGCGTCGTCGAGATGGCCGGCGCGCGCCTGCATGCGCGCTTGCCCGAGCCGAACGCGAACGTCGTCGACGCTCGCACGCACTTCCGCCTGTTCCGGCGGGGGCACGCGCTCGCGCAGCGCGGCGACGTCGGCACAGCGCGACAAAGGTGGCAGTGCCGCGACGAGATCGATCGCATTCTCGGCGACGCTCGTGTCGGCCGCGACCAGCAGCTCGATCGCAGCACCGAGCTCACGGCGATGCGAACGCAGGCAGCCCATGCGCAGATCCAGCGCTTCGTCGGACTGCTCGCGACGGATCCGCGTGGCCGCGCAGCTGTCGTGGTGCATCTCGGCCCACGCCCGCGCGTCTTCGTCGATCACTGCGATCACGCGTGCGCTCGTGGAGGTCGCGTACGAGGCGTTGCTCGCCAGCAAGCCCGACTCGACGTCGGCGCGCACATCGTCGTTCCACACCTCTGCGAGCTCGGCATCGCCGGCGCTGCACGGGGAATCGCGTCGCGACCACGCGATCGCGGCGATGGCTGCCGCGCCGACGCCCAGCGCGATCCACAAGCGTCGGCTCTTGCGTGCGATCATGCGCTCGAGCGCAGCGAGCAGCGTGGGCATGTCGGGCCAGCGATCGTTCGGATCGCTCAGCAAGCCCCGGCTCACGATCGGGTGCAACGCCGCAGGCACGCCGCTGCTGCCGGACGGGCGCGGCGGTGGAGCGTGCTTCGCCGCCGCGAGCTCGGCGAGCGTGCGGCCTTTGAACGCCGGCCGGTGATAGAGCGCCTCCCACAACGCGACGCAGAAGGCGTACTGATCGCCGCGCGCATCGACGGGCTGACCGAGGTGTTGCTCCGGCGCCATGTAGGCCGGCGTGCCGACGACCGTGCCGAGCTCGGTCAACGTCGCGCCGAGATCGCTGCTCGCTCCGCCGCTGTCGAACGCGGCGAGCTCGGGATCGGCGAGCGCGTCGGGCAGCGGATCGTCGGATGCACCTCCGACCGCGCGCGCGAGCCCGAAGTCCATCACGCGCGCGCGCCCGTCTTCGCCGACGACGACGTTGCCGGGCTTGAAGTCGCGATGCACGATGCCCTGCGCGTGCGCAGCCGCGAGGCCGCGCCCGGCCTGCACGAACATCGCGAGCACGGTGCGCCAGTCGTGTTGCCCGCGCACGACCCAGGTCTTGAGCGTGGCACCGCGCACGTACTCCATCGCGATGTAGAGCGAGCCGTGATCGATGTCGACGTCGTACACCGGCACGACGTTGGGATGCGCGAGCGCGGCCATCGTCTTGGCTTCGCGCAGCATGCGAGCACCGATGCTGCGGTCGTCACCGGTGCGCAGCCGCAGGCGCTTGAGCGCGACCTCGCGACCGAGCTTCGGATCGTAGGCCCGGAACACGCGGCCCATGCCACCGGATCCGATCTCTTCGATGACGAGGTAGCGCCCGATCTCCGGCCCGACCTCGGGCTCGCGCTCGATCACGCGGCTCGAATCGTCCGACCGCTCCGCGACCGTCGCCCCCGACGCGGGCTCGCTGCTCCTCTCCACCGCACCGACGAGGATAGCGCAGGCGGCTCGTCGTCGGAGTCGGGATCACGCGAGCTCGCAGCCGGCGATGAGCGCCGCGGCACGAGCTCTCAACGCCTGCAGCGTCGGATCCCCGAGCGCATCGATCGCGCGGACGAGCTGTTCGAGCGCCAACACTTCCTCGTGGTACGCGTCGCCGTCGGCGAGCACGTCGCCCAGACACAGCTGCGCATCGGCGACGAACGAGCGCAGGCCCTCTTCCGCATCGTCGGAATCCCCGAGTGCCTGACTCGCGCACGAGTAGTCGACCACTGCCGCGCCGACTCGCTCGACACAGTGCTGCAGGAGCGAACAGACCACGCCGCAACGCAGCCGCAGTGCCGCGAGCTCGTGCTCGGGGTCCTCGTTCGCCGCGAAGAGTGTGGCGAGCCGGCGCGACGCTTCCGCGAGTCGAATCGCGTCGAACCACTCCGCGCTCGGGTAGTCGGCATAGCGGCGCTCGCCGAGCGCGGCTCGAGTCGCTTCCAGGCGTCGCGCCAGCGCGTTCGCCGTCTGCATGAGCACGCGTTCGAATGCGATCGCGTCATCGCGCGGACCGACGCTCGCGAGCGCGACGAGCTCCAGCGCAGCGTCGGTCGACGCCGGTGCGCGCGTCGTTTCCTCGGTGTGCATCCACGCCGCGCTCCACAGCTCCACCGCCTCGCGCTGCGGCGCACCGAGCTCTGCGCTCGCGAGCGCTTCGTGCACCGCCTGCGCCGCGTCTGTACCGATCGCCGCGAGCAAGCGCGTCCATGCCGACGATGCGAGCTTGCGGCGGCCGGTTACGCTGCGCGTGCCGCGATGATAGCTGAGGTACGCGATCGGATCCTTCGCTGCATCCGGCTCGTTGGCCGGGTCACCGGCGCGCACGCGGCCGCCATCCACACGATCGATCGCGAGTCGAGCGGCTTCCCAGGAGAGGCCGAGCTCGTCGGTGAGCGCGGCGAAGAGCGGACGCCACGGCCCATCGCCGTGCCGCTCGATCAACTCGACCACCTCGACGAGCTCGCGGCCGGGCGCGACGAAGACGCGCATGTCGTCGGTCCATTCCATCGCCGAGATGCTACGGCGTGTTCGCCTCTTTCGCGATGACGACCTGGCGATCGGCGCTACGCCAGCAACACTCGTAGCGTTCTTCCGTTGCGCCGAAGTCCGCGATGCGCTGACCGATCGCCGGTGACGCTGATAGTCTGTGAAACGATGAGCACCACCCTCCCCCCCAGGTTGGTCGCGCTCGTCGTCGCGAGCCTGCTCGCATGCAAAGGCGACGATGGCTCGCCGAGCGACGGCACCGACGACGGCAGCAGCGGCGGCAGCACCGACAATCCCAGCAACACCGCAAACGGCGAGAGTCCCTCGTCGACCGCGATGACCAGCGATGCTTCGGAGTCGGGATCGTCCGACGATGGCGTCGACGAATCGACCGGTGAACCGCCGATGCCAGTCGGCACCGTCGCCGAGCTGCTCGTGCCGTTCGACGCCAACGTCGAGGATCTCGTCGGACCCAACGACTGGGACTCGCAGTACGGCAAGCGCCCCGAGATCGTGCCGCTGCCGCTCGGCAACGCCGTCGACGTGCTCGTACAGGACTACAGCATGGGTCCCAACGGGCGCGCGTTCGTGTTGCGGCTCGAGCCCAGCGGCGACGACTTCGTGCTCACCGCGGTGCTCGAACCCGCGATGCTCGATCGCATCATGGGCCTCGCGCGCGACGAAGACGATCAGATCTACGTCGCGAGCGGCGTCGACGAGACCGACACGCTCACGCTCGAGAGCCCGATGCCCGGCGAGTACCGCAGCGGCATCGTGCGCGTGGTGAAGCACGCGTGGGACGGCGCGATGGCGTTCGACACCGATCTCGATCTCGCGCGCCAAGCCGCCGGCGATGCCCCCGAGCTGGTGATCAACCCGATGGTCGCCGCGACCTCGCGCATGGCGTGGGGCGCGGGTCGCATCGCGCTCGTGCACGGCATCAACACCGACACCGACTGGGGCATCGAAGCGCGCCACCAGAAGGCGCTCACCACCCACCTCGATGCCGCGAGCGGCGACGTGGTGCGCACCTCGTCGATCTGGGTGAGCCACTCGTTCGATCAGCGCATCTTCCACGACGGCACCGGTTTTCTCGAGCTGCACCTCGGTGACGCGTATCCGCGCGACATCGCGTTCGCGCGCGTCGAGCCCGACAGCGACACCTACTCGCTGCTCGGGATCAAGGGCGACCTCGGCTGGAACAACACATACACGCGCCTCGGCAACGTCGCGCTCATCGACGACGATCCGAGCTACGGCTACCTCGCGTTGTTCGCCACCGAGTCGGTCGCGACGACCGGCGGCGACGGCCTGACGTTGGGCTCGCGGGATCTCGCGATCGTGCGAGTGCGCCGCGACTTCGAGACCACGCAAGGCGGTGA
>DASZPU010000539.1:0-3821 GCA_035550195.1 Nannocystaceae bacterium
CCGCGTGTGGCCGTGGGTCGCGGCGGCGGCGACGTTGCTCGCCGCGACGTGGCTCTTGTGGAGCGCGGGCGCGGTGCAGCAGCTCTTCTTCGACGACCGCGGCACGCTGCGCGATCAAGCCGGCTACGTGCCCAGCGAAGACGCGCAGCCGCTGCCGGTGGAAACGACTCAGCCGCGTCGCGACCCGACGCCGCGTGCCGTCGCACCGGTCGAGGTCCCGCCGCCGATCGTCGAGGAGGAGTCGCCGGTGGTCGTCGAGACCGAGGTCGAGAAGCCGCGCGTCACCAAGAAGCGCGACGACAAGCCCGCGCCCTCGCTCGCCGAAGAGACCGCGTTGTTCGGCGAGATCCAACAGGCGCTGGTCGGTGGCCAAGCGAGCCGTGCCCTCACCTTGATCGCCAAGCACGAGCATGACTTCCCGCGCGGTGCGTTCCGCCAAGAGCGTACGGTCGCGAAGGCGCAGGCGCTGTGCGCCGCGGGCAAGCGCGATGCGGCGCGATCGCTGCGCGACAAATTCCTCGAGCGCTATCCGTCCTCTCACCTCGCCGCGCGCATGCGTGCGGTGTGCCCCGGCTGAGGTACGAACATGCGAAGCAGTGCATTGGCCTTCGGGCTGGTCTTGGCGTGCGCGAACGACGAGAGCGGGAGCGGTGAAGCGGAGGGATCGTCCTCCGGCGCCGCGTCGAGTACCTCCGCGTCGAGCAGCACCGCCGCGACGACGTCGAGCAACACGACGCAGAGCAGCGACGACACCAGTGCGACGAGCGTCGACGACTCGAGCGGAGACGGCGGCGACGACACCGGGCCAGCGCCGGGTGGTCCGGGCTGCGGCTTCGAGAGCGCGGCCTTCTGCGACACCTTCGATCAACCATCGGCGCTGCGTGGGCGCGCCGGCGATCTCGACGTGACGCAGTGGAGCGCGGCACGAGGCAATCCGCAGCTGCCCACCGGCAACGGTCAGGCGATCGCAGCGGGGCCCGCGACGGTCACCGACTGCCGCGCCGATCTACCGGCACAGGTGTATCCCGATCAGGATTCCGTCGTGTGCGATCCCAGCTCCGGTATCGCCAGCAACCATCTGCTCGTTGCCGTGGGCGCGCAGAACTACGGGCAGAACTCGTATCGCATCCGTCGGCCGTTCGACTTCGCCGGTCGCACCGGCACGATCTCGTTCGATGCGCAGGGCTGGCTGTTGCACTCGCTGTTCGGTTGGATCTCCGTCGAGATCACCGAAGACCCCACGCCGATCCCCAACTACTCGATCGGCGCCGAAGGCCAGACCAACGACGAAGGCGGAGCGGTGCCGCGCAACGCGATCGAAGTGCAGTTCATGACCGGCTGCCTCGGCCAGCCCGGCACGGTCGGCGTGCGCTTCATCGACGTGCTGGTCGACTACGTCGACACGCTCTACGCCCAGGTCGATCAGCCGCCGTGCGTCGAAGGTGCGGAGGGCAAGCTCAACCACTTCGAGATCCGCTTGTCGGAATCGCATGTCGAGGTGTGGGCCAGCCCGTACTCCGACGACGGCGAGACCTTCGGCGAGCTCGTGCAGCTCGCGGCCGCCGACATCGACCTGCCGTTTTCGCGCGGTTGGGTGCACCTCACCACGCACAACCACGCGACCATCAAGTACAGCCAAGACAGCGGCTTCGGTGCGACGCACGTGATCGACGCCTGGGTGACGCGCTGGGACGACGTCGGCTTCGACGGTCCGGTGATCGATTTCCGCGAGCACGAAGTCGGCGACTCGCTCGTGATGGGCGCGGACGCGTGGAACATCTCGGGGCCGGTGATGAACGTCGGCTATCTCGTGCCCGACACGATGACCGGCGCGCCGCTCTCGCTCGTCGTGCCCGCGGTCGATCTCGACGGCATGAGCTCGGCGAGGCTCGCGATCGGCATGTGGTACCTCGTCAACCAGCCCGATGTGCCGATGGACCAGTACGTGCTGCGCTACCGCTTCAACGGCAACGCATGGCACGAGCGCGCGTTCACGCCCAGCGAGCTCGCAGTGCTCGGCAACGGCCACGCACAGGGTGCGCTCGGCCAGGTGATGGACGTGCCCATCGACGAATTGGTCGCGGGCGACAACGTGCTCGAGCTCGAGACGCAGGGCGTCCCACAGAATTATCCGCCGGCCGCATCGGCGATCGATTTGGTGCTCGCGCCGTAGCCGATTCGTTCACGGACGCGGGCGCGTGCCTGCATGCACGCGACATGACCCGTCGCGTGCTCGCGGTCCTCCCGGTGCTGGTGCTGGCCTGCCACTCCGACGCGTCGCCGATGGCGAGCGATGGGGACGGCACGAGCGCGCCCGGCGACACCAGCGAGAGCGCGGGCTCGTCGAGCGCGGACTCGAACTCCGGCAGCGAGAGCGCCGACGAGAGCGAAGGCTCGACCGGCGAGCCGCCGCCGCCCGACACCGATCTTCCGCCGCTGCCCGAGCTCGCGCACGTGAAGGTGCGCATGGTCGGCGACGCCGCGAACATCTCGTTCGATCCGTGGGACGGCGCGCAGGACTATCGCGTGTACCCGCTGCCGCCGAACGAATCGATCGACGTGCAGGACGACGGCTCGGTCGTGATCGCCGACGCGATCTATCGCTGCGCGGGTGATCGCGAGGGCCTCTACTTCCTGCAGGACATCGTCAGCCCCGAGGATGGTTGGAACGACAATGCCGCGGGTGGCGTGACGATCCTGCATCACCCGGTCGAAGGCTACATGCGCAACGACGACGATGCGCAGCTCGGCTTCGTCTACACCGTCGAAGGCGAAGGGCGCGTGCCCGTGTACGTGCTCGGCGATCCCGACCCGGCCGGCGAAGGCGGACCGGGCTGTGGACGCCCGGCGTTCGCGTCGGGTCGCCCGAAGCTCTACACCACCGACGAGAGCGTGCGCGACGAGAAGATCGCCGCCGGTTGGCGCGACGACGGCATCGCGTTCTTCGTGCCCGCGGCCGCGAGCGACACGACGCGTCCGATCTACGAAGGCACGTTCGGCGACAACATCGCGCTGCGCTGGGTCGACGGGCCCGAGGCCGACATGCGCGGCGCCGGCACGACGCTCTTCGATGTGCTCACTGCGGCCGAAGACACCGAGACGGTGCCGCTCTACCGCATCCACGTCGCGCCCTACTGCAGCCGCTCGCACGACGAGCTGGTCGCCGGTGACGCACGCTTCGAGAAGGTGCGCAGCGAAGGCGATCACACCATCACCGAGGTGCGTTGGTCGGGCATCACCGAGGACACGGTGCTGGTGGTCGAGGCGCTCGATCACGGCTGCCCGTACGGCGGCATCTTCTCGCCCGAGCACCAAGACGCATTCGTCGAGATGTTCGGCGAGGAAGTGCTCGAGTACGAAGCGTGGCTGACGCTCGAGGACATGAAGGCCGCATCGCCGACCGGCGAAGTGTTCCTCAACGGCCAAGACGACGACCAAGTGATCCCCAAGGCGGTCGCGCGCACCTTCGTGCATGCGTCGCCGGAGTCGACGTCGTTCGACTTCTACAACACGTTCCCCGAGGGCGACGATTTCCGCGGGACGTTCGGCGAGCCCACCGGCAACGAGTACAGCCTGCACTTCAGCTCGCCGGACTACGAGCTGTCGTCGTACGCGATCTCCAACATCCACTTCGGCACGGTGCTCGGCGAGCTGTGGGTCGCATACAACGACATCGCCGCCGACGTGAACGGCAAGTTCCGGCTCACGCCGAACCAACGCGGCGAGATCACGGCCGACAGCTTCCTGCACGTCAGCATGGAGATCGACATCGTGTCGACCGATCGCCGCTATCCGCAGATCTTCATCAGCGATCAGGGCGC
>DASZPU010000540.1:0-17819 GCA_035550195.1 Nannocystaceae bacterium
CACTTCGCACGTTGTACCATCGGCATGGAACCTTCGCCCAGGTCCGTGCGTCACCAGGCCTCGGAGCACGTTCGGGATCGGCCATGCAACAAGTCGATTGTCGCCAGATTCGCCACTCCTACGACGGCGTGCGGGACGCCGTGCAGAACCTCGACCTCTCGGTGAAGCGCGGTGAGGTGCTCGCGCTGATCGGCCCCAATGGTGCGGGCAAGAGCACGACGTTGCGCGTGCTCGCGACGCTGCAGCGGCCGGACTCGGGCAGCGTTTCGTGGGACGGCGCGGATGCGTGGGAGGATCGCTTCAGCATCCGTCGGCGCATCGGCTTCCTCGGCGATGGCACGGCGCTCTATCCCAGCATGACGGCGCAGGGCTATCTGCGCTTCTTCGCGGAGTGCTACGGGCAGGACGACGCCACCGCGAAGAAGCGCGTGAGCCATCTGCTCGAGTCGTTCGATCTGTCGAGCAAGGCCGATGCGTTCATCGGCGAGCTGAGCAAGGGCATGCGGCAGCGCCTGGCGATCGCGCGCGCGATGATCAACCAGCCCGAGCTGCTCTTGCTCGACGAGCCCGCCGACGGTCTCGATCCGCTCGCGCGTCGACAGCTGCGCGACATCCTGCGTGCGGTCGCGAACGACGGCGTGGGCATCGTGGTGAGCTCGCACATCCTGCGCGAGCTCGACGGCTTCGTCGACACGGTCGCGCTGATCCAGAAGGGCAAGCTCGAGGTGCACGGCGGCGTCGACGAAGTGATCGCGAAGTACGAAGTCGGCCGCCGTCTGCACGAGGTGCACGTGACGCGCGGGCTGCAGAAGGCGATCGAGATCTTGAGGAAGCACGAAGGCCTGGTCGAGCGCGTCGAGCCGCTGCACAAGGGCGAGCCGATGCCCGATCCGACGACGGCCGATCGCGGCATCCTCAAGGTGCGCATCCACGGCGCCGAGGAGCGCGCGGCGATCCTGCTCAAGGAGCTCGTGCTCGCCGACGTCGAGGTCATCTCGCTCGCGAAGGTCCGCAGCGACCTCGAAGACGTCTACCAGAGCATGGGCCGCGACGAAGTCAGCTGAGCTGCAGGGCGGGCTGCGAAGCACGCCGATTCGCGCTACGCTGGGTTCGTGCATTGCGGTGGATCGACCCGGGTGATCGGCGTGCTGCTCGTCGCGCTCGGATGCGGCGCGACGCCCGATGCCGGCGAAGAGCTCGCGACCAGCGATGGGGGCGAGGGCGACCCGGCGTGCGACGGCGCGGTCGGTTGCACCCCGGACTGCAATCGCGCTGCGCCGGCGGTCGAGGCCACGCTGCCGCAGCAAACGTGGGCTGCGATGTTCGACGGCGACGGCTCGGTGCTGGTCGTCGCGAGTGGCTCGCCGTACACGCTCGCGCGCTTGTCCGCCGATGGCACGCAACAGTGGTCCACGCCGATCGACGGTGGCGGGAACGGAGTGGCGGTCGAACGCATTCGCGTCGGCACGCAGATCGTGTTGTTCGGTGCGCGGATCACCGGTGCGCCGCGCGTCGGGGCGATCTGGCGCTTCGCGGCCGACGGCACCGCACTCGGACGCGTCGACGACGAGGCGGAGCGCGACTATGTCGATGGCGCCGTCGCCGAGGACGGTGATGCGGTGGTGCTCGTCGGTAGCCTCGACGAGTTCGGCACCACCGTCGAGCGACGCAGCGTCGACGGCGACGTGGTGTCGAGCCGTGCGATCGATCCGGGTGGGGAGATTGCGGCGCATCGCATCGCAGTGCTCGAGGACGACGTGGTGATCGCGGTCGGATCCGCCGCAGACGCGGCCGTGCCCGCCATCGTGCGTATCGCCGACGATGACGTCACGCCCACCCGCTTGCCCGCGAGCGACTACGCCGGTGCGTACTTCCATGCGGTCGCGGCCGACGGCGAGGGCGGGGCCGTGGCCGTCGGCGATTCGGCGGGCCAAGCCATCATCGCGCGCGTCGCCGAAGACGGCAGCATCGCTTGGATCAGCGAGTGCTCACCGTCGCGGGGTGCCGCGAACGGGATCGTCGTCGCGAACGATCGCGTCATCGTGCACGGACGACGATTCGTGCGCGAAGACGGCTGCACCGACGCGTGCAGCGGCGCATACACGCCGTGGATCGAGCACCTCGGACGCGACGGCAGCGTGATCGCGCGCGATACACCCCTCGCGCTCGGCACACCGCCCGACGACTACCCGTTCGAGTCGGTCGTCGCGCTCGCGCCGAACGACGATGGCGAGGTGATCGCGCTCGTCGGCGGAGGCACATCGAGCTATCTCGCGCGCTTCCCGTGGTGACGCACGGGAACGCTTCGCCGAGGTCGAGCCACCAACGTCGGCATGAACACCGTCATGCTCGCGCTCGTGCTTTCCGTGCTTCCGACCGCGCCCAAGATTCCTGCGCCTGCCGTGCCGCCGGCGGGCTGCATCGACAAGCCCGCCGACGGCAGCACCGTCACGGATCTCTCGGCCTTGCGCGGCACCTACGATCCCGCGCGCGTCAGTCACGTCTCGTTCGGGCTCGTGTGTTGGAACCGCCAAGGCGCGTACTTGGGTGACTGGGACGAGGGCAGGTGGAGCCCATCGGACGTCGGCGAGTGGAAGCCGACGCTGCTCGATCACGGCACGTGGATTCCGCTCATCACTCTGCCCACGCGCGCCCAGCTGCCCCCCGGTGGGCAGTGCAGCGTCGACGTGATGGCGACGAACCGCGATGGCGGGGTGGTCACGCGCTTCCGTCACACGATCAAGATCTCGACGAAGGCATAGCTTACGCTCGACCTCGTGGCGCTCGACGACTCGGGGTTCGCGTTGCAGTCGGCGCGGCCCCGTGGCTTCGATCGCGTATTGAAGTGGGGCGCGCTCGCGGCCGTGGTCGGCGCGCTCGCATGGTCGGCGCAGTACGCCGGCGACGCGTGGCGTTGGCTGACCGGCAAGCCCGCGAGGTATCGACCGCAGCATGCGGTCGCGCTCGCGCAGATCGATCTCGAGGCGGTGCACGTCGATCGCTGGACGAAGTGGATCGTCGCGGCCTCGCACGCGACACCCGGCGTCCCCGACGACGAGCTCGCGCAGGCCCGCACCGCGATGCGCGAGGCGATCGCGGCCGATCAGAACCTCGTCGAGCTGTTCGACGAGCTCGACGGGCTCGTCACCACAGGCAACCTCCGCAGCGAGCGCGTGCGCGACCGGACGAAGTGGTTGACGTACGCGTGGAACGACTATCTCGACGCCAGCGCGCAGCCGTACTTCGTGCACACCAACGTGCTGCTGAACGACAAGCCACTCTTCTACGCGCACACCTATCGCGTGCTCGCGGATTCCGACGGCACCGTCGGCGACGAGCGACTGCGCGTGCGTGCGCTCGGGCGGCTCGATCGCATCGGCCTGCGCGAGCTGTACCTCGGCTACGTCACCAGCGACACCGACGGCGCGCTGTTGCTCGTCGATCGGCTCGCGGAGCACGTGCTCGAGCAGCTGTGGCCGATGCTCGCCGGCCCCGAGCACGTGCCGCTCGACTATCGTCGCTATGCCGATGCGGTGATCGCCGAGGCGACGCGCGAGCTGCCCGCCGATGTGATGGCCGAGCTCACCGCGACCGCAGTCCTGCGCGCCGACGCGGTCGCGGCGGTCGACGCGATGGTCGAGCGCATGAAGTGCAGCCGCTTGTCGCTCACCAAGATGCCGTTCGACGGCTACGATCAAGAGGCGCTCTTCGAGCTCGCCGATCTCGTCGAGACCGGCGAGTGCGCGGCGGTGCGCAACACCGAGTTCGATGCGCTGCGCCGCGCGAGCGAGCAGCTGAAGGGCCGCCCCGCGCTCGAAGATGCGTTGCAGCAGCTCGCGGCCTGGGCCGCACGCCCGGTCGCGGTCCACGAGCTGCGCCACGCCGCCGACGAGCTCGTGCGCGACGACGACGACGACAAGCGCGACTGCACGATCTGCGACGCGACGGATCCCGATCTCGTGCGCGCGGAGGTGGCCGCGTATCTCGCCGAGCTCGCGTGGTCCACGGTGCCCGCGACCGCGCTCCACCAGATCTGCCGCAGCACCGCCGACGACACCGACGACATGACGGTGCACGGCCGCGCCCGGGCGATCGTGCTCAAAGGCTTGCAGTGGAGCTGCCGCGACGGCGTGCCCGACGACATCTCGGACAAAGCCCGCGCATTGGAGCGCTCGGCGTTCGGCCGCAGCGACGCAATCGTGCTCGGCGCGAGCTTCCCGACCCACATGGCGGTGGTCTCGGAGCGCGCCCGTCGGGCGGCAGCCGAGCCGGACTGATTACTTCGCGCGCCTGCGCTTCGACTCGCCCTCGGGCGGCTGCGCGTTGCCCAGCTTGATGATCGTGGTGACCAGCCAGTTCTGCTGCAGCTCGCGGATCAGGTGATCCACGTCGTTGTAGAGCTTGCCGTCCGCGACCAATCGTCCGAGTGCACCTTCACCGCGATCGATGCGGTCGACGATCAGCACGACGTCGTGCGCACTGCTGCGCGCCTCCGACAGCGCCCGCTCGACCGCACTCAACATGAGCCCGTCTTTGTCGCGCAACAGCTTCGCGAGCACGCTGTTGTTCGCCGGATCCTCGAGCGCCGCGAGTTGCCCGCGCACCTTCGCGGTGCTCTGCCGCATCTTGTGCACCGCAGGCTCGACCTCGGTGTCGATCTTCCGGAAGGTCGTGGTCGCGCTCGCGACGAACTCGTCGACCACCACCGCGGTGTCCCGGGCCTTGCGCAGCGCGCCGGTGAAGTCTTTCTCGTAGGTCGGGTCCTTCAGTAGCCCACCGATGCGGCCCTCGCCGCGGTGCGCCTTCTCGGTGGAGACCGCGATGTCCTCGAGCTTCTTCTTGACGTTGTCGATGGTCTGCTCGTCGTTGAGCTCGGTGAACGTCGAGGAGATGCTGGCGAGCCCGCTGTCGAGCTTGTCGGCGAGGCCATCGGCGCGCTCGCGGAACATCTCGATGTTGTCGCCGAACGACGGCGTGGACTTGATGCGGTGGTCTTCGCCGAGCGGCTCGCGTACACCCGGCGTGATGTTCACCTGCTGATCGCCCAGCACACCGCTGCTCGCGATCGTGGCCTTGCTGTCGGCACCGATGATGTCGAGTCGATCGGCGCGGATGTCCATCGTGACCTGCACGCGGCGGTGCTCGGTGCTGAAGCGCGCACACATGCCGTCGGAGCCGGACCACGATTGCCGCTTCGCGCGCTTGCGGAACTCCTCGGTGACACACACCTCTTCTTCGCGACAGTCTTCGTCGGTGAAGCAGGGCATGTGCATGCCCTTCGCGGTGTAGTCCTCGAGCTCCGCGCACACGCCCGTCGGTGCGCAGAACGTGAACTCGTCGCAGTTGTCGGTGCGATCGTCGCCGTGACGACCGATGTCCTCGCTCTGCGGATCGCAGAGGTAGTGGCGGTTGACGAAGTCGATCGACTGCACCTTGCCGATCTCGACGCCCGCGAGGTTCACCGGGCTGTCGCGGCGCAGGCCCGCGATGGTCTTGAAGTCGGCGTAGATCTGCGTGCGCTTCTCCCAGGTGCCTTCGCGTTGCCCGACCACGAAGAGCACACCGAACAACACCACGCCGATCAGGATCACGATCGCGCCGCTGATGCGGTGGTATCGGGTGGGGTCGCGGCGCGCCATCGCAGGTCGTCACAGCTTAGCATCGCCCTGGATAAAGCCACACTCGAGCGAGTGTCGCAGTGTCAGTGCACGGCGTGCGACGCGTTGGGTGAGCGCCCCGCTGACCACGGGGCGGAGACGGCCATGCGCGCACACGCGATCACGACTCTGCTGCTGGCGGCCCTCGCGGCGCCGGGTTGCCGCAAACAAGCGATCGCGGTGCCCGATGCACCGCTCGGTCGCGTCATCGTCTATCGCAACGGCGTCGCGTACTTCGAGCGCCATGCGATGGTGGAGGACGAGCTCACGCTCGAGGTGCCCGGTGATCGCGTCGACGATTTCCTCAAGTCGTTGACCGTCGTGGACGCGAAGACCGACAAGCCGCTCGCGCTGTCGTATCCGACCCAGCACGCGGCCGGCGGTGGCTCGGTGGTGATGCGCATCCCCTTGCCGAAGGGGCGTCGCGACGTCCGCATCGCGTACGTCACCGAGAGCCCGGCGTGGAAGCCTTCGTATCGCGTGATCCTCGACGGCAAGGGCGACGCACGCCTGCAGTCGTGGGCGATCGTCGACAACGTGTCGAACGAAGCGTGGCGCAACGTGCGAGTCGGCGTCGGCTCGACCTCGGCGTTGTCGTTCCGCTACGACCTGCACAGCGTGCAGACCGTCGAGCGCGAGACGATCGATGGTGGCACGCGCGTCGCGGCTGCGCCCCCGGAGGGCGGCAGCCCGTATGCGGTCGAAGGCAGCAACGTGCGCGTGCTCGCGGGGCTCTCCGCCGAGGAGCTCGAGGTCGGCGAGGAGCTGCGCAACATCCCGATCGGCGATGCGACGTCGCGCGACTTCACAGCGGTCGTCGAGTCGACGGCGACGGCACGTCATCACGCGGCCGGCGTCTCGGCGCGCGCGAAGAAGCGCGGGCGCAAGCAGAAGGCGGTCGACGGTGCCGCGGCCGGCATCTCCATCGGCGGTGCGTTGCCGGGTGCGGTCGCGAGCGCGCAACCACCGGTGCGCGACGGCGTCTCCGCACTGGTCGGCGAGCTCGCGGGCAATCAGCAGCGCGTGCGCATCGAAGCGTGGGCGCGCGCCGACGAAGCCGGCGACGGCGATGCCGGGTTGCGCCGCGCGAACACGCTGCGCGAGCGCATGATCGCGAACGGCATCGCAGCGGAGCGCATCGAGGTCGTCGGTCATCGCGAGGTCGCGGGAGCCGACAAGCTCGTGCAGGTCGTCGCGGTCGACGACCCGATGCGCCCGTCGCAGGCACGCGCGCAGGACGAAGACGAAGGCCCCCGCGGCATCGCCCACTTCATGACCGACGCGCCGATGACGATCGAGGCCGGCCACTCCGCGATGGTCACGCTGTTCGACGGCGACACGCGTGCGCAGCAGGTCTATCTCTACGACCCGGTGTCCGAGCGCGGCTCGCAGCGCTACGCGTTCAACGCGGTGCGCATCGTCAACCCCACCGACAACACGCTCGACAGCGGACCGATCACCGTCTACGCGAAGAAGCAGTTCCTCGGCGAAGGCCTCACCGAGCCGATCCCCCCGAAGGCGTCGGCGCTGGTGCCCTTCGGAGTCGATCGCACGCTCGTCGTCGAGCACACCCTCGATACGCGCGAGGAGATCGAGACCCTGCGCAAGGTCGAGCGCGGCATCGCCACCGCGCAGACCCAACGCATCCGCCGCACCGAGCTCGCGCTGGCGAACCGCGGTCACGCCGATGCGCGCGTCTTCGTGCGTCATCGCGTCGAGAGCGGCTGGACGCTGCGCGACGCGCCCGAAGGGATGGAGCGCATGCGCGGCGACGTGCTGCTGCCCGTGTCGGTGCCCGCCGGGTCGAGCACGAAGCTCGTGATCGAGGAGTCGCTGCCGATCGACAGCGTCGTCGACTTGCGCTCGCCCGCAGGTCTCGGTGCGGTGCGCGTGTTCCTCGACAAGGGCAAGGTCGATGCGGATCTGCGTGGCGACCTCGAGGCGATCCTCGCAGTGCAGCGCAAGCTCGCGGACGTCGACGAGACGCTCGCGACGCGCCGCGCCCACGCCGACACGCTGCGCGCGCGCGTCAGCGAGCTCGCCGATCAGCTGGTGGCGCTGCGCAAGGTGGGGCGCGCGCAGTCGCTCAGCGGACACCTCGCAAAACGAATGCGCATCCTCGGTGATCGCCTCGACGGCGTAGCTGCGGAGATCAGCGATCTCGAGACCCGTCGGCTCGAGACCGGAATCGAGCTGGACGGGCTCGTCGCCGATCTCGAGCTCACGCCGAGCTGAAGCCGGCTGCCAAACACGATCCGCGGGGATACCATGCGACGGTGCCCCTTCGCCCCCGCGCGCTCGCCGTCGTCGTCGCCGCTCTCGTCGTCGCATGCGGAGGTGAGATCACCGAAGCCGAGCCCGGAACCACGAGCGAGAGCTCGGGGAGCAGCGCGAGCACTGCCGACACGCTCACGACGTCGGCCTCGACCGTCGCCGAGACCGGCGACGACTCGAGCAGCAGCGGCCCGATCGATCCCACCGTCGGCGACGATACCGGGCCCGACACGTGTGGCGACGGCGTGATCGATCCGGGCGAGGACTGCGAAGGCGGCGATCTGCACGGCCAGACCTGCGTCACGCAGGGCTTCGGCGGCGGACCGCTCACCTGCACGCGCGAGTGCACGTTCGACACCATCGGGTGCTTCGACATCGCGTGCGGCGACGGGCGCTGCGTCGAGGGCGAGAACGCCTGCAACTGCCAGCTCGACTGCATCGACGACACCAACACGTGCTCGACCTGCGAGTGCGGCGGCAGCGGAGGGTCGTGTGCGTGCGACGAGGGCTGCTTCGCGGCCGGCAACTGCTGCGCGAACGTCTGCGACGACAACGCGTGCGGCACGATGCTCGACGGCTGCATGCAGCCCGAGTGCGGCGACGGCGAGTGCAACGGCACCGAGGACTCGTGCAGCTGCGAGGCCGACTGTCCCGACGATCCCAACGCGTGCTCGTCCTGCGAGTGCGGCGGCTCGGGCGGCAACTGCTTCTGCGACGACGCGTGCGTGACCAACGGTGATTGCTGCGCGAACACCTGCGACGTCGGCGTGTGCGACGACAACGCGGACTGCACGGCGTGCGGCGACGCGCTCTGCGAAGGCGACGAGGACGCGTGCAACTGTCCCGCGGATTGCGTCGACGACCCCGACACCTGCTCGTCGTGCGAGTGCGGTGGCTCGGGCGGCAACTGCATGTGCGACGAGGCGTGCACCGACGCGGCCACATGTTGCGTGAACGTGTGCGACGCCAACGCGTGCGGCGCGGCGCTCGATGCCTGCGCCACCGGCATCTGCGGCGACGGGCTCTGCGACACCAGCGAGGACGCCGGCAGCTGCCCCGAGGACTGCCCGGACGATCCCGACAGCTGCTCCGCGGCCGAGTGCGGCGGCTTCGGTGGCAACTGCTACTGCGACGAGCTGTGCTTCGAATTCGGTGACTGCTGCGCCGACGTCTGCGACGACGCTGCGTGCCACGACGTGCTCGCCGGCTGCGTCACGTGTGGCGACGCGGTGTGCGAAGGCATCGAGGACTCGTGCAACTGCGCGGCCGACTGCGCCGACGATCCCGACAGCTGCTCCGACTGCGAGTGCGGCGGCTCGGGTGGCGACTGCATGTGCGACGAGAGCTGTGTCGTCGATGGTGACTGCTGCGCGAACGCGTGCACCAACCTCGGCTGCGGCGATCTCGACGCCTGCGTCACGGGCGTGTGCGGCGACGGGTTGTGCGACAACAGCGAGGACAGCTGCGGCTGCCCCGAAGACTGCCCCGACGATCCCGGCACGTGCTCGGTGTGCGAGTGCGGAGGCTTCGGCGGCGGGTGCTACTGCGACGAGGACTGCTTCGACTTCGGCGACTGCTGCGGCAACATCTGCGACGTCGGCGTGTGCGACGACTCGATGGGCTGCGCGTAGCCTGCCACTCGGGCCGCGTATCGGGGCCCGAGGCTATGTCTCAGGAGGAGAATCTATCGAAGGCGACCCGCCGGGTACCTCGGCGGGGTGCCGCCATCAGGCGGCTACGGCCCGCCGCGTCCGGCGGGCCGGTGTCAGAGGCTCAGCCCTTGCGCTTGCCTCGACGTGCCTTCCGCTTGCCGGCCTTCTTCTTGCCGGCCTTCTTGGCGGCCTTCTTCTTGCCGCGGCGCTTGCCGGCCTTCTTCTTGCCAGTCTTCTTGGCCGCCTTCTTCTTGCCACCCTTCTTGGCAGCCTTCTTCCTTCGCTTCTTCGTAGTCGCCATTGAGCAACGCTCCTGACTCGTTTTCGAGTCGAAACGAACGATACAACGCATTTCGCGATGCACGCAAGCGCACGACACGCGAAACATGCTCGTCGTGATCGAGATCGATCATCGACGACTTATTTGGAGCGCGCGGAGAAACGTGCGTGCAGATCGCACCTGTAGATCAACGAACGCGCTCCCAGAGCTTGCTGTACCAACGCGAGCGCTTCTCATGCGCTGCAGTACCGTACGCGTCGAGCACCGCACGCTCCCCGCCGGTCCGAAAATTTCTACGCGATGCGGTGGGAGTGATCTCCGACGACCGTCACTCGCAGCCGGACAGCTCGGGGTGGCTGCACGGGCCGTCGCAGTAGTCGACGATCTCCCCGGTCTGCCAGAAGTGATCGAGCTGCTGCATCGCCTCGGGGATCGTGCGCAGCACATCGTGCGGATCGCCGCACTCGCGCTGCGGGAGGTTGTCGAGCGGATCGGAGGGGATGCCGAAGTCGTACTCGACGAGCACGGAGCCGCCGTCGTAGGGCGAGCCCACCTGCTCGAGCCCCCAGACCTCGCGCAGACCGGTGTCGAAGTGCTTGGCCCCGATCGCGCGCGCCATGATGTGCGCGCCGAGGTTGGTCACCTGGTGATCGCCGATCGCCGGCCGCACGATGACGCGATGGGCCGGCGTGCCCGGCAGTCGATCGCGCTCGATGAGGTGCGCGTAGCCGTTGGGCTCGGTGCGATCCCACAGCATCTGTGCGAGCGCGAGCAGGTACCCGATGTCGCGCGGGTCACTGTACTTGCCCTTGATGATGGTGAAGAACTCGTCGAAGTCCACGCTGCGCTGCAAGAGCAGGTTGTAGGGCTGGCCGGCGGTGTCGAGCAGCCCGCGCTCGACGTCGGTGGTGAGCGCCATGTACGTGGCGCCGACGATGCCGCCTTGGCTGCTGCCGAAGTAGTAGCGCTGCGTCGGATCGATCGCGCTGTGCCCGTCGAACTGGATCATCGGCTCGTCGACGAAGCGACCCGACATCATGCGCATCGCCAGCAGGTGGTTGAGCACGCCCTGGTGCAGCCGATCGGTGACCGTGGCGAAGTCCTCGAACTTGCCGTTGTCGATGAACGCGCCCACGTGGATGCGATCGTCGTCGCCGGCCATGCCGATCCAGTTGGTCGCGAAGACGATGTAGCCGTAGCTCGTGGTGAAGGGGATCTCGCTCCAGACGATCTCCTCCATCTCGCTGAACAAGCCGTGGCCGAAGCCGGCGAGCGGACGCGGGCCCGTCATCGCCTGCTCGGGGACGAGGACCTTGAAGGGATAGTCGGCCCACGGCATCGCCGCGTTGATCTCGGGCATCCCGTCGTCGCCGAAGAGCAGGTGCGCGCCGGGGTCGGGCTGATCGAGGTAGAGCGGCACCTTCATCGTGCCTTCGATCCACATCACCAGCCCCGGCTCGGGCGCCATCTCGACCGACGTGATGGTGTACTCGGGACCCTGCGTGCCGACGATCGCGAGCGCCTCGTCACGCATGTGCACGAGCCACGACGTGTTGCTCGCACGGCTCGCCACCGTGTAGTCCCACGCGAGCTGCAACGACTCGCGCTCGACGTCGACCTCGGCGAGGCGCCCGAAGATGTCGGCGTAGAGGCCGCGACGATCCTCTATAGAAGGATCGTCGTGGGGCGTGCCATCGCGCAGCGCTGCGAAGGCGTCGGATGCGGGAATCGGCTCGCCCTGCGCGTCGACCACGTCGCGGATCGCCACGATGACGCGGTGGCCGTCGGGGATCCGCACGACCGGACGGATCACGAATGGCCGACGGCTCGCATCGTCGGCGGTCATGTCGAGCTCGGCCCAGTGCGGGATCAGCTCGCCGGTGTCGGCGTCGAGCAGCACGGTCGGGCAGCCGGGCTCGAGCGATCGCTGGATGCTGTCGTGGCGCGGCAGCCCGGTGATCGTCGCGCCCGGCAAGAACGCGAACGGCCCGATGCCGGCCGAGAAACCATCGGCGACGTTCCACGGCGTGGGATCGACGCGCACGTCGTAGTAGTTCACCGGCATCGCCGCCTCGGACAGCGCGACGCGCCGTCCGGTGGGCGTGCTGGGATCGTCTGCGGTGAAGACGTTGTTGGGAAACGGTGACCCGCAGTGGTCCGGTACCAGCGGATCGCAATCGAGCAGCGGCCACGCGACTTCCGCCGGCACATCGATCGGATCGGACGACGACGTGCAGGCCGAGAGCACGAGGAACGAAAGCCACTTGCGCGACATGCTGGCGAGCATATCGCTGCGGCCCGTCTCGGGGCTCAGCCTGCGCTGCGAACGGACGATGCCCGGGCAGACGTGGCGAAAGGTCTGTTCGACGAGCCCGAGTCCGAGTCCGCGCCCGAGTCCGCGGAGCCGGACACGAGCGCGCGCGGAGTGGAGCTCAGCCCCGAAGAGCTCGCGGCGATCCGCGAAGCGACGCGCGCGGCCGCGAGTCCCGGTGGTGTGCTCGTGGTGTCGCGCTTGGAAGATCGCGAAGGCTGGACCACCGAGCTCGGTGGCGCCGGTGTCGAGCCGTCGTTCGTCGCCGATCCGCACCAGCTGCTGGTCGCGTTGCGCGAGCACGACGTCGAGACGGTGATCATCGACGCGGACGCGTGCCCGTCGGGTGGGCTGCCCGCGCTCGCGGTGCTGCGCAACCGTGAGCCGCGACCCTCGCACGCGATCGTGGTCGCGTCGCGACCGACGCGTACGCATGTGGTGAGCTGCCTCGCCGCGGGTGCGACTGGTTACCTCGCCCGCCCGTTCGAGCTCGAGCAGCTACTCGCGCAGCTCCGCGAGTGAGCGCGACACCGTCCGCGCAGCAAAGGTTTCAGCGGGGGATCGCACACCCGCGCGGTTGAAAAGGCGAGCAGGGCGGCATACCGTCGCGACGCCATGTCGCTCCGATCGATCACGCTCACCGTCGCTGCTTCGCTCGCGCTCGCATGCACGAGCTCCACGTCCGAGACGCCCGGCAAGGCCGACGCGAAGAAGGCCGACGCGAAGGGCGGCAAGAAGGAAGGCGAGCTGAGCGAGAAGGCCAAGGCCCACGCGACGCCGGTCGGCGAGAAAGAGAAGCCGCAACCCGCGGGCGATCCGGCGAAGGACGCCGAGGCGAAGGCGTTCGTCACCGAGACCGACAAGCAGCTGCGCACGCTGTGGGTCGAAGGTGCGAAGGCCGAGTGGGCGAAGGCCACCAACATCACCGACGAGACCGAAGCCGCGGCCGCGAAGGCCAACGCGGCGACGATGGCCTACGAGACCAAGGCGATCCGCGAGTCGACGAAGTTCAGCGACTACAAAGGCGACGCCGACGTCGAGCGGCAAGTGAAGCTCTTGCAGCTCACCAGCACCTTGCCGGCGCCCGACGACGAAGCGAAGCGCAACGAGCTCTCCGGCATCATGGCGAAGCTCGAAGGCATGTACGGCAAGGGCAAGTACTGCAAGGGCCGGGGTGCGAAGGAAGTGTGTCGCGATCTCGGCCAGCTCGAGGACGTGCTCGCGAATCCGAAGAGCAAGTACAACGAGCAGCTCGATGCATGGCAGGGCTGGCACGAGGTCGCGAAGCCGATGCGACCGCTCTACTCGCGCTTCGTCGAGCTCGGCAACGAGGGCGCCAAGGGCATCGGCTACGACGACATGGGCATCCTGTGGCGCTCGCGTTACGACATGGCGCCCGATGCCTTCGAGCAAGAGGTCGAGCGCTTGTGGAAGCAGGTCGAGCCGCTCTACACCGCGCTGCACTGTCACGTGCGCGCGAAGCTGCACGACAAGTACGGCGACGACGTGCCCGCGGAAGGTCCGATCCCCGCGCACCTGCTCGGCAACATGTGGGCGCAGGACTGGCAGAACCTCTATCCGATGCTCGAGCCGTTCCCGGACGAGCCCAGCCTCGACGTCACCGAGGCGCTGAAGAAGGCCAGCTACGACGAGATCAAGATGGTGAAGACGGCCGAGGGCTTCTTCACGTCACTGGGGCTCGATCCGCTGCCGGCCACGTTCTGGGAGCGCTCGATGTTCACCAAGCCCGCGGGCAAGGACGTGGTGTGCCACGCGAGCGCGTGGGACGTGGAGATGAACAACGACTTGCGCATCAAGATGTGCATCAAGATCAACCACGAAGATCTGGTGACCATCCACCACGAGCTCGGCCACGACTACTACTACATGAACTACTACACGAAGCCGGCGCTGTACCAGAGCGGTGCCAACGACGGCTTCCACGAGGCCATCGGCGATGCGATCGCGCTGTCGATCACGCCGGAGTATCTCAAGAAGATCGGCCTGCTCACCGAGATCAGCGACAACGACAAGGGCATCATCAACAAGCAGATGCAGGACGCGCTCGGCAAGATCGCGTTCTTGCCGTTCGGCAAGCTGATCGATCAGTGGCGCTGGGACGTGTTCTCGGGCAAGACCACGCCCGACCGCTACAACGCCGCGTGGTGGGATCTGAAGCTCAAGTACCAGGGCGTCGCGCCGGCGACGTCGCGCGGCGAAGAGTTCTTCGATCCGGGCGCGAAGTACCACATCCCCGGCAACACTCCGTACGCGCGCTACTTCCTCGCGCACATCCTGCAGTTCCAGTTCCACAAGTCGATGTGCGCGGCCGCGGGCCACACCGGTCCGCTGCACACCTGCTCGATCTACGGCAGCAAGGAAGCCGGCGCGAAGCTGAAGGCGATGCTGGAGATGGGGGCGAGCAAGCCGTGGCCCGACGCGCTCGAAGCGTTGACCGGCTCGCGCGAGATGGATGCAGGCGCGTTGATGGAGTACTTCGCGCCGCTCATGAAGCACCTCGAAGAGCAGAACAAAGCCCGCAAGTGCGGCTGGTGATCGCTCAACGTCCGCGGTGACGCGGGTCGAGCACCTCACGCACGCGACGCGAGAGCGTCTCGGGCGTGAGCGGCTTCTGCAGGAACTCCATCTCGGCCTCGAGCACGCCGTGGCGCACGATGGCATCGTCGGTGTAGCCCGACATGAACAGCACGCGCACGCCCGGGCGTGATGCGCTGATCGTCTCCGCGAGCACGCGACCGCCCATCTCGGGCATGACCACGTCGGTGACCAGCAGATCGAGATCGGGCAGGCCCTCCGCGAGCGCGATCGCTTCGTGGGGACCACGCGCGGCGAACACTCGATAACCCTGGCGTCGCAAGATGTCGGTGGCGACGCGACGCACGCCTTCGTCGTCCTCCACGAGCAGCACCGTCTCGTTGCCCTGCATCGCCGGCACGACTGCGGTGGGCTTCGGCTGCGCCGGCTCGTGGGTGACCGGGAAGTAGATCTTGAAGGTCGTGCCCTTGTCCGGCTCGCTGTACACCCAGATCGAGCCGTCGCTCTGCTTCACGATGCCGAACACCGTGGCGAGCCCGAGCCCGGTGCCCTTGCCGGGCTCCTTCGTGGTGAAGAACGGCTCGAAGATGCGCTCGATGACGTCCTCGGTCATGCCGCAGCCGGTGTCGGTCACCGCGATCATCGCGTGGCGACCCATGCCCGAGCCGACGTGCATCGCACCGTAGGTCTCGTCGAGCTCGACGTCGGCGGTCTCGATCGACAGCTTGCCACCCATCGGCATCGCATCGCGCGCGTTGACGACGAGGTTCATCACCACTTGCTCGAGCTGGCTGGGATCGGCCTTGATGTTGCGGACACCGGGGGCGAGCTTCAGCGCGAGCGCGATGTCCTCGCCGAGCAGGCGGCGCAACAGCGGCTCGACGCCGCGCAGCACCTCGTTGACGTCGAGCACGCGCGGCCGCAGCACTTGGCGACGGCTGAACGCGAGCAGCTGGCGGGTGAGATCGGCGGCGCGTCGTGCAGCACCTTCCACCAACGAGAGCTCGTTGCGCAGCGGATCCACCTCGGGCAGATCGGCGAGCGCGAGCTGCGTGTGGCTCATGATCACGGTGAGCAGATTGTTGAAGTCGTGCGCGACGCCGCCGGCGAGGCGACCCACCGCTTCCATCTTCTGCGCGAGCCGCAGCTGCTCCTCGGTGTCGCGCAGCACGCGTTGCGTGTGTGCGTGCTCGCCGGCCTCGCGCTGCCGCTGCGCACCGTCGGCCGCGCGCTGCTCGGTGATGTCGATCGACAGACCGACGAGGTGCGTGGGCACACCGTCGGGCCCGAGCAGTGGGATCTTGCGCGTGTGCAGCCAACGCTTGCCGGTAGGTGTGTCGATCGGCTCTTCGGGGATGTCGAGCATCGTGCGGCTGTCGAGCACCTCGCGATCCTTCGCGATGAAGAACTCCGCCTGATCGGCCGGGAAGAAGTCGCTGTCCGACTTGCCGAGCAGGTCTTCGCGGCGCAGCCCGAGCAGCTGCTCGCCCGCGCGATTGAAGTGCACGAAGCGCAGGTGCTCGGCGTCCTTCACGAACACCATCGCGGGCACGTGCTCGAGCACGAGCTCCACGAACGTCGTAAAGGTGCTGTCGAACGCCACGCGCGAGCAAGTATGGCACCCGAGCGCGGTCGATTGCGATTTCTCGGGGTCATTCGGGGGCGTCGCGCCAGTTCATGCCTTCGTTCCAGCGATCGCGGCGCGCGGGCTCGTCCCGCCAGGCGTGCATCGCTTCGAGCTGATCGATGTCGAACGCGCGCCAGGGCTTGCCGACGGCAGCGATCGCACGATCGACCAGCGCGACGGCGCGCGCGCGGTCGCCGTCCGCGGCGCGGACCCACAACGCGCGCGCGAGCACGAACTGTACGTGCGGCAGGATCGGGCTCGGTCGTGGATCGTCGACGTAACGCTCCAGATACGGCACGCCCTCGGCTCCGCGACCGAGCGCGAGCAGCGTCTCGCCGTAGCCGTGATCGAGATCCTTCACCAGCGGATGATCGAGCGGGACGCCGGCCGCTTGCACGATCGACCAGCCGCGCTCGAGGTGCTCGAGCCCTGCGCTCGGTCCGGCGCCGAACGTGTAGGCCATGCGCGCGAGCTCGCGGAGCGTGGGCAGTCGCGCGATGTCGAGCGGATGCAGCTCCTCTTCGATCGCGGAGCAGGTCGACATCGAGCGCAACGCGTCGGCGAAGCGCCCGAGATCCTCTTCGACGAGCGCGAGCTGATACCAAGAGCGCGCGACTTCGCGATGACGCTCGCCGAGCGCCGCGCGTCTCAGCGCGAGCGCGCGCGCGGACGCGTCGTAGGCTTCGCGGTAGCGCCCATCCCAGCGATCGATCGCGGCCATGACGTGGAGCGAGCGCGCGAGCGAAGGATCGTCGTCGCTGCGCAGCGCCAGCGCGCGCTCGGCCAGCTCGCGGGCACGCGCGGCGCGTTCGAGCCGCAGCTCCGCGTGCGCGAGATCATCGAGCGCATCGGCGATGCCGGGATGATCCGCGGCCCAGCTCGCCTCGCCGAGCGCGAGCGCCTCCGCGTAGAGATCGCGCGCGTCGGCGAGTCGATCGGCGGCGGTGTGCACGTCCGCGAGCGACTTCATCGCGAGGATGCGCTGCTCGACGTCGCCGCCCTCCGCGAGCGCGCGGGCACAGTGGTCGGCGGCCTCGTCGAGCGCACCCGAGTCGCGCTGCAGCGTACACATGCCGCGATCGTAGGCGGCGGCGGCTTCGTGATCGTCGGTGCGCGCGAGCGCGGCCTTGGCGTGTTGCGCCCACTGCCAACGCTCGCGATAGCCCACCGCACCCGCGGCCGCGAGCTCGGCCGCCGCGAGCACCGCGAGCCCGTCGCGATCGCTGCGCAACGCCGCGAAGTAGCCGCGCTCGAACGCCGCGACCGCACCGAGCTCGTCGCCGGCACGCATCGCCAGGCGTCCGCGCAGTCGCTCGAGATCCGCGAGCAGGTCGGGGTCGTCGACCGCGGGTGCCTGCGCGAGCTCTTCGCGCGCACGCGCATCGTCGCCGAGCGCCGCGAGAGCCGTCGCGGACGAGAGTCGCGCGTGGGCCTCGGCGAGCGCGGGATTGCGATCGGTGCT
>DASZPU010000541.1:0-7994 GCA_035550195.1 Nannocystaceae bacterium
AGGACGAGCACGAGTAGGAAGGGATCCGACCGTTAAACAGCCCCGTCAGCCCTTCGAGCGTGCCTCGGCCGCGCCACCTCGAGCGCGCCGCCGACCGAAGCGCTGAACGATTACTCGGTCACGCTCCTAGCGCGGCGGGAAGCGCTGCGGCAGATCGCCCTGCTGCTCGAACGCGCCGCCGATCGGCACGCCGCGCGCCTGCAGGCCGCGCGCGCTGTCGTAGAAGACCGAGATCACCGAGGTGGGCTTGCGCTTGTGCTTGCGCTTGAACTCGACCTCGTGCACCGACGACGACTGCGAGTCGCCGTACTCGGTGCCGAGCTCGTTGCGCGGCACCGGAGGCGGCGCGAAGCCGGTTGCAGCGCTGCCACCTTCGCCGAGCGCAACAGCATCGTCGGCCGGCGCCGAAGCGGGCGCGGCTTCCGATGCGCTCGGCGAATCGGCCCGGCCACCCACGCCACGTTGCGCAGAGAACGGCTCGGGGCTGCTCTTCGCAGCTTCTTCACGCGGCGCGGCACCGCCATCGTGATCGCGACGCGCAGTCGCGCCGCCCTTGGCGGGGAACGGATCGCCGGGACCCGCCGCGAGCGGAGCTTGCTTCTTCTTGCTCGCGCGCTCCTCGAACACCGCCACGCCGATCACACCCGCGTGCTGCGGCGTGCCCTGCAGCGCGGTGTAGCTGCCCGCGAGCCCGGTGAAGCGAAACGCCGCGACTTGATCGAGCGACTGTCGGAAACCATCGACGACCACCGAACCGAACGGCTCGATGATGTAGCCGCGTTGCTTGCGATAGTCGCCGAGCTGTCCGGTGACGACATCGCGACCGTCGACGCTCACCACCGCTTCGACGCGCGCCGCGGTGTTGTTGGTGATGCGGATCGAGTACTGCTGGCCTTCTTCACCCGCGAAGTAGAACGCGCCGCCGAAGAGACCACCGGGCAACACGCCGGCGCCGGGCGACTCGAGCGTGACCGTGACCGGCTGCGCGCCGAACGGTTGCGTGGTCGGATCGACGACGCGATCGTGCGAGCGACCACCGCAGGCCGACAGTGCGGCGGCGAGCACGAGAAGCGGGACGAGACGGGCGCGCATGCGAAAGCTCCGGGAGAAAGAGATCGTCGGCAAAACCGGCGAGCATGCCGCGGAACGCCCGCGACGGAGCAAGCCTTACACGGCGGCCACTTGCTGGTGCCAGCACGGCGAGATGCCGTGGTACACACGCTTCGTGCGCGAGATGGCACGGCGACGCTGGGACTGGCTCCGTGAGCTGGTGGCGCGGCAACGCGCGGATACGGCGGCCACGCCGAGGCGATCGCCCGACGCGCTGCACGACGCGATCGCGCGGCTCGGGCTCTCCGACGCGACCATCGTCGACGGCCTCGCCGCGACGCTCGGGCTCGATCGCACGCAGGTCATCGCGCCCGACGAGCGCGCGCTCGGGCTCGCGGTGCCCGAAGATCTCGCGCTCTTGTTGCCGCCGTTGTGCGAGCACACCAGCGGAACGCTGCGCGAGGTCGCACGTTCATGGCTGGCGTTGCCTTCGCTCGTATACACGGTGCCGTCCGATCGCGCCGAGCGTTGGCTCTCCGATCATCCCGCGATCGCCGAGCTCCTCGTGCATCGCATCGCCGGTGAAGGGCTCGCATGGCTCGGGCCCGAAGCGCTCGCTCGCCTCGCATCCACCGGTGCGACGCTCGCAGTACGCGAGGCCGCCACGCGCTGGCGCGAGCGTCTCGTGGAGCCCGCGGCATGAGACGCGCGCTGCTCTGCTTCGTGCTCGCGCTCGGTTGCCGCAACCGCGTGCCCACCGATCCACCCGGCGCGGCGACTGCGATGGGCGACTGGTCGTCGTGGCGCGACCTCACTCCGCTCGTCGAAGTCGTCCGCGATCACGCACCCGCACCCGCGGTCGCTGCGATCGAACGCGCGTCGACGCTGCTCCGCGAAGGCAAGCCGCGCAGCGCCGATCGTGCGCTCGCCGATGCGAGCGACGGCGCCGGTCATCACTGGATCGCGGTCGCACGCGGCGACCTCGCAGCGCTCCACTTCTCGCTGTGCATTCGTGGCGTCGCGTGGCGGCTCATCGACGGCACGTCGCCGAGCCCCACCGATCGCAAGGCCGACTTCTCCGAAGCCACGCGCGTCGAGCCCGGCGACATCTCGGTCGAGGCCACGCTCACCAACCTCGATGCCGCGGTCGCGGCCGGCGAGCCGACGCTGGTCGTGCAGGCCCGCATCGCGCGTGCGCGCGTCGCTGCGTTCGCACAGCAGTGCTCGCCCACCGAGCAGGTCGCCGAGATGGCGCAGCAGGTCGTCGAAGGCGATCTCGCCACGCTCGCCGCCGAAGGCCACCTCACGCCCGATCTCTCGTACATGTGGGCCGGCGTGCAGATGTCACGCTTCTCCGGCAGCGCGGCGCGACCGTTCCTCGTGCAGGCGCGCGAAGGTGGCTTCGATCATCCCGCGGTCGTGTTCATGCTCGCCGTCATCGCGCTCGAGCAACGCGAGCTCGATCAGGCCGAGCAGCTCGCGAAGCAAGCCACCGACGTCTACGCGAAGCTCGGCGATCGTGGGCACCAGGCGGAAGGCCGCTACTTGCTCGGCGAGATCGCACGCGCGCGCAAGCAACCCCAGCGCGCACGCGAGCACTACGATGCTGCGCTCGCGCTCGACGGCACGCATGGCCCGTCGATCCTCGCGCGTGCCGACTTCGAGGCCCAACGCGATGCCGATGCGGCCATCGACTTCGTGAAGCGGGCGCTCGTCAAGCTGTGGCTCGAGGGCCCGCTCGACGCTCCGCACGCGCGCCAGGCCGCCGAGAACATCGAGCGTCTGCTGGTCATCACCACCGAGCCACATCAGGTGCAGCTCGTGCGCGACGCGTTGTTGCTCGAGGTCGATGCCGAGGGTGACGCGATGCGTCGCGGCCTGCGCTACTTCTTCGCGGCCACACTCGACGTGCGGCTGCGCGAGTACGAGCTCGCGCACGGCCACGGTGTGCTCGCGAAGGAAGAGTTCGCGGACAGCGGCGTCGCACCGCCCGTCGACGTGCAGGCCTTCCTCGATCACCTCCGCCAGGGCTGAGCGCGCACGCTACGCGTCGTTGTGCGCGGGGAGCTCGCCGCCGGTGCACCTCCTGCCCAGCGGACGGCTGCTGCGGCTGGGATGAGCATCGAGTGCGTTTTTCTGCCGGAGCGATGTAGAGATCGGGCGGTCGGCCCCGACTCACGCGCATGCAGAACAAGATCTCCACGTTCCTCTGGTTCGAGAAGCAGGCCGACGAGGCCGCGCGGCTCTACTGCGAAATCTTCCCGATCTCGAAGATCACCCACAGCACGCCGCAGAGCACGAGCTTCGAGATCGAAGGCCAGCGCTTCATCGCGTTCAACGGCGGTCCGCACTACCAGCTCTCGCCGGCGATCTCGCTGTTCGTGTCGTGCAACACGCAGGACGAGGTCGATGCGCTGTGGGATCGCTTCATCGGCGCGGGCGGCAAGGAGTCGAAGTGCGGCTGGCTGGTCGATCGCTTCGGACTGTCGTGGCAGATCATCCCGCGTCAGCTGCTCGAGCTGATGAGCGACCCCGATCCCGCGAAGGCGCAGCGCGTCGTGCAGGCGATGCTGGGCATGCAGAAGATCGACATCGCGGCGCTGCAGCGCGCGCACGCGGGCTAACGCAGCTCGAGCGCGATCACGACGGCCGCGAGGCCGAGGAACCATAGCGGCATCCAGGGCGCGAGGATGTTGCGCTTGAACCGACGCCAGCCGACGAGGTTGACGTCGGCCCAGCTGCCGGGCGTATCGGGCAGCTCGGTCTTGCGCGCGCGCAGGTGACGTAGCCACGGCAGCACACCGAGCGCGAGACCAGCGACGAGGCCACCGGCATGACCGAAGTTCGCGATGGGCCCGAACCATCCCAGTGCGCAGACGACGAACCACGCCATCATCAAGACGACGTTGCCGTCGTCGAGCGTGTAGCCGCGTCGGCGATCGAAGCGAGCGTACATCCACACGAAGCCGAAGAGCCCGTAGTTCACGCCCGACATGCCGCCGAACGTCGGGCCCACGAACCAATACTGTGCGAGCCCGCCGACCAGCTGGCTCACCGCGACCACGAGGATCATCACCAGCAATCCGTGGCGATGCTCGATCTGCCGGCCGAGCGCGCTCAGCCACATCATGTTGAAGATGATGTGGAGGAAGCCGAAGTGGACGAACATCGGCGTGAAGAGCCGCCACCACTCGCCGGCCATCACGTGCGAGAGGAAGGCGCCCGACGGCCACGGCTCGATGAACAGGAGGTTCAGCAGATCGGGGTTGCCGTCGCCGAGGCTGGTGGCCCACGCGACGATCGCGGATGCGACGATCATCGCCATCGTGAGCGGCTGCAGTGACACAGGATCGCTGCCGCGCCAGCGGTTGCGTGCGAGCACGAAGCGCTGCGCCCAGCCGTGGTCGGCCGCCGCCTGTTCCGCACGAATCTCCTTCGCACGGCGCGCCGCGTCGCCGTCGATCGTGCCCGCACGGAAGGCTGCGAGTCGATCGCGCGCGCGCGAGAGGTCGTCGTCGTCGCGCACCCACACTTCCCAGCGCTCGGCCTCGCGCACGTGCGTCTCGATCGACGCGACCAAGAGGTGATCGGCGAGCCGCTGCGCTTCTTTGCGATCGTCGTGCTCGCTGAGCAGGCGCATCGGACTCGCCGACGCATACTGTAGCGCGATGACAGTGGTCGTGTGCCTGCGCGGCGCGTGAATCGCCCGCCTTGCGCGCGCCGTCCCACGGCGCAGCCTCGAACGTGCCCTCCTCCGAGGTTTTCAGCTCGCTCTCGCATCTACTCGCCGCACCGCTCGCGCTCGCGTGGGGGTTGCAGCGCCCCGCGAGACGACGCGGTCGACCCGGCGTCGCGGCGCTGGTGTTGTTCTTCGCCGCGGCCACCGTGCTGCTCGCGACGAGCGGCACCTATCACATGCTGCCGTTCGGCAGCCCGTCGCGCGCGTTGTTCCTGCGCCTCGATCACGTCGCGATCTGGATCATGATCGCGAGCTCGTTCCACGCGCTGCATGCCGTCGCGTTCGAGGGTCGCTGGCGCTGGCTACCGCCCGCGCTCGTGTGGCTCATGGCCGCCGCGGGCATCGGGCTCACCGCGTTCGTGTTCGAGTCGTTCTCGAAGCTCGCGTGGGTCGTGATGTACGTGCTGGTCGGCTGGACCGGGCTCGCTTCGGTCATCCGACTGATCGCACAGGGCCGCGTCGACATCGCGTTCGCGTTCGCGGTCGGCGGTGCGGTCTACACGATCGGTGCGCTCGGCGAAGAGCTGCTGCCGTACGAGCCGGTGCTGGGGCTCGTCGGTCCCCATCAGGTGTTCCATCTCGCCGTGCTCGCCGGACTCGCGATCCACGGCGGGCTGCTCGTGCGCCTGTTCGATCAGTCGCCGGTCTTGCAGCGCGGCTCGTCGACGCCGCAACGGATCCGCACGTGGATGTGGGTGTCGTGGCCGTCGCTGTGACGCACGACCGGATCGCTGCCCGACCAGTTGGGCCAGCGGATGAGCTCGCGTAGCCGCTCGCGCTCGACCCCCATCACGCGCGCAGCGGTGTAGAGCCGCTCTTGCCGCCCCATCTCGAGGAACACCGCCTCGACCTCGCCGGTGCGGATGAACGCGTCGACGATCGCCCACGTCGCGTACCAGTCGATGTCGTCGGCCGTGGGGTGTCGCGTGTCCTCGAGCCCGGGGCGCAGCGGCAAACGGATGTCGATGTCGCGCCCCGATTGATGCGACTTGTGGGGACGGAAGCGGCCGCCGTGCTTCATCGACAGCGCACCGATCACGATGTCACCGCGATAGCCGATGTCGTTGCGCAGCGTCGTGAACGCGGTGTGCATCACCTTGATCGTGTGCGTGCTGCCCCACGACACGCGCGGATGCCCGAGGTCCCACAGAGGTCCGTCGTCGAGCTTCACGCCGTGCTCGAGTCGACCGCGATTCGGACGCCCGATGCTGTAGCCTTCGCCGGCGATCACCGCGGTGTCGACGAGGTCGGGCGCATCGGGCTCGAACGCCGGGCCTTCGATCGGATCGAGCCACTCGAGCAGCTTCGTGCCCGCGGTGAGCGTCTTGACTCGACGGTGGCGCGTCTGCAAGCCGCGTCGTCCGCAGTGCAGCTTGGTGGCGACGTCGTCCCAGGTCTCGCCGGGCTTCACCGTATAGATGATGCGGATGGGTGCCGGCGGCACGCGCCGCGCCAGCACCTTCAGCGTCTTGCGATACGTCTTCTTGTTGGGGTCGAGGTCGTTCCACTTCGCGAGCTCGGCGACCGTCACCGCATAGCGAGCGGCGACGCGCCCGAGCTTCTCGCTGCCGCGCAGGCGGTGCACGATCCAGCGCGGCTCGGCGAGCGTCTCGACCGACAGCGGCGAGACGAACAGCTTCGCGGGATCGTCGACGAGCACGGGCGGCGGATCGACGGGTTTCGCCGTTCCGAGCAAGCTCGTGATGAGCCACGCCAACATGCCAGCTCGGCAGCATCGCAGCCTCCGCGCGCCGCGTCGACCTGGCTATCCGCGCAGCGAGGTGACGAACGATTCTCGCGTGTTTACGGCTGATAGCAGTACGAGCCCCACACGGGGTCGCCCATCACCGTGCCGTCGAGGCCGAGGGCGGATGCGTCGCCGATGACGGTGCCACTGCCCTCGTCGAAGGCATAGCGCGCGAGCGTGCTGGCATCGGCCGCGAACGTGATCGGCGGGACGAACGGTGCGACGTAGCGAGCGGTGCTCGACACGCGCGCTTCGGCGATGGTGACGTCGGTGAACAGCGACTGCGATGCGAGCGTGAGATCGTCGAGCGCGGCGAAGCTGCCCGCGATGAAGTCGCCTTGCGCGAGATCCTCGGTGGTCGCGCCGTCGAACGCGAGCGCACCGTCGATCCAGATCTGCACCGACGCAGTGTCGGGATAGACCACGGCGAGGTGGTGCCAGCCGTCGGTGAGCACCACGTTCGCAGCGGTGTGATAGCGCGGCGCGTTGCCTTCACAGGTCGCGAAGAAGTTCGGATAGAGCGTGCCCGGCCCGTACGAGATCGCGCCGCAACGCGTCGCGAAGAGCGTGTGCACGCCGCCGTCGGCGACGAGCTCGGCCCACAGCTCCATCGTGAGCGCGCTCGGAGTCGGCAGACCGTCGGGCAACGTGACCCAGTCGTCGACGCCGTCGAAGTCGAGCATCGGGCAGGTCGCACACACGTCGCTGCACGCGTCGCCGTTCGCGGTGTCGCCGTCGTCGCAGGCTTCCCCGGCCGCGGGGTTGAGCGTGCCGTCGCCGCACAGCGCGAGCGTGCAGTCGGCGTCGCACGTCGCGGTCGCGCCGGCGCCGTCACACGCTTCGCCGGCGGCCGCGTTCGCGTTGCCGTCGCCGCACGACGGTGTCGTGCAATCGTCGTCGCAGCTCGCGGTCTCGCCGGCGCCGTCGCAGAGCTCGCCCGCGCTGGCATTGACGATGCCGTCGCCGCAGCTCGGCGCGGTGCAGTCCACGTCGCACGTGGTCGACTCGCCGGCGTCGTCGCAGGTCTCGCCCGCGGGCACGTTCACCACGCCATCGCCGCACGTCGGTGACGTGCAATCGGCGTCGCAGCTCGCCGATGCGCCCGCGTCGTCGCACGACTCGCCCGCCGTCGCGTTCACGACCCCGTCGCCGCACGCAGCCGCGCTGCAATCGAGATCGCAGGTGGCCGACTCGCCGCCGTCGTCGCACGATTCGCCGGCGGCACCGTTCGCGAGGCCGTCGCCGCAGCTCGCCGCGGTGCAGTCGGTGTCGCAGCTCGCGGTCGCACCGCCGCCGTCGCATGCCTCGCCCGCGAGCACGTTGAACACGCCGTCGCCGCACCTCGCCGCGGTGCAGTCGGCGTCGCAGCTCGCCGTCGCACCGCCGCCGTCGCACGACTCGCCCGCGAGCACGTTGAGCACCGCATCGCCACAGGTCGCGAACGTGCAGTCGGCATCG
>DASZPU010000542.1:0-2698 GCA_035550195.1 Nannocystaceae bacterium
CGAGCGCCGTCCATGCGAAACGCGGTCGGCTCGGGGGCGCGAGCTCGGCGAGCAACCCATCCATCGACACATGACGCTGTGCAGGATCGGCCGCGAGCCCGCGCTCGATCGCGCGACGGATCCGCGGTGGCACATCCGAGCGCTGCAGCGCGGCGATCTCCCAACGCGCGGGCCACGGACGATCGGCGCTCGGGCGCTGCACGAGCGCGCAGCGGCGGTGCAGCGCTTCGTAGGCGGTGAGACAGAAAGCGAGCTGATCGCTGCGTGCGTCGGCGAGTCGGCCATCGGCCAGCTCGGGCGCGAGATAGCCGATCGTGCCGTGCACTGTGCCCTGCGTCGTGTCGCCGCTGCTCGTTCCTTCGGCGATCGCGTGCGCGAGCCCGAAGTCGACCAGTCGCACGGTGCCGTCGTCGCCGATCATGATGTTGTCCGGCTTCACGTCGCGATGCACGATGCCGGCCGTGTGCGCGGCCGCGAGCCCACGACCTGCGGCGACGATCATCGCGAGCACGTCGGGCCATGGCCGCGCGCGCTCGTCGAGCCAACGTCGCAGACTTCGACCACGCACGAGCTCCATCACGATCGCGACCTCGTCACGCTCGGTCACGACGTCGAACACCGCGACGACGTTGGGATGGGCGAGCTGCGCGAGCACGCGCGCTTCGGCGGCGAGACGCTCGCGCGCGCCGATCGACCCCGTGCTCGCGCGCACGAGCTTCAGCGCGACCTCGCGATCGAGCTCGACGTCGCGCGCACGGAAGACCTCGCCCATGCCGCCATGGCCGAGCACGCCGATCACCTCGTAGCGACCACCGACGCGCGGCGCAGGGATCGCGACGCCGGTGAGCCGGGCTTCGACGGTGGCGAGTGCGAGTCGCTCGCCGAGGGTCATGCGGGATTGGATCGCGGTCGCTCCTCGCCCGAAGCGAAGCACGATCTCGGCGGTCGCGACAGTGCGGCCGGTCACCGCGACTCGTCGCGCGGCTGCTCGAGCGCCCGTGCACAGCTTCGCACCAGCTCGGCGTGCTCCCAGCGTTGTGAGTCGAGCAAGAGCTCGGCGAGCCCACGCATCGCTGCTGCGACGAGCACCGAGCGATCGCGCGCGTCGCCGCGTCGCGCGAGCCCACCGAGCACGCGTGCGCACGCGAGGCGCTCGTGCAGCTCCCATTGCAGTCGTCCGCGCATCCGAACGGCAGTCGCACGCGGGCACTCGCAGGTTCCGTGCGATCGCGATCTCCGCACGGAACCTTTTCGCGGGGACCTGTGACCTCCGCTCGAACGGCGCAACGACGCCGCAAACGAGGGAACGGACCATGAAACACGACTGGGCTTTCGCTTGTACCGCCTTGCTGCTCGCCGGCTGCATCTTGAACGGTGGCGACGACGACGACGACGGAGCGGGCACCGACACCGCGTCCTCCATGTCGGCGACGACGGATCCCAGCGGACCGAGCGACGAATCGACCGGAGGCGAGAGCGTGTCGGCGTCGCAGACCGCGACGGTCAGCGAGAGCGACTCGATGTCGGCATCGCAGACGGCGTCCGAGAGCGCATCGATGACCGCATCGGAGACCGGCACGGATCCGACGATCGGCGACAGCTCGGGCGAGGTCGACACCGGCGATCCGAGCGCGACGGAGCCCGACACCGTCGACGGCACCGGCAACGCGGAGACCGACTGTCCCGAAGGTGGCTGCGTGCAGACGTGTGTCGCCGGCGATCAATGCGACACGACCTGCGACGGCGGCGGCTGCAGCCTCACCTGCGAAGGCGGAGCGTTCTGCAACTTCGCGTGCGCGGGCGGAGGTTGCAACATGGACTGCCAACCCGGTGCGACCTGCAACCTGATGTGCTCGACCGACTGCGCGTCGACGTGCAACGAGACGCTGCTGTGCAACGTCGAGTGCGAGTCGGGCTGCACGTGTGAAGGCGATGCCTGCTAGTCTGGAGGCGGCGTTGAGCGACGAGCCGACCGACGTGGAGCTGTTGGCGCGCTGGCGTGCGGGTGACACCGCGGCCGCCAGCGCGCTGTTGCAGCGCCACTTCCTGTCGATCTATCGCTTCTTCGCGGCGAGCGTGCGCGCGAGCGAGGCCGAGGACCTCACGCAGCGCACGTTCGAAGCCTGCATCGCGGGCAAGGATCGCATCGTCGACGACGCGGCGTTTCGCGGCTGGCTCTTCGGTATCGCGCACCACCAGCTCGCATCGCACATCACGCGTGGACGTCCGCGTGGCGAGCACGTGCCGGCGTCGGCGGCGGAGCTCGTCGATCGCCGCACGTCGCCGAGCGCGGTGCTCGTGCGCGACGGCGAGCGCGAGCTCTTCGCACGCGCGCTCGAGCGACTGTCGCCGAAGCTGCGCGAGATCCTCGAGCTCTTCTATTGGCAGGACCGCAGCATCGCGGAGATCGCCGAGCAGCTCGCGATCTCGGTGGGCACGGTGAAGAGCCGGCTGCATCGCGCACGCGAGCAGGTCGCGGAGCACTTGCACGCGCTCGACGTGCAAGGCGAGCTCGCACGCGCGACGCTCGCGAGCCTGCAGACCAAGGTGATCGCCGGCTAGGAGCCCGTCCGAGTAATCGCGCGAGCGCGAACCACGCTGAAGTGGTTCGGCCGAGGCGCGACCGGAGGCGCTCGGGGGCTGTTTAACGGTCGGAACCCTTCCTACTCGTGCTCGTCCTGCGAGTTGCGGCGCGAGC
>DASZPU010000543.1:0-3107 GCA_035550195.1 Nannocystaceae bacterium
GGGTCAGGACGACGACGAAGCCGCGGAGCTGGAGCGCTTCCGATCGAAGCTGCGCGAGCTCGACCGTGCGCGCGGCCGCGACGGTCGGCGCTTGTTCGAGCTGCCGGTCTGGCACAGCAGCGAAGACCTCCGCGAGCTCGATCGGATCACGATGGCCGCGTGGCTCGATCGCGAGGGCTTCACCGGCTGGCGCGTGCGCTGGCTGGCCGACTACGGCTGTCGCGACGACTACGGCTGCACGATCGCGCAGACGTCCGCGTTCGCGGGGCTGCACCACTTCCTCGCGCGCGGGCTCGAGGACGAGCACGATCGTCTGCTGCTCACCTGGCCCGAGGGCAACGCTGCGCTGTGCACGGCCATCGCCACCTCGGTCGAGCTCGCACCGCGACTGCTCGCCGGATTCGCGGTGACGGCGATCGATCCCGACGAAGGCCGCGTGCTCGCGTACTCGCCCGCCGACGATCGCATGCTCGAGCTCGGCGCCGACGTCGTGCTGTGGGCCGCGCCGCGCTTCGTGCTGCGCCACGTGCTGCCCCGCGATCCGTTGCCCGCGAGCGCACTCGGCTACACGCCGTGGCTGGTCGCGAACGTCGAGGTCCGCAGGCGTCCGCGCGGCGCCGGGGCAGCGCCCGCGTGGGACAACGTCGCGGTCGACGGCGAGCACCTCGGCTACGTGGTCGCGAACCACCTCGAGCCGCTCGATCGCCAACGCGAGCCGGGCGCGGTGCTCACCTACTACGAGCCGCGCCTCGCCGACGACGACGCGCTCGCACAAAGGCGCAACGAGCTGCTCGGGGCGACGCTGCCGGAGCTCGGCGATCACGTCGTCGCACGGCTCGCGACGATGCACGCGGGCATCGCCGCCGACATCGCGACGATCCACGTCGCACGCTGGGGCCACGCGATGGTGCGTCCGGTGCCGGGCCTGCTCTTCGGCGAAGCGCTGCGCACCGCTGCGGCGCCGATCGGCCGCGTGCTCCCGTGCGCCGCGGACGTCGGCGGCCTACCGCTCTTCGAGCAAGCGTTCGCGCTCGGCGTCGTCGCAGCCGAGCAGGCGCTCGCACGCATCGGTCGTGCGAGCGCGGCGATGATCTAGCGCCCCCACTGACCGTCGAGGTGCAGACCGGCCTCTTCCCACTCGGAGACGCCACCGGCATAGCGGCGCACGTTGGTGTAGCCGTGCTCGACGAGCAACGCGTAGGCCTCCGCGCTCGCGTGGCACGCGGGGTTCGTGCAGTACACGACGATCTCCTCGTCGGTGCGCAGCGCCGCGAGCATCTCTTCGTCGCTGGCGAAGCGAATCGACGTGGGGATGTGCTTCATCTTGAACTCCCACTCGCCGAGCGACATGACCAGCTTGAAGCGATCGCCGCGCGCGAGCTTCTCCTGCAGCTCTTCGCGCGCGATCGTGCGGATGACCAGGTTCGGTGGGATGGGCCGCATGGGTCCGTGGTGTACCATTGCTCGCCGTGATCGCGATCGTCTCGCCGCGCTTCGACGTCGGCTGGTTCGTGCTGCCGGGCGTCGTAGCCGCCGCAGTCGGCCTCGCGATCGGGCTGGGCGGTGGCGAGCCGCGCGACGCTGGCCCGCTGCTGTGGCTCGTCGCCGTGCTCGCGATCGACGTCGCACACGTGTGGGCGACCTTGTGGCGCACGTACCTCGATCCGCGCGCGCGCGTGCTCCATCGCCGGCGCTTGCTCGTGCTGCCCGCGCTCGTCGGGTGGCTCGGCTTCCTGCTGCACCTCGAGTCGCCCGCGGCGTTCTGGACGGTGCTCGCCTACCTCGCGATCTTCCACTTCATCATGCAGCACGTCGGCTTCGCGCTCTTGTACGTGCGCAAGGCCGGCGAGTCGGTGCGCGATCGCAAGCTCACCACCGCGGCGGTGTGGGCAGGCACGCTCGCACCGGTGGTGTGGTGGCACGCCCATCTGCCGCGCAGCTTCGCGTGGTTCGTGGACGGCGATCTGATCGGCGGCGCGCCGCAGTGGCTCGGCACGCTCGCCCTCGTCGTCGAGGTCGCGGTGCTGCTCGCCTTCGTCGTGCGTCGCGTACGGCTGGGCGCGAACCCGATGGTGCCGGCGCTCGTGCTGGTGCCCGCGTTGAACTGGTACCTCGGCATCGTCGCGTTCGACGACGATCGCGTCTTCACGATCACCAACGTCGTCATGCACGGCGTCCCCTATCTCGCGCTGGTGTGGCTCGCGGGCGGACGCTCGCGCGTCGCAGAGGTCGTCGCACGCGGGCGCACGCTCGGCCCGCTCGGACTCGTCGCGTGCTACCTCGCGGTCTTGCTCGCGCTCGCGACCTGTGAAGAAGCGCTGTGGGATCGGCTGGTCTGGCACGACCGTCCGTGGCTCTTCGGCGACGGCACCGAGCTCGCGCATCCCGTGCTCACCGCGGCCGTCGTCGCGTTGCTCACCGTGCCGCAGGCCACCCACTACCTGCTCGATCGTTGGATCTGGCGCGTCGGCCCGAGCAACCCCGAGCTCGCCGCGCAGCTCGGGCTCGGTAAGCGGCCATGACCACGCGGCTCGATCGTCTGCTCGCACGCGAGCCGTTCGTCGTGTTGGATGGCGGGCTCGCGACCGAGCTCGCCGCGCGCGGCCACGACCTCGACGATCCGTTGTGGTCGGCGCGGTTGTTGCTCGACGATCCCGACGCGATCGCCCGCGTGCACGAGGACTACTTCCGCGCCGGAGCCGACGTCGCGATCACGGCGAGCTACCAGGCCAGCCTGTCGGGCCTGCGCGCGCGCGGCCTCGACGACGCGCAGGCGCACGCCGTGCTGCGCCGATCCGTCGAGCTCGCCACCCGTGCACGCGATGCGTTCGCGCCCGACACGAAGCTGGTGGTGGCGTCGCTGGGCAGCTATGGCGCCACGCTGGCGAACGGCGCGGAGTACAGCGGTGCGTTCGGCGACATCGACGACGATGCGCTGGTGGCGTTCCACCGCGAGCGCATCGACATCCTCGCGCCGGGATCCGATCTGCTCGCGTTCGAGACGATTCCTTCGCACTTCGAGGCCGAGGCGATCGCGCGTGCGCTCGCAGGCGCCGACTTCCCCGGCGCGTGGGTGAGCTTCACGTGCCGCGACGCGACGACGAGCG
>DASZPU010000544.1:0-3187 GCA_035550195.1 Nannocystaceae bacterium
CGACGGTGCCATCGCAATCGTCGTCGCTGCCGTTGCAGCTCTCGCCGCCGGCCATCTGGTTCTGCACGCACACCAATCCACCGCTTTGGCATTGGTTCGTGCCCGGGCCGCAGATCCCGGATTGACCGGTGTCGCACGCACCACCGCCGCCGGGATTGCCTTGATCGGCAGTGCCGTCGCAATCATCGTCGAGACCGTTGCAGCTCTCCGCGCCTGCAGTCGTGTCGGGCGTGCACACGAGCGCGCCTTCGCTGCACTCCTGCGTGCCCGCACCGCACACGCCGGACATGCCGGTCTCGCACGGCAAGCCGATGCCGGGATCGTTCTCGTCGATGTCGCCGTCGCAGTCGTTGTCGTCGCCGTCGCACACTTCATCGGTGGCGACGCAGCCGGTGTCCGCAGTGGGGTCGGTGGGATCGGTGGGGTCGGTCGTCTCGGCGGAGGGATCCGTGGGGTCGGTCGGATCCGTCGGATCCGTCGTGCTCACGCTCGAGCCGACGGTCACATCCGTGTCGCTCTCGCTTCCCGTTCCAGTGTCGGGATCGCTGGCGCCGCTCGGATCGGTCATCGCGGCGGTGCCCGACTGCAGACCGTTGGAGAGCGAGACGCCTTCGCTGATGTCCGCGCCCGCGCACCCGCCGAGCAACGTGCCACCCGCCAGCAGCGCACCGGCCACCGTCCCCGCGATCCGCAGACGCATCATGAAAGAAGCCCCCCTTTTCACATCATCGCACGGGGCCCCGCGGATCGGGGAGGATGCACCGCGTGAGCGAGGGTGCCGCGACCGGACCGGAAAAAACTACAGATGGCGGCAGCGGCGTCGAGCCCCCAGTGAACGCCGCCCGCGATGCCGTTGGTGCGCTCGCAGCGGAGCTCGCGGATGCGCCGCCCGAACGCATCGTCGCGCGCGCGCTCGAGCTGGGCGGCGACACGCTTGCGATCTCGTTCAGTGGTGCCGAAGACGTGCTGCTGCTCGAATACGCCAAGCGCAGTGGCCATCCGTTCCGCGTGCTCACGCTCGACACCGGGCGGCTGCACGCGGAGACCTATCGCTTCCTCGACCAGGTGGCGCAGCACTACGACGTGCGGATCGAGCTCGCGTTCCCCAACGCGGAGCGCGTCGAGACATTGGTGCGAACCAAGGGGCTGTTCTCGTTCTACGTCGACGGCCACCAGGAGTGCTGCGGCATCCGCAAGGTCGAGCCGCTCGCGCGACAGCTCGCGGGGCTGAAGATGTGGATGACCGGCCAGCGCCGCGACCAGAGCCCCGACACCCGCGATCGTGTGGACATCGTCGAGGTCGACGCGCGCTTCGTCGGCGCCGGTGGTGTACCGCTCGTGAAGTGGAACCCGCTCGCGCGCACGAGCAGCGCGGATGTATGGGACGCGATCCGTGCGTTCGAGGTGCCGTTCAATCCGTTGCATGCGCGCGGCTTCGTGAGCATCGGCTGCGAGCCGTGCACGCGCGCGATCCTCCCCGGCCAGCACGAGCGTGATGGCCGGTGGTGGTGGGAGAACGAGGGCAAGAAGGAGTGCGGGCTGCACTTGCCGGGCACGCCCGACGAGTGATCACCGCGCGCGCAGCACGAACTGCGTCTGCCCGACCAGCATCGACTGACCGGTGGCGATCGACTCGCCGCTGCGGATGCGCAGATACGTGCCGTTGCTGCTGTCGAGATCCTCGACGAAGATGCCCTCGCGATCGCAGCCGATGCGGCAGTGCGAGCTCGACACGAACGTGTCGTTGGGCAGCGTGACGTCGCCGAGCTCGCGACCGATCAGCACCCCGGCTTCGCCGAGCGGCAGCACCGAGATCGGGCTGTCGGGCACGTGCAGCACGAGACGCCCGTAGCGGCCCGACTGCGGATCGCCCTGCCCGCGATCGTACGCGACCAACGACTGGCCGACGCGCAGCTGATCGCCGTCGCGCATGCGCGCGCGCGCCTGCACGCGCACGAACACCGCACCCGTGGGCACGAGCTCGTCGACGCGGATGCTGTCGTTGCCGACCGTGAGCCGCACGTGCGCGGGCTCGATGAACGCATCGTCGCTCCACGGTTGCTCGCCGTCGCGTCCGAGATCGAACGACGATCCCACTTCGATCGTGCGCTCGGCGACCGCTTCGCCGCGATTGCCGAGCATGATCACGCGCACGCCGGCAGGCCGTCGTTCCTTGCGACCGCGACCGCGTCGATTGCCGCGGGGCTCGTCGTTGGCGCGCGGGCTCTGGGCCGTGGTGACGACCTCCGAGACCGGCGTGAGCCCGCTGCCCGGTGGCATCGTGAGCCCGGTGATCGGCGAGGGCGGCGTCGGTGCAGTGGGAATCGGCGCGACTTGAGTGCGCTCCGCCTTCGGCGGGATCACGGCCTCGTCGATGTGCACGGTGGCCGCGTCTTCGTCGGGATCGTCGGCCGCAGCGAAGCCACCGCTGTCGGGGGACGTGCCAGGCACGAGCGTGCTGCCCGGCGGCGGCGCACCACCGAACGGAGCCGGCTGCTGCGGACGATCGCGCTCGGTCGGCACGACCGTCGTGCGCGGTGGTGCGGTCGATCCACTGCGCGCCGCGATCGGTGTCGCTTCGACGATCGGCGCCTCGCCGCCGCGATACGGCGCGGGCGCAGACGGAGCGCGCGCGACCACGGTGCCTTGCGCCGGTGGGCTGGCTTCGCCGGCATCGTCGTCGAACACCGGCGGACGCGGCGGTGCCTTCTGCACCACCGTGCGATCCTGCTTGTCGAGCTCGAGATCGACGACCGTCTCCGGACCTTCTTCGTCGTCGAACGCGAGCGGGATCTGGGTGCGTCGTGCATCGACGCGCGGCGCCTCCGACATCGACAGCGCGGCGGGGTTCGGCGCGTCGTCGAGCTCGGCGTCGACGTCGAACTCGAGCGTCTCCGCGGCGGAGTCACTCGGCGAGATCGCAGCGCGAGCGATCGGCGGCGACACCTGCAGCGTCGCGGGATCGGGCGGCGCCGTGTTGCCGCTCGCGACGCGCACGGGACTGATGCGTGCGACCGGCGTCTTGCTCGATGCGGTGTTCTCGGTGGGCGGCGCCGTCGTGCTGCGTTGCGGCGGCTGGGTCGTGCCGCGTGCGGCGGGCGCTTGTGCAGCGCGACCGACCGGCGGCTGCGTCGTCGCCTTCGGCGGCTGTGTCGTCGCCTTCGGCGGCTGCGTCGCGCGAGCCGGT
>DASZPU010000545.1:0-5750 GCA_035550195.1 Nannocystaceae bacterium
CCTGTCGGCCGACAACCATCCGGTGCTGCGCGTACACGGCGAGATCCAACCGCTCACCGCGCGACCGAAGCTGTCCTCGTCCGACATCCATGCGCTCGTGGCCCCGATCATGTCCGAGAAGGCCACGCAGGACTTCGCGGCGCTGCGCGATGCCGACTGCGCGTACGAGGTGCTGGGGCTCGCGCGCTTCCGCGTGAACGTGTTCGTGGATCGCAAGGGCACCGGCGCGGTGCTGCGGCAGATCCCGATCACGATCGTGCCCGCCGATCAGCTCGGCCTGCCGCGCGCGTGCATCGAGCTCTGCCAGCTCTCGAAGGGCCTCGTGGTGGTCACCGGGCCCACCGGCTCGGGCAAGTCCACGACCCTCGCGGCGATGATCGATCACATCAACCGCACGCGCAGCGATCACATCATCACGATTGAAGATCCGATCGAGTTCGTGCACGGCAACCAGCGCTGTCTCATCAACCAGCGCGAGGTCGGCACGCACACCCAGAGCTTCAAGCAGGCGCTGCGCGCCGCGCTGCGCGAGGATCCCGACGTGGTGCTGGTCGGTGAGATGCGCGACCTCGAGACCATCGCGATCGCGATCGAGACCGCCGAGACCGGCCACCTCGTGTTCGGCACGCTGCACACCACCACCGCGACCAGCACGGTCGATCGCATCATCGACCAGTTCCCCTCCGATCGGCAGGCGCAGATCCGCGTGATGCTCAGCGAGTCGCTGAAGGGCGTCATCGCCCAGGTGTTGTGCAAGAAGATCGGCGGCGGCCGAGTGGCGGCGCACGAGGTGCTGCTCGCCACCAACGCCGTGTCGGCGCTCATCCGCGACGGCAAGACCTTCCAGCTCGCCAACGTGATGCAGACCTCGCGTCAGCTCGGCATGGTCACGATGAACGACACGCTGTTCTCGCTCGTGCAGCGCCAGCTCATCGAGCCGCGCGAGGCGTGGCTGAAGGCGGTCGACAAGGTCGGGCTCGCGACGATGTTCAAGAACGCCGGCCTGCCGACGACGTTCGAGTAGCTCATTCCACGCGCGTGGTCTCCCGCGACTTGCGGCGGAAGATGAGCTGCTCGAGCGCGGTGCTCACCGCGTCCTGCAACGTGTCGAGCGCGGGCGCATCGTAGGGCTGGCGCGGGCCGGCGGCGAACACCACGACCGGCGTCTTGTCGCGCAGGCGCACCGGGATCACCACTGCCTCGCCTTCGATGCCGCCGAGTGCGTCGGCGAAGGCACGATCGATCGCACGCTCGCGCGGCCACACGCCGTGGAAGGGCGCACCGTCGGCGATCGTGTCGGCGAACACCGAGGGCGGTCCGGTCGGGATGCGCACCTGCATCACCGCGTCGCGCAGCAGATCGGGGCCACGCGCATCGCGACCACGCAGCTGGCCCTGCAGGTGCAGGAACACGATGACATGGCGGAAGCCGGTGCCCAGGAACGCGACCAGCAGATCGAGGATCGCATCGCGATCGACCGCGGCGCGCAGCCGCGGCAGGAACTGCGTCAGCGCACCGGGTGACATGGGCGCGGCCTCGTCGTCGGCCTCGACGACCAGCGTGGGCGCGACCGGAGGTGTGCTGGTGACCGCGGTCGGACGACGCGGCGGACGAGCACCGTGGTAGCGCAGGATCGCTTCACGCAACGCGCTCGCCGGCGCGACCGCGCGGATGAGATATGCGCCGCTGTGCCCGGCCGCGGCCTGCACGGCGCGCAGGTCGGTGGGATCCGCCATCGCGAGCGTGAGGTTGTTGGCGTCGTCGAGCGACACCGGCAGGATCGCGTAGTCCCACGCGAGCTCCGCGGGCAGGTGCGAGACCGTGTCGATGTCGAGGCGCGAGAGCAGCTCGCGATCGACCCTCGGGATCATCAGCTTGCTCTGCAGGAAGCGCACGAGGTCGTCCTCGCCGAGCAGCGAGAGCTTCACCAGTGCGTCGACCGGCGACACCTGGCGCTCGGCCGCGTATGCGGTCGCCTGTTGCACCGCGGCGTCGTCCAGGAGGCCGGCGCGGCGCAAGGTGGCGAGCAGGGCGCTCAATCGCCGCCTAGCATCCTCGCGCAGCGAACCCGCCGTCAACTCCGCGGCAGAGCGAGGGGGGCGGCGCCGCGGGAAGCCGCGCAAAGGCGAGCGTCCGCGTGCTATGTGGAAACCGCCTTGATCGACTTCGATCACAACGCGACCACGCCGCTGCGCCCCGAGGTGCGAACGGCGATGATGGAGGTGCTCGGGCGCGAGGATCTCGGCAATCCGTCGAGCGTGCACCGGCCCGGGCAGCGCGCGCGTGGGGTGTTGGAGCAGGCCCGGCGCAGCTTGGCCGAGTCGCTGGGCGCGGCGCCGGGCGAGATCGTCTTCACGTCCGGCGGCACCGAGGCCGACGCGCTCGCGATCCTCGGGGGCGCGCGGGCGCTGCGGGCGGCCGGCCGGCCGTGTGCGGTGGCGTGTGCGGCGATCGAGCATCCGGCGGTGACGGGCGCGGTCGCGATCCTGCGGCGCGAGGGCATCGCGTGCCCCGAGCTCGCGACCGATCGCGACGGGCGGATCGACGGCGATGCGCTCGTCGATCTGCTCGCGCGCGATCGCACGATCGGCTTGGTGTCGATCGCCGCGGCCCATCACGAGCTCGGCAACGTGCCCGCTCTGCCCGCGCTCGTGCAGCGCATCCGCGAGGTCGCGCCCGGCGTGCTCGTGCACTCCGATGCGGTGCAGGCGTTCGGCAAGATCGCGTGCGCCCGTGCTGCGCTCGGCGTCGATCTGCTCTCGATCTCGGCCCACAAGATCGGCGGGCCGATCGGCGTCGGTGCGTTGGTGGTCGCGCGCGAGGTCGCGATCGATCCCCCGTGGGGTGGCGGCGCGCAGCAGGCCGGTCGTCGACCGGGTACGGAATCGGTGGTGCTCGCGGTGGGCTTCGCAACCGCGGCGCGCAGCGCATGCGCACGCCTGCCGGAGTGGGACGCACGCGTGCGTCCGCTGGGCGAGCGCATGCGAGCCGGGCTCGCGCAGCTCGGTGCGCGGCTGGTCGGCGATCGCGAGCATCACGTCGGCAACACCGCGCTGGTCGAGCTGCCCGGCTGCGATGGGCAGCTCGCCGTCATCGCGCTCGACCTCGCCGGCTTCCACTGCTCGACCGGTGCAGCGTGCAGCGCGGGCACGGTCGAGCCGTCGCGCGTGCTGCTCGCGCTCGGCCGCGATCGCGACGCAGCCAAGAGCGCGGTGCGCTTCTCGATCGGCCACGAGCACACCGCCGCGGACATCGACGCGCTGCTCGACGCGCTCGCCGACATCTTGCCGCGCGTGCGAGGTGCCGCGTGAAGGTGCTGTGCGCGATGTCGGGTGGCGTCGACTCTTCGGTCGCGGCGGCGCTCTTGTGCGAAGCCGGTCACGAGGTCATCGGCATGACGATGCGCCTCTACGACGCGACGCCCGGTGAGCGCCGCGGTCGCGGAGGAACGTGCTGCTCACCGGCCGAGATCGATCTGGCGCGCGACGTGTGTGCGCAGCTCGGCATCGGCCACTGGGTGGTCGACGAGCGCGAGCGCTTCGCCGAGCGTGTCATCGAGCCGTTCGCGGACGACTATGCGATGGGCCGCACGCCGAACCCGTGCACGCGCTGCAACCAGCACGTGAAGTTCGCGCCGCTGCTCGCCCGCGCGCGCGCGCTCGGCTTCGATCGGCTCGCGACCGGTCACTACGCGAAGAGCGACGGCCTCGCGCTGCGACGCGCGAGCGATGCGAGCAAGGACCAGAGCTACTTCCTGTTCGCGATGGGGACCGACGCGCTCGCGCACACGCTCTTCCCGCTGGGCGAGCGCACGAAATCCGACGTGCGTGCGTGGGCGGCCGCGCTCGGCCTGCCCAACGCCGCAGCGCCCGACAGCCAGGAGCTCTGCTTCGTGCCCGGGGGCGATCACGCCGAGGTCGTCGAGGCCCGCCTGCGCGCACGCGGTGCCTCGATCGACACGCTCGCGCCGGGTCCGGTCGTCGACACTCGAGGGCGCGAGCTCGGTACGCACGAGGGCATCCATCGCGTCACCGTGGGTCAGCGGCGTGGGCTGCGAATTCCCGGCGTCGAGCGCCGCTACGTGCTGCGCGTGATCGCCGAGCGCAACACCGTCGTCGTCGGTGATCCCGAGGCGGCGAGCTGTCGCGCGCTCGAGGTCGGCGAGCTGCAGCTGCTCGCCGAACTGCCGCGCGAGCTGGACGTGCAAGTGCAGCTGCGCCATCGCTCGCGGCCGGTACCCGCGCGCGTTCGTTTCGACGACGCGCGCGCGTACGTCGAGCTGCGCGATCCGTTCGTCGGCGTCGCGCCGGGACAGGCGGCGGTGTTCTACGACGACGACCGCGTGCTCGGAGGCGGCTGGATCTACTCCTCGAGCAGACCCGCGAGCTGATCCTCTTCGAGCACCTCGATGGTGAGATCGGCGATGTCCTTCTCGGACAGGCCCATGCCCACCGCGACCTTGCGCAGGTAGGCGTCCTCGGCCATGTCGATCTCGGAATCCGACTCGCTCACCGACGCGATGAGCTCGAGCACCTTGCGCTTGTTCTCCGGGCTCTCGAAGCGCAGGCGACCGGCGGTCGCCTTCACGTCGAACTTCGCCGGATTGAACTGGGTGAGTCGATCGCTCTGCGGCTTCGGCAGCGTGTCGGTGCCGAGCAGCTTGTTCAGCATCGCGGTGATCGACGTGATCTCGCCGCCCTCGAGCTTCTTGTCGGCGTAGGCGGCCCCGAGGAGCAGATCGGTGATGGTCTCGACGTGTGCTTTCATGGCGATGCTCCCGCGGCGGAGCGCCATGGTAGGCCAGGCGCAGCCGGAGCTACAAGGGCGAGCGAGCGCAGCGAACCGTGCTCGCGATCGGCGTTCGTCTTTGGCGATAGAGTAGCGCCGATGCCGGGTCTGCCCGCCGTGCTCGCGCAGCTGCCCGAGGCGCTCGAGGACGAGTCCGGGCACAGCGGCACGCTCGCAGAGCTGCAGGCGCGGCTCGGTCACACGTTTGCGCGACCGAGCTTGTTGCGCGTCGCGCTCACGCTGGGCTCGTGGGCGAACGAGCACCCCGAGCAAGGCTGGCCGAGCAACGCGTGCCTCGAGTTCTTCGGCGATGCGGTGCTCGATCTGCTGGCCGCCGACGCGTTGTGGACGCGCTTCCCTTCGCTCGACGAAGGCGAGCTGACGCGACTGCGCGCGAGCATCGTGTCGGAGCGTTGCCTCTCGGAGATCGCGAGCGCGCTCGAGCTCGGACGATTCCTGTGGCTCGGACGCGGCGACGACAAGCTCGGTGTGCGTCGCCATCGCGGCACGCTCGCCGACGCGCTCGAAGCGGTGCTCGGCGCGGTCTTCCTCGACGCGCGCGAGTCGGGTGGCGACCCGCTCACCGCGGTCGAGCGCGTCTTCGCGGCGCTCTTCGTCGGCGTGATCGGCGAGCTGCGCCCCGACTCGACCTACGATCCGAAGACGCGACTGCAGCACTGGGCGCAGGCGAAGCACCGCGTCACGCCGACCTACGTGCGCGTCGAGCTGCCGGTCACCGAGACGCAGCCGCGCTGGCTCGCGCGCGTCGAGCTGCGCTTCCCCGACGGCCGCATCGAAGCGCTCGGCGAAGGCGAGGGCGACAGCCTCCGCGAAGCCGAGCGCGCGGCCGCCGACGCTGCGCTCGCGCATGTCGCAGAGTGACGCGACAAGGTCAGTTCTTCCCCTCGACCGTGATCCACATGCCGACGTGTTGGATCGTGACGAGGCCGCTGACCCTCGTC
>DASZPU010000546.1:0-4566 GCA_035550195.1 Nannocystaceae bacterium
CGCGGCGATCGTTGCTCGCCGCGGTCGCGACCTTCGAGCGCCGCTTCGCGCGGCTGCCCGATCCGGCACTGCGTGCGCGTCGCGACGAGGCGGCGCGTCTGCTCACGACGATCGACGCGCCGTGAGTCACGGTGCGGGCGCGGGCTCGGCGAGCAGCGTCGCGAGCTGCGAGCGCAGCTCGGCGGTGTCGCGATCGAAGCGTGCGCGCGCCTGCTTCGCGACGCCGGGCCGCTCGATCGCGCGGACCTTCGCGGGGTCGACCCAGCGACCGCCACGCTTCACGCCGAAGTGCAGGTGCGGTCCCGTCGACAAGCCGGTGCTGCCGACGTAGCCGATCACCGTCTTCTGCGCGACGGTGTCGCCGACCTTCTGCCCGCTCGCGAACTTCGACAGGTGCATGTACACGGTCGAGAAGCCGCCGTCGTGGCGGAGCACCACCATGTTGCCGGCGCCACCTTGCTCGCCGCGGAAGACGATCTCGCCGCCGGCCGCCGCCCATACCGGCGTGCCGACGGGCGCCGCATAGTCGACGCCGAAGTGGCCCTTCACACGGTGCAGCACCGGATGCATGCGCCGGGGATCGAACTTCGACGACATGCGCGCGTACTTGAGCGGGCTCTTGAGCAGCGTGCGATCGAGGCTCTTGCCGTCGGGCGTGAACCACGCGCCTGCGCGCGCCGACGGTGGCGTCCACCAAAGTCCCGTGGTGTCGCCGTCGCTGGCCGCGTAGGTGACCGCGAGCAAGCGGCCGTTCTTCACGTGCGCGCCGTCGAGGCGATGGCGCTCGTACACGATCGCGATGCGATCGCCTTTGCGGGGGTCGGTGTAGAAATCGATCTGCGAGGCGAGCACGTCGACGATCGCGGCCACCAGTGCTGCATCGCCACCGCTCGTCGTCACCGCCGACGAGAGCGAGCTGTCGATGGTCGCGACCAGCGTGGTGACTTCGAGCTCGGTCGCGCGCTCGTTGGCGGTGGCCACGAGCTTCCCCTCCGCATCACGCGTGATCTCGATGCGCAGCGTGGCGCTGCGATCGAGCGTGAACGCGACCAGCCGCCCGGTGTCGTCGAGCTTCGCGCTCCACGTCTGGCCGGCTTGGATCGTGGTGGGATCGAAGACCGGCGTCATCGCGTCGACGAGCTCGGCGATCGCGGCGGCGGAGAGCCCGATCGCGCTCCCGATCTTGCTGAGGCTGTCGCCGGCCGCGACAGTGCCCGCGTGCGCGAGCGGGTCCGCGGGCACTGCGGGCGGCGGGGCGACCACCTTCACCGGGACGTCCGCGCTCGCCTTCGCGTTCGCGTCGGCGTCCGCGCGCTCGCTCGCTCGGACGCTCGGCGCGCCCTCGGTGCGCACGACGACGGTCGGCACCTCCTCGCTCGCGCAAGCGAGAAGGAGCGTGGCGAGCCATGCCGCGCGCATGGGCAGAGCGTATCACTCGCGGCGATGCGCGAACGCGACGACGTTGCCCGCCGGATCGCGCACGATGATCTCGTCCGCGCCGTAGAACGTGCGCCGCTCGGGCACCACGTGGGGTGCACCCGCGAGCGCCTTGCGCAGCGGCGCGAGATCTCCGACGCGGATGTAGAGCATGCTGCGGAAGCTCTCGCTGGCGAGCGGTGCGATGTCACCGGCCACGCTCGCGCGGCTCTGCAGCATCAGCTCCACGTCGCCGAGCGCGAGGATCACGAAGCCGATGTGCCCTTCGTGCGGGACCTCGGCGGTCACGGTGAAGCCGAGTCGCTCGACCCAGAAGGGCAGGCAATCTTCGATCGACTCGACGAACAGGTTGGCGGTGATGCTCTGGATGGGTGCGGCGGTGGTGCTCATGGGCGCGCGGAGGAGACTACGTCCGCCGCCGCAGCGCGTATTGGAGGAATGGAACCGGCCGCGTACTGCCCCGGCGTGCACCCGACCAATGCGCCGAAGTCGTGCACGAGGTGGGCCTGATCCGCGTAGCCGTGTGCGGCCGCGAGCTCCGCCCAGTCGGGGGCCGCGCGCAGCGATCGCACCAACCGCGCGAGTCGAGCCACGCGCGCGAACACCTTGGGACCGACGCCCACCGCCGCCGTGAACCTGCGTGCGAGATGTTGGCGACTGCGACCGAGCTCGCGGGCGAGCGCGGCGATGGTGGGTGGAGCTTCGCCCGCGAGCCGCATCGCGGCGTGCTCGACCTCGCGATCGATCGGCGGCGCATCGACGAGCGCACGCGTGAGCCGTGCCGCCAGGATCGCGAGCTGGGCGTGCGAGTCGGTCGCAGCCGCGAGCGCGTCGTACAACGCCGCGGCGTCGCGCCACCACACGTCGAGCGCGACGCGACGATCGGTGAGCGCGTCGACCGGCTGACCGAGCACGCTCGCCGCTGCGCCGGCGCGCATCCGCACTGCGACCATCCGTCGCGCGCCCGGTGGGACGAGCAACGCGGTGGTCATCGTGCCCACCACCTCCGCGCGCGGCTCGTCACCGAGCTGCACGATGATGTCGACGCAACCATCCGGTAACACGCGCTGCGCGTGCGTGCTCACACCGTCGCGCACCCACAGCTTGTCGACGTGGCGCGCGAGCACGAGCGAAGGCGCGTGCTCGCGATACCCGTCGCTCACCCGTGGTCGTCGCACTCGCACTCCTCGCAGAACGGCACGCCGGCCGCGGAGGCGCGCGTCAGGATCGCGACCTGCGAGAGGATCGCGGGGCTGGTGGCCGGCGCAGGCGCGGGCGCGGGTGCGACCAGATCGACGAGATCGGCGAGCGGCGTCGCCTCGCGCGACTCCGGCTTCGCTTCGAGACGCTCGCGCACCGGCTCCGACGCCCACGCGACGAAGCGTCCACCGAGCGCGGCTTCGATGAGCTCACCGACGACGACGAAGTCGCTGACGCTCGCCGAGCCGCCGCGCGCGACCGCCTCGACGTAGATCCGGCGTAACGTCGAGATGCCCCACAGATCGTTGGCCACGCGCGTGAGCACGGACTCGAGCTCGCGATCTTCGAGCCGTCGCGCGTCGCCTTCGGGCGGCCGCGAGTCGGTCGCGATCTCGACGACGATGTCGCCGTCGTGCACCCACCAACGCATGGGTCACCACGCTAGCAAAGCGGAGGCGAGCCCGGTAGGGTGACGCGGCGATGGGCTCGTCGAAACGCACGATCAACGGGATCATCCGCCGCGCGCTGCAGGGCGCGCGGTCGTCGGGCCCACCGCCGCGGATCCACGCGCTCGTCGATCCCGCCCGCGATCCCGAGATCAACGCCGAGCTCGCCACCGTCGGGCTGCGCTCGTTCTGCTTGTACGGCGCCGATCTACCGCCCGAGCTCGTCGCGGTCGCACCACACCTCGTGCCGCTCGTGCCCGACACGCGCTTCGGTCACGTGTTCGCGACCCGCGGTCGCGGGCGTGCGTGGGGCGTGCTGATCGCGAGCCATGCACCCCCCGAAGCGCTGGCCGAGCACCTCGCCGGGCTCACGCGCGCACGGTTACCGGGCGGCCGCGAAGTGCTGTTCCGCTACTACGATCCCCGGGTGCTGCGGCGTTATCTGCCGACGTGCACGAGCGACGAGCTCGATCGCGTATTCGGACCGATCGAAGCGATGCTCGTCGAAGGCGACACCGGTCAACACCGAGAATACGTACGCGAGGAAGGTCGCCTCGTCGTCCGCGATCCGCATTGGGAGTTGTGGGCTGATTGAGAGTGCGCGACCTCGCGCATCATCGGGGTGATCTCGTTCGACACACCGACATCGCGAGAGAGTTGGCTAACGTGCGAAGCGTTCGCTCTGCGCTTGTTGACGCGCACGCGCACCCGGTAGTGTCCGCCGCATCATGCTGAAGAAAAGCTTCGCTTTGTTCGGGGGCGCCGGCTTGCTGGCGTTTGGTTGTGGCGGTGAGACGGCGACGACGAGCACCACCATCGACGAGACGACGGATGCAGATTCGTCGTCGGGCGGCGTGGTGAGCCTCACCGAGACCGGCATGCCGGAGACGAGCTCGGAGAGCTCGACCGGCAGCGTCGACACGTCGACCGGGCCCGATCCGGAGAGCTCGAGCAGCGAGAGCAGCGAGTCGTCGTCCGGCGGCGCTGCGACGTGTGGCGACGGGATCGTGTCCGGCAGCGAAGACTGCGACGGTGGCGATCTCGCGGGCGCCACGTGCATGAGCCTCGGCATGAGCGGTGGCACGCTCGCGTGCGCGGCCGACTGCACCTTCGACACGGCCGGCTGCGCGTTCTGTGGCAACGGCACGATCGACGAAGGCGAGATGTGCGACGGCACGCTCGGCGGCGCGAGCTGCGTGAGCCAGGGCTTCGACAGCGGCAGCCTCGACTGCGCCGCCGATTGCCTCGGCTTCGACACCACCGGCTGTGGCCTCTGCGGCAACGACGTCATCGACGGCACCGAGTTCTGCGACGGCAGCAACCTCGACGGCAACGACTGCTTCACGCTGGGGTTGAACTTCGACAGCGGCACGCTCGGCTGCGCGGCCAACTGCACCGGCTTCGACACCTCGACGTGTGGCCTGTGCGGCAACGACTTCGTCGACGGCGACGAGGACTGCGACGGCATCTCGGTCGGCGGCGA
>DASZPU010000547.1:0-23569 GCA_035550195.1 Nannocystaceae bacterium
TCGGCGGTCGCGCCGAACGGACGCCGCCACGTCGACTCCACCAGGAAGCCGATCGCACCGTCACCCTGCGCGCGCAGCTCGAGGTTCGCCGTGCGTCCGCGCAGTCGCGACAGCGGCACGCGGAAGCGCAGCGCACCGGGACCGATGCGTACCGACGCGATCGGATCGGCGAAGATCCGCTCGCCGTCGAGCGTGGCCGACAGCTCGACCGGCTCCGCCGTGCGCGAGCGCAGGTTCTCCGCGAGCGTGATCAGCTCGAACGCGGTCGACTGCGTCGTGTACGAACCGCTCGTGCGCACCATCGTGTCGATCATCGCGGGCAGCTTCGTCGACTGCGGCCGCAGCTTCTGCAGCGCCAACGCAGCCTGGGCGCGCGTGCGCTCGCGCGAGCCGTAGTACGCGAAGTCGCCGTTGACCACCGCCTCGGTGACGGAACCGTCGGTGGCGATCGCCTTCTCGATGCCGTCGACCAGCTCTTCGACGCGCTTGGTCTCGTTGGGCAACGTCGACAGTGCGAGCGCGAGCGTCGAACGCCCGAACACGCCCTGCTTCGGCACCGAGTCGAACAGCGCATCGGCGCTCGCGGCCGGCAGCGCATCGGCCTCGGCGAGCGCGAGCGCCATCGCAGCGCGCACCTCGAGATCGCCGGGGTACATGCTGCTCGCCGTCGTCAGCTCGCGCACGAGGTACGCGACCATGCCTTCGCGCAGGCCCTTGGGCAGCGCGATGCCGGCCGCTTCGGCGCGGACGATCGCTCGCATCGCGTAGGCGGTGCCGTAGGCGTTGGGCTCGTAGTGACCAGGCCAGTATGCGAGCCCGCCGCTGTCGGTGCGCATCGACGCGAGTCGATCGACGCCGGCACGGATCCGTAGATCGATCTCCTTCTGCGAGAAGCGCACGAAGCCGAGCCGCGGCAGGATCTCACGCGCCGCGAGCAGCGGCAGCGTGCCCGAGGTGGTCTGCTCGACACAGCCGTGCGGGTAGTCGACCAGGAACTCGACGCGCTCGCCGAGCTCGGGCCACAGCGCCACGCCCATCGTCACGAGCAGCTCGTCGTCGCCGTGCTCGGTGCCGAACGCATCGGCGGGCACCTCGAGGCGAATGTTCTGTCCGCCGACGAACGCACCCGCGAGCCGCGGCCGCTCGTCGATGCCGGGCGCGTGGATCGGGAAGCTCACCTCCACGCGATCGCGCTCGCCGTCGTCGGACACCGCGTCGAACGTGAGCGCCTTCGGACCGGCTTCGCCCGCGACCATCGCGAACGCGACGCGCTCGTGACCACCCGACGGCAGATCGACCTCGCGGGTCTCGTCGCCGAGCGTCACCTTCGCGTGCATCGGCGCGGCGGTGCCGTTGTGCACGACCGCGGCGGCCTCGAACTCGTCGCCGAGCGTCGCGAAGCGCGGCACCGCGGGGACGACCATCAACGGCTTGCGCACCTCGAAGCCATCCTCTTTCACACCACCGCGACCGGCGTCGTCGAGCACCACCGCCATCATGCGGAAGCGCGTGAGGTTGTCGGGCAGCGGCAGCGCGACCTCGACGTGACCGTTCTCGTCGGTGCGCAGATCGGGGCGCCACAGCGCGGTCTGGACGAAGTCCTTGCGCGTGGTGACCAGCGACTGATCGCCTTCGGAGCCGCCGTCGCCGGCGACGTGGCTCTTCAACCCGAGCGTTGCGAGCTCGTCGCGGTTGTCGATCACGTGCCGCCACAGGCCGCCCGCGGGATGCAGCTCTTGCTCGGGATCGGGCGCGTGGAAGTCGGTCAAGCGCAGCACGCCTTCGTCGACGACCGCGAGCGCGATCTCGGCGTTGGCCACCGCCGCACCATCGCGCTTCACGTCGACGCTGATCGTCGCCTTGTCGCGCGGCGCATAGTGAGCCTGGTCGCTCTTCACCGCGACCTCGAGCGCACCGCCTCGGCCCGCCGATACCGGCAATCGCACGGCGGCGTACTTCCACTGCAGCGCGATCGCGGGGTCGTCGTCGATCGGCAAGAGCGTCGCGGTGACGAACGTCGCCGGCGTGTGCCCGCCGGTCAGCGCCACCTCGAACGTCTCGGTGGGGCCGCTCACCGTGCGCTGTTGCACCGCGGTGCCAGTGGGCCCGTCGATCGTGACGATCGCGAGCGCCTTGCCGAACGGATTGCCGAGCTCGAGCTTCGCGGTGTCGCCGGGCTCGTACGACTTCTTGTCGGCGGTGAGCTCGAGCGCGCGGCCCGGACGCAGCGGACGGCTGCGATCGTGGGCCGACCACGCCCACACCACCGCGGAGCCGCCACGTCGGCCATCGACGTACGCGGTGACCACGTAGTCGCCCGAGCGATCGACCTTCAGTGCGCAGCTCGTCGCCGCGCGCTTCGATTCCACCTTGCAGCGCGCGACCTCTCTGCGCACCTCGTGCCAGCGCTCGTCCCAGCTGCCGGCCGACGCGGGCGACCGCGTGCGCTCCCAGTCCACGCGCTCGAGCACCGCGGTGATCGGCGCACCCGCGACCGCGTTGCCTTCGTGATCGGCCACCGCGAGATCGAGCGGCACGTCCGTGCCCACGTCCATCGACGACGAACGCACGCGCACACCGGCGTAGCGCGGTGCGTCGTACACGATCACCTGATCGCGCGCCGAGATCGCGCGATGCGACTCGTCCTGCACCGTGGCCTCGAGCACGAAGCGCTGCGGCCCCTGATCCTTGGGCATCTCGATCGCCTGCTCGATCGCCAGCTTGCCGACCGCATCGAGCGTGGTCTCGCCGCTGCGCGTCCACTCGACCTCGGAGGGCGCACGCTCGCCGCCTTCACCGTCGTACTCGTACTCGTAGTCGCCGTAGATCGACGCGCCCGGTCGCTCGGGCTCGAACGAGAGCCCGCTGCCGACGATGTCCCCCTCGGGCAGCGTCGCCGCGCCGCGACGCAGCGTCCAGCCGACCTGCGCGCCGCTCATCATCGCGCCGAACAGATAGCGACCGGTGACGCCCGCGCGCAGCTTCTCGCTGTCGGCCTTCGCTTCGACCTCGACGGTGAAGCGCGGCGGCTCGAACTCGGCGATCTGCACCATCGACTGTGTCCACGGTGCGACTTGCCCGAACATCGGCTCGAACGACACCGTGTAGCGCCCGATCTCCGCGCGCGCCTCGGAAGGAAACTGCGCCGAGAACGAGCCGGCGTCGTTGGTGAAGCCGCGCGCGACGAACACGTCGTCGCCGGTCGGATCGGTGACGCGCAGCTTCACCGGGAAGCCCGACAGCGCGGGCAGCTCGTCGCCGGTCAGCTTGCGCGCGATGCCCTTCAGCATCACGGTCGAGCCCGGACGATACACGCCGCGATCGGTGACGATCATCGCGCGCAGCTCACCTTGCTCGCGCGGCTCGCCGGCGTACTGCGGCGCGAGCTCGCCGGCTTGCTGACCGCCGCGACCGAGCCGCACCTGCGCGTGCGACTTGCCTTCGTCGACGTGCAGCACGGCCTTGTCGAGCGCTTCACGTGCGACCGGCAGCATCGCGATGCCTTCGGCATCGGTGGTCACGCCCTTCAGATCGACGCCGGCGAGCGTGAACGATGCGCCCGCGACCGGCGTGCCGCCCTTGACGCGCGACACCTGCACGAGCAATGCCTCGGGCATCGCTTCGGTGTGCACGGCGAGCGCGTGCTCGTCGTAGAGCGTGAGCATCGCGGTCGGTGCACGCGCGGCCGAGCTCCACGTCGGATACGCCGGCACCGCAGCGCCGAACGCCGGCTTGCCGGCGGTGAGCACCGCGACGTACGGACGCCCGGGCTCGAGCTCCTTCGCGAGATCGACGACGGTGGTGATGCTCGCGTCGCGCTTCTGCTCCGGTTTCACCTCGATGCTGCGATCGGGCGCACGGCCGGGGCGCTCGCGCTGCGCGACCTGCAGCTGCGCAGCGTCCCACGCCGGCGCATCGTCGCCGACCTTCCACAGCTCGACCGTGAACGACTCGACGTTGCGCGTGACCACCGACCATGCGCTCGCGCGCTCGGCCGTGAGACCCACCGCGCCCTCGGTCATCGTCGCGCTGGCCATGAGCGGCGCGGTGTCGATCGCGAACTTCACCTTGCCGGTCTTCTGTCCGAAGCGATCACCGACCGCGGCGATCTCGACCTCGTAGTGCGACGACGGTGCGAAGCCACCCGAGACGTTGAGGTGTCCGGTGGTGCTCCACGTGTCGTTCCACACCGAGAGGTTCGGCACCGCCGGCGTCACCTTCACCAGCTGCTCGAGCTTCTTGCCGCTGGCCGACAACGCATTGGTGTAGCCGACCGTGAACGAGCCGCCCGACAGCGCGAGCGTGCTCGCCTTCCACGTGCACGCCTCCGAGCTCCAACACTCGACGCCGGTGAACGCGAGCTTGTCGGCCACCTTGAACTCGGTGCGCGCCATGTACTCGCTGACGTCGGGATCCTTGCGCACCACCTCGAGCTCGGTGCCGGCCTTCAGACGATCGCGCGCGGTCATCGTGATCACGTGACCGCTCGGCACCGCGATGCCGCCGAACACCGCCTCGCCGCTCGACTTCAGCACCGTGGGGATCGTGCGCGTGCCGAAGAGCGTCGGCTGCTCGATCGCGATCAGCTTGCGCACCTGCTCCGGTGTCACCGCCTGATCGAAGAGGATCGTGAAGCGCGGCTTCACCCCGAGCTCGCCGCCGTCGCCGGGCAGGAACGCGACGATGCGCGGCGTGCCGACCGCGGGCAGGTACGAGAGCATCTTGCCGCCGATCCAGATCTCCGGATCCGCGCGGAAGGTCGCGCGCCAACCCTCGAGCACTTTCTTGCCGGCCGCGTTCTTCAGCCCGTGCAAGCTGAGCGCGTACTCCTTTTCGGGATCGAACGGCGCGTCCGCGGTGAACACGAGCCCGTGCGTGTCGGCGACGAGCTTGCCCGCGACCGGCGGCTCGATCCGCATCGGCGCCTGCGCCAGCTCCGTGCCCGGCTCGACGCGCACCTCGGTGCCGAGCGGCACGCCGAGCTCGACGCTCACCGGCTCGTTGATCGCGATGCGCACGCGCTGGCCGCTCATCTCGAACTTGCGCTCGTCGTCGAGCTCCGGATACGCGACACCGATCGCCGCGTCGTCCCCCGAGCCGTGCAGCCTGCGGGGCAGGGCGCGCCGTGCGTGGCGATCGGGCGCGGGCGGGAACACCAGCGCGGCCGAGTCGGGGTCGAAGGCGGGAAGATCCGCGCCCGTGTCGGTCGGCGGCGGGGGTGCGGGCGGCACCGGCTGGCACGACAGAACGATCGCGAGGCAGAGGAGCGGGACCGCGGCACGGCGCGTCATGGCGCGTCCTGCGGTGCACGACGCTCGCCATCCATCGTTTCGCGGGCTTCTCTGCATGGCGCCATGACGCGCAGCGTCCCCGAATAGATTTCAAGCAACGATGCGTCGCAGCCCGATTGCGCTTTCTCCAGACTCGCGCGTTGCCAAGCGAGGGGGGGATCCCGGATAGTCGCGGGCGGGCATGTCCGAAGGCTCGCGAGCCCTTTTCGCGCCGACTGCAGAGCACGAGCTGCTACGGCAAGTCGTCGCCGAGTTCGCGCGGCGCGAGGTCGATCCGCGCGCGGCCGAGTCCGATCGCAAGGGCGAGCTCGACGTCGCGCTCTTCCGCAAGCTGGCCGATCTCGATCTGCTCGGCATCACCGTGCCGGAGCAGGACGGTGGCGCGGGCCTCGATGCCACGGCGGCCGTCATCGCGCACCACGAGCTCGCGAAGTACGACCCCGGCTTCACGTTGGCGTACCTCGCCCACGCGATGCTGTTCGTGAACAACTTCTACAACTGTTCGAACGCGGAGCAGCGCGCGAAGTATCTGCCCAAGGTGCTGTCGGGCGAGTGGATCGCGGGCATGGGCATGACCGAGCCCGGGGCCGGCACCGACGTGCTCGGCATGTCGACGACGGCGGTCCGCGACGGCGGCCACTACGTGCTGCGCGGCAGCAAGACGTACATCACCAACGCGTGCGAGGGCTTCTGCTTCCTCGTGTACGCGAAGCTCGAGGGGCGCATCACCGCGTTCGTCGTCGACCGCGACTGCGCCGGCTTCTCCACCGGCAATCACATCGACAAGCTCGGCATGCGCGGCTCGACGATGGCGGAGCTGGTGTTCGACGACTGCAAGGTGCCGGTCGCGAACTTGCTCGGTCGCGAAGGCGACGGCATCACGCACATGATGCGCAACCTCGAGATCGAGCGCATCACGCTCGCGGCGATCAGCGTCGGCATCGCCGAGCGTTGCGTCGAGATCATGGTCGACTTCGCGAACGAGCGGCGCGCGTTCGGCAAGCCGATCCTCGAGTTCGGGCAGATCCAGCGCTACATCGCCGAAGGCTTCGCGATGACCGAGGCGGCGAAGAGCCTGGTCTACAACGTGGCCCGCGACATCGGGCCGGAGATCCGCAACCGCGTCGGCTCCGATGCGGCGAAGCTGTTCGCGGGGCCGGTCGGCAAGACCGTGGCCGACTACGCGATGCAGGTGATGGGCGGGGCAGGGTACTGTCGCGAGTTCCCGGTCGAGCGACTGTGGCGTGACGCGAAGCTGATCGAGATCGGCGGCGGCACCCTCGAAGCTCACCAGAAGAACATCGCGAAGGACCTGGGCCGAATGGTCCAGCGCTAGCCTTCGCGGCCCGGACGAGGTGTGAGATCGCGCGCGGCATTACACCGGGCGGCCGTCCCGCGCGCCCGGCGTAACGAGCACGCGTGCGAGGAGACGCGCACGGGTGGTTGGAAGTTGTAGACGACCAACCGGCGGTCCGGTCAATATGCGCGGCGAGGACTACGATGGCCACCCACAAGCTTCATTGGATTTCCGCCCTGACCTTCGGCCTTTGCTTCGCGACCGGCTGTCCCAAAGAGGACAGCAGCGACGAGGGCAACGACAGCAACAACGACACCGGTGGATCGGAGTCGAGCACCGCGGGCACGATGAGCGCATCGTCGACCAACGCGAGCGCCACGATGACCACGATGTCGTCGGACTCGATGTCGAGCACCACCGACACGATGACCACCGACACCGGCACGATCACCGACACCGGTGAGAGCAGCGACACCGCGGTCGAGCCCCAGCCCAACGGCTCGATGTGCGAAGGCAACGAAGAGTGCGAGTCGGGCTTCTGCTTCGTCGTCGGCATCCTCGGTGGCCTCTGTGGCGAGTGCAACACCGACGCCGACTGTGCGGCGACCACCGGCGGTGGCTGCAGCATCCCGAATCCGCTCGCGAACCCGCCCCAGGGCGCGCACTGCAACATGGGCGAGGCCGGCGCGGGCTGCATGACCAGCGACGTCTGCGAAGATCCGCTGCAGTGTGCCGAGATCCTCAACGTGCCGGGCGTGCTCGTCGCGTCGACGTGCAGCGAGTGCCTCACCGACGCCGACTGCATGGGCGATCTGTGCTCGCCGACCTACGACGTGCTCAACCTGTCGGGCCAGCTCTCGTGCGTGCCCGCCGGCTCCGTCGCCGACGGCCTCGGCTGCGACTTCATGGGCACCGGCGACGACGCGTGCATGTCGGGCCACTGCGCCATCGCAGACGTGATGGGTCTGTTGCAGCTCGGTGTGTGCAGCGCATGCGAAGCCGACGAAGACTGCATGCCGATGGAGACCTGCGAAGCACCCGCGGTCGATCTCATGGCCGGCCTCATCGCCGGCAGCTGCGTGCCGGCGTGATCGCGTAGCGGTCTACCTGCTCAGCAGGTAGACCGCGAACGTGCCCAGCCAGTGCGAGCCCTCATAGCGGGCCTCGTCGATCGCGGCGAGGCCCGTTTTCGCGTGTGCATCCGCGGCAGCGAAGAGTGATGCACGCCGCGCGTCGGCGTTCGGGAGCGCGTTCGCGATGCCGCGCAGCATCCACGCGCGCGAGAGGTTGAGGCCATCGAGGTGCACGAGCTTGCCGTCGCTGCGATCGTTGGGGATCGCGGGCGCGAGCCAGTCGGCGCGACCGCTGGTGGGGATCGCCGGCAATGCCTGGGTCAGCCACGTCGCGAACGCGCGCTGGTCGAGCACGCGGTGCATGAGATCCGCGGCGCCCAAGCACGGCGAGAGGAAGTCCTGACCCGAGGGCTCGAACGCGAGATCGCAGCCGCGATCACGCTCGTGCATCGCACGTGCACGCGCTTCGATGCGCGTCGCGACGTCGCCGTTGCTGCTCACGCGCGCCCAGTCGAGCGCGAGGCCCAACGCGAACGCGCTCTGCGAGTGCTCACCGGCGCGCACCGGATGCGAGAGCTTCTCCGCCCAGCGCGCGAGTCGTTCCGCAGCGATCGCCTCGAGCGGCGCCAGCGAGTGCGACCACGCCTTCGCGTCCGCATCGTTCCACGCGCGCAGCTCCGCGCCGAGCTGCAGCAGCCACGCGAGCCCGTAGGGGCGCTCGAAGCCCTCGCGATCGTCGCGCGACAGATACGCGAGCTCGCCCGCGAGACGATCGGCGGCGAGGTTGCGACGCAGTGCTGCGCGTGCGTCCGCGGCCCATGTCGCATCGGGGTGCGTGCGCAGCAATCGCACGAGCAACCAATGTCCGTGCACCGCTGAGTGCCAGTCGAAGCAGCCGTAGAACGACGGGGTGAGCCGATGCGGAGGCAGTGCGTCGTCGTCGGCCTTCAGCGTGTGCGCGACCTTGTTGGGGTACTCGCGCTCGATGCACGCGAGCGCGAGCTTGGCGAAGCGATCGCTGTCGACGCGCAGCGAGTGCGGTGCCGGTGTCGTGATCGATTCGCTGCTCGGAGCTGCCCGCGTGCACGCGAGCAGAACGCCGAGCATGACGAAGATGTCGCAGTGGCCGAGCCGGCGCGCCCGTGTCATGATCGGATCACCGGCGTAGTTGGTGGATGTCGCCGGCCGAGGGTTGGGTAGGACATGCAGCGGAAGTATGCGGTCGCGATGGGCGCGTTGTTCACGGCATTGATCGAGGGCTGTGTCGCCCGCGTGCCGGTGGGCTCGGACGAGGACAGCGGCGACGAATCGGAGAGTGGGGAGTCGAGCGCCGATGCGACCGGCACGTCGACGAGCGGGCCCAATACGTCGTCGACCAGCGGGCCGATGACCTCGACGAGCGGTCCGGACACGTGGCCGACCACCACCGATCCCACCATCGATCCGACCTCCAACCCGTGCGGTGACAGCTTCGACGAGACCTCCGAGATCGATGCGTCGCTCGTTGCGGGCTACGACGTGGGGCAATCGCTGCCGCTCGACATCTGCACGATGGTCTGCATGAGCGAGCAGTACTACGACGACATCCAGAGCTGCGTGCTCACCGGGCTCGAGGTCGACTCGCAGACGAGCGAGGGCGACACCGGCGAGGGCAGCACCACCGAGTCGGGCGGCGACCGCACTGCGACCGTCGAGTGCACGTACTTCGCATACTGCGGTGAAGGTGGTCGACGCAGCGCGGGGCTCGTGTCGCGCGGCGACTGTGAGAGCAGCGATGGCGTCGCGGCATGGTTCGCGAGCATGGCTCACTCGGAGGCGGCGTCGGTGACCTCGTTCCTGCGATTGCAGGAGGAGCTCGCCGAGCATGGTGCACCGGCGGAGCTGCGCGCACGACTGTGGGAGGCGGCGCGCGACGAGGTTCGTCATGCACGTGCGATGCGTCGGCTCGCGCGTGAAAACGGTGTCGAGCCGAAGACGCCCGAGCACGTGAAGATCGATGCGCGCGACCTCGAGGCGATCGCGCGCGAGAACGCGGTCGAAGGTTGTGTCGCGGAGACTTGGTCCGCGTTGCTCTGCGCATGGCAGGCGCGGCACTGTCCGTCGCCGGAGCTCGCGGAGATCCTGCGTGGCATCGCGGACGACGAGACGCGGCATGCCGAGCTCGCGTGGGCGATCGATGCGTGGGCGCGCGCGCGGCTGGACGATGATGCGTGCGCGCGCATCGATGTCGCGCGACGTGAAGCGGCGGAGAAGCTCGTCGCGATGGCGAGCGAGCTCGGTGGGCTCGGCATGCGCGACGCGCTGGGTTTGCCGGCACCGAAGGCCGCCCGCACGCTCGCGAGCGGCTTGCAGGCCGCGCTCTGGGCCTAACGCTCCGGCTGCACGAGCTCACAGTACATGTCGAAGCCCCAATCCCCGCCGCTGCCGAACGGATAGTCGGCGACGGGATGCGGCTCGCCGTGGCGCGCCGCGGCGAGGAAGGGCGAGACGCCGGTGATCCACGTCGATGCGTGGCCGTTGCCGTGATCGCAGATGACCGACACCTCGCCGCGATCGGCGAGGTCTTGCGCCTGCGCGATCGAGGCGGTGCGGAAGCTGTAGCCGTCGAACGTGTCGCCCGTGCCACCGTGGATCGTGATCACCGGGAAGTCACCGACCGGCTCCGACGGGCGATAAAACGGCGAGAGCCCGCCCGACCACGACACCGCCGCAGCGAGCCACTCGACGCGCTCGATCAAGTGGCTGGTCATGATGCCGCCGGCCGACATGCCCGACGTGGTGATGCGCTTCGGATCGACGAGCCCCTGATCCACTGCACACGCCGCGATCTCGTCGAACAGGATGAAGTCGTCCTTGCGCTGGCAGTCGCTGCCGACGCACACGATGAACCACGGGAACGGATCCGTGTCGCTCATCGCCTCGGGATGCGCCGACGGCAGCACCATCATTCCGTTCTCCTGCTCGAGCATGTCGAGCATCTGCAGCGTGCTGTAGTCGCTCTCGAGGTACTGCACCGGATTCTCGTACGTGCCGTGCCACTGCACGTGCAACGGACCGGTGCCGTTCGTGCCACCGGCGTTCGCGACCATCACGTCGCGACACACATCGACGTCGGCCGGGCAGATCGTCACCCAACCATCGACGAACTCCGGACACGGTGCGGTGGGCAGCGGCACGCCGTTGGTGGGCTGCTCGCCGGTCGTCGTCTCTTCGGCCGCACCGCTGCTCTCGTCCGCTTGGTGATCGTCCGCGGCACCGCTGCTCGATCCGCCACCTTCGCTCGTCGTCTCCGACGCGGGCGCGGTGTCGTCGTCGTTGTCGTCGTCGTCTTCTTCGTTCTGTGTGTCGCCGGTGCTGCTCGACGACGTGCCCGCGATGGCGGGACCCGGGTCGGACGTGCACGAGAACGAGAGCGCGAACAGCAAGGTCAGGGAAGATTCGAAGCGCTTCACGATGGCTCCAACAGCAGCGACGGGAGGAAGGACGCTGCCACAGGCGCTTGGTTGCGTCGATGCCTCGGGGTGGGTCATGCTCCCGCACGCCCGTGTCGGTGCTCCGCACTCTGGTCAACTCGTCCCGCGCCCTTTTGACCGGCGCGCGCGAGGTCGCCCGCTTCCGCGAGATTTCCACCGTCTTCGTGACGCACGGCTTCGGTTGGGCGCTCGCGCAGCTCAAGCTGCGTCGCGAGCTGCAAGTCGACTTACAAGGCGCAGACCTGACGAAGGCAGCTCTCGCGAGCCCAGATACCGGCAAACGGCTGGTAGCGGCGCTCACCAAGCTGGGCCCGACCTTCGTGAAGCTCGGGCAGATCTTCTCGACGCGCACCGACGTGCTGCCGCCGTCGATCACCCGCGAGCTCGAGACGCTGCAGGACAACGTCGAAGGCTTGGACTTCGATCAGATCGCCGCGCAGCTCGCCAAGAACCTCGGGCCCGAGTATCGCAAGCACTTCGCGGAGCTCGACGAGACACCGCTCGCGTCGGCCAGCATCGCGCAGGTGCATCGCGCGAAGCTGCAAGACGGCACCGAGGTCGCGCTCAAGGTGCAGCGCCCCGGCGTACAAGCGAAGGTCGAGAGCGACCTCGGCATCCTCATGGTGCTCGCGGGTCTGCTCGAGGAAGCCATCGACGAAGCGCGCGCGATGGATCTCAAGGGCATGATCACCGGCTTCACGAAGTCGATCTCCGCCGAGCTCGACTTCCGCATCGAGGCGCGCAACCTCGAACGCTTCCGCCGCAACTTCGCCGAGGTGCCGGCGGTGGTGTTCCCGAAGGTGTTCGAGGAGCTGTCGACCGGCGAGGTGCTGTGCATGGAGTTCCTGCGCGGCCGCAAGTTCTCCGAGGTGCTCGAGAGCGGTGAAGACACCAAGCCGCTCGTCACGACGTACTTCGACACCGCGTACAAGATGCTGTTCTACGACGGCTTCTTCCACGGCGACTTGCATCCCGGCAACGTGCTCATCCTTCCCGAGAACCGGGTGGGGATCCTCGACTGCGGCATGGTCGGACGGCTCTCGCCCGCCGCGAAGGATCACATCATCGACATCCTCTACGCCGTGCTCAACGAAGACCTCGAGATGGTCGCGCGCACGTTCTACGAGCTGTCGATTCGCACGGGCCCGGTCGACTACGAGAAGTTCGAGGCCGACGTCGTCGAGATCGCCGAGCGCTACCTCGTGGGTGTGCCGGTCTCCGAGATCCAGATCGGCACGCTCTTCGCCGAGATCGTCGCCGGTGCCACGCGCCACGCGGTGCGCATGCCCACCGACTTCACGATGATGTTCAAGGCCATCATCACGACCGAGGGCATGGCGAAGACCATCGCGCCCGACATCGATCCGATCGAGCTCGCGCGCCCGTTCATCGCCGAGATGGTGCAGGCGCGCTACAGCCCCGACCGCCTCAAGCAGATCGCGCTCGCCGACTTCAACATGATCTCGCGGATGTTCCGTTCGCTGCCGCGCACGCTGCCCGCGATGATCGACGACATCCGTGCCGGCAAGATCGCGGTGAGCCTCTCCAAGGACAGCCTCGAAGAACAGCATCGGCTCGAGCGACTTCGCCAACGCCGCACCGTGCAGGTCGCGATCACGATCACGTTCCTCGCGTGCGGCACCTACACGTTGGGGCTCGGCCTGCCGGTGTGGCCGTTGGTCGGAATTCCCGCCTTTTCGGCGTTCTTGTTCTTCGGCGCAGGGGTCGGGCTGTTCACGTTGTGGTGGAACAGATGAGGCCGGCAATGTGCTAGAACCTCCGGCCCATGGCGAATCCGACTGCGACCTTCGACACCACGCTCGGCTCGTTCGAGGCGGAGCTCTTCCTCGACAAGATGCCGATCACGGCGGGTAACTTCATCAAGCTCGCGAAGGAAGGCTTCTACGACGGGCTGCACTTCCATCGCGTCATCAGCGGCTTCATGGCGCAGTTCGGCTGCCCGCACAGCCGCGATCCCAACAGCGGTCGCGCGGGCACGGGCGACAGCCCGCACGGCGTGATCAAGGACGAGCATCCCGCCGACGCGCAGATCTCGAACACGCCGGGCACGCTGTCGATGGCCAACAAGGGCCCCAACAGCGGGAGCTGCCAGTTCTTCATCAACACCGCGAACAACGGCTACCTCGACTTCTTCTCGCCCGGTCAGTCGAAGCACCCGGTGTTCGGCAAGATCATCTCGGGCATGGACGTCGTCGGCAAGATCGAGAAGACGCCGACCGACGGTCGCGATCGTCCGAAGACGCCGGTGAAGATGAACAAGATCACCATCAACGGAGCCTGAGCGAGGTCATGAGCGAGGAGACGGGTCCATCCAACTTCATCCGCGAGCGCATCGCGGCCGACGTCGCCGCCGGGAAGAACGGCGGCCGGGTGATGACTCGTTTCCCGCCCGAGCCCAACGGCTACCTGCACATCGGCCACGCGAAGGCCATCTGGCTCGACTTCGGGCAGGCGCAGGAACACGGCGGTGTCTGCAACCTGCGCTTCGACGACACCGATCCGGTCAAGGAGGACACGGAGTACGTCGAGGCGATCAAGCGCGACATCCAGTGGTTGGGCTTCGACTGGGGCGATCGCTGCTACTTCGCGTCGGACTACTTCGACCAGCTGCACGCGTGGGCGGTGCAGCTGATCGAGCGCGGGCTCGCGTACGTCGATTCGCAGACCGCCGAGCAGATCCGCGAAGGTCGCGGCAACTTCTACAAGCCCGGCGTCGAGAGCCCGTTCCGCGATCGTAGCGTCGCAGAGAACCTCGATCTGTTCGCGCGCATGAAGGCCGGCGAGTTCCCCGACGGCGCCCACGTGCTGCGTGCGAAGATCGACATGCAGCACAAGAACATCAACTTCCGCGATCCGCCGCTTTATCGCATCAAGCACGCGCATCACCATCGCACCGGCGACAAGTGGTGCATCTATCCGATGTACGACTATGCCCACGGGCAGTCGGATGCGATCGAAGGCGTGACGCACTCGATCTGCACGCTCGAGTTCGAGGATCACCGGCCGCTGTACGACTGGTTCCTGCAGACGCTCGGCGTCGCGAACCCGCCCGAGCAGATCGAGTTCGCGAAGTTCCTGTTCACCTACCAGATGACCAGCAAGCGGCGGCTGCGACAGCTCGTCGAAGAAGGCACGATGCGGGGCTGGGACGACCCGCGCATGCCGACGCTCGCGGGGCTGCGCCGGCGCGGCGTCACACCCGAGGCGCTGATCGCCACGTGCGAGGCCACCGGCGCGTCGAAGCGCGAGGGGCTGATCGACATCAGCCGGCTCGAGCACGAGATCCGCGAGCACCTCAACAAGACCTCGCAGCGGCGCATGGCGGTGCTCGATCCGCTCGAGCTCGTCATCACCAACATGGACGACGACACGGTCGAGTGGTTCGACGCGCCCAACAACCCCGAGGATCCGTCGGCGGGCTCGCGCAAGATCGCGTTTTCGAATCGCATCTGGATCGAGCGCGACGACTTCCGCGATCCGCCGCCGAAGAAGTGGTACCGCTTCGCGCCGGGGGCCGAGGTGCGGCTGCGCTATGCGTGCTTCGTGCGCTGCAACGAGGTCGTGAAGGACGAGAGCGGCAAGGTCGTGCAGCTGCGCTGCACGTGGGATCCGCTCTCGCGCGGCGGCGACTCGCCCGACGGTCGCAAGGTGAAGGGCACCTCGCACTGGGTCTCGGCGCGTCACGCCGTGAGCGCAGAGATGCGGCTCTACGAGCGCATGTTCACCGTCGAAGACCCGATGGGCGTCGAGGGCAAGGACTGGAAAGAGCTGCTCAACCCGCAGTCGCTCGAAGTGACCACCGGGATGATCGAGCCTGCGCTCGCCGAAGCGCAGGCCGGTGAGCGCTTCCAGTTCGAGCGCGTGGGCTACTTCTGCGCCGACGCCGATGGCACGCGCGAGCGGCCGGTCTTCAACCGCACGATCGGGTTGAAGGACAGCTGGGCGAAGCTGGAAGCGAAGCAGCAGCCGTAGTCACGCCACGATCTCTGCGAACGGACCTTCGGCGAAGCTCGGATCTCCGAACGGCGCGGCGTGCCCGAACGCTTCGGCGATCGCGGAGAGCACACCGGTGTTGCTGCGCTCCATCGCCAGGTACTGCCCGGTCTGGAAGTAGCCGCCCACGTTGCCGCAGAGCACGGTCTGCAGGTTCACGTAATTGTGCGGCGAGCCGTCGCCCATCTCGGTGGTGTACATGCAGATGGTGTTGTCGAGCATCGTGCCGTCGCCTTCGGGCACAGCCGCGAGCTTCGCGACGAAGTACGCGAGCTGCTCGATGTACCAGGCCTGCACGCCGGTCTGCTGATCGTAGTGCTCGGCCTTGGTGCGATGCGACATCTCGTGGTTGTCGTCGGGATAGCCGAGGAACGAGAACACCGAGCCCCAGCTGCCGGCACCGACCGGCAGGACCGTGGCGACGTCGCTCAGCCCACACTGCATCGCGACGAACGCGAGATCGAGGTGCGCGCGCGTGACCTCGGCGATGCCGGAGCCGGTCTCGAACTGTTCGCGCGTGGGCAGCGTGCACGCGGGCAACGCGAGGCCGTCGATCTCCATCTCGATCGCGCGCAGCCCCTCCATGTGCAGCTCGAGCTTGCTGCGCTCCGCTGCGCTGAGGTTGGGCTTGAGGCCGTCGAACTCGCGGTAGAGGAGATCGAGCACGCTCTTCTTCTCGGCGCGCAGGCGCTCGAGATACTCGGCCTGCTGCGCGGAGGGCACGTCGTCGAGGCTGGTGACCTCGCCGAACACGTAGTCGAACGCTTGCACCGGGCTCATCGGCACCGCAGGCGTGCCGGCATCGAGCCACGACACCAGGTTGTAGGTGATGCCGTTGTTCTTGCCCAGCGACAGCACCTTGGTGCCGAGCGTCGCGCCCACCGCTTGATCGATCGATGGACCCATCGGGTAGAAGTCGTAGCCCGCGGTGTCGACGAGGTTCTGTAGCTGCTGCCCGGTGAGCGCACCGTGGAGCTGGCGCAGGTGCGATTGCCCGTAGTGCTCGCCATCGGCGACGAACAGGCCGTCGAACACGTTGAGCTGCGACTTGTAGGGCTCGAGCGGCGCGAGCGTGGCGCTCAGCTCGAACGACTGCTGCGAGCCGGTCGGAGAGAACGTGTCGACGATGCCGCCGTTGGTCTGTACCAAGAAGAACGCGCGCTTCGGCAGATCGGTGGGCGTGTCGGCCCGCAGCGTGCGCAGGATCGGCAAGAACATGAGCGAGGTCCCGGAGAGAAATCCCAGGAACTTGCGACGATCGGTCACCAGCAGCTCGCGCTTCATGGATCGTTTCCTTCTGCGCTCGCGATCGCGATGCGCCGCGTCAGCAGCGTGTGGAGCAGCGCACGAATGTCGCCGTCTCGTTGGGCGTACTCGTCGGCAGCGGCGTCGGCCGAGCACGCGTCGTCGCGCACCTCGGCGGTCTGCCCGTGTACGAAGGTGTAGAGCTGCTGCGGCAGGCAACCGGTGAGCTCGCGGCTCTCCGCCAGTCGCGGCAGCATCTCGGCGGCGCTTCCGTACGCGCCGTCGAAGGTCGTGCCGTGCATCTCGCCCGATGCGTCGACGGGCTGGCCTTGCTCGACCGTGACGAAGCCGCCGAGCGGGTCGTAGCTCGAGAACATGAAGCCGACCGGATCCATCAGGTTGTGGCAGCCCGCGCACTGCGGATCGCTCGCGTGTCGCGAGTAGCGTTCGCGCGTGGTCTCGCCGGGCACCGGCGGCGGCACGGTGGGATCGACACCGGGTGGGATCGGCGGCATCGGCTGACACAACAGGCGCGTGCGCACCTGGAAGCCGCGGGCGATCGGTGTCGGTCGTTGCGGCTCCGCGTAGCTCAGCAGCCACGCCGGCGAGGTGAGCAGGCCGACGCGCTCGCCGGGATCATGCGCAACGATGCCGTCGGTCGCGGGCTGCACGTCGCCGTAGATCGGAGCGAGCCGCGAGTCGTACACGGTCTCGTTCGAGGTGAAGATCTCGCGCTGCGTGCCGCTGCCGTCGAACATGACGTGCTCGACGAAGCTGCGCAGGTCGTCGACGATCGCCGCGCGCAGCTCGGCGGAGTCGCGCGGATCTTCGGGCTTGTCGGTCGCGGCGACCGCCTCGAGATCGAGCCAGTCGACGAAGAAGCGCGTGTACACCTCGCGCGCGCGCGGGTCTGCCAGCATGTCGTCGACCAGCGCCTCGTAGTCGCCCGGCGCGATGCCGGCGTCGGCGCGATCGAGCAACGCTTCGTCGGGCGCGCGATCCCACAGCGTGAACGCGAGCAACGACACCGCTTCGTGGGCAGTCATCGCGCCGCTCAGCAGCTCGGTGCGATAGAGGAAGTTGGGCGACTGCAGCACCGCGATGACGACGAGCTCGAGCCCGCGTCGCGGTGTGCTCGCGGCCGTGACGACGCCGAGATACGCGTCGAGCTCGGGCTGCGTCAGTGGGCGTCGATACGCGCGCCGACCGAGCTCCTGCACGAAGCCCTCGATGCACGCGGACGCGGGCGCGTCGAGCTCGAGCTCGGCCAGCGCGCACGGCCACAGCGGCTGCAGGTGTTGCGCGGGATCGCCGAACGCTTGGGCGGCGATCGCTTCGGCGACGCGCGACAGCTCGAGCGCGAACGCGGTGTCCACTTGCAGTGCGTCGGAGTTGTTCGCGAAGTTGTAGCTCTGCCGATCCGCGGGCAGGCCGTCGGTCCAGCGCGTGTCGGCGGCGAACGAGAAGAGATCGTCGATGCTCGCATCGAGCTGTCGTGCGGTCAGTCGCCACACCCGCGGCGCGCCCGGCTCGCAGCGCGCGTCGGGGTCTTCGCTGCTCGCACCCGTGCTGTCCGAGCCACCCTCGTCCGACGACGAAAGCGCGCCGCCGTCGCTGCTGTCGTCCGCAGCGGCGTCGGGGCGATCCGCGTCCAGGCCCGTGTAGCAGGCCGCGCTCGATGCCGCGATGTAGAGGCCGAATCGTCGCAGTGGTGCCATGCGATTGCTCGGCCCGTAGTCGTGCGAGCGGCGGGCTCGTCCACGCGCGATCGCAGAATTCTTCGCGTTGGCGGCGTGACGCTTTTCGCGATCCGCTGGCGGGCGTCTCCGCGCTCTGCGATCCTGACGAGCGATGGCGTGGCGCCGCCTCGCACTCGCGTGGTCGATCGGATGTGCAGCCGGGTGCTTCGGGCGCGCCGATGCCTTCGCGTGCATCGACGACAGCGATTGCAACGCGGCCGTCGACGGTCGCTGCGAGCTCTCCGGGTTCTGCTCGTATCCCGACGCGACGTGCGACGCCGGTCGACGCTACGACGATCTCGCTTCGGACGCGCTCGATCGCACCTGCGTCGACGCGAGCGGCGAGAGCACGACGGCGGTCGCGGAGGATTCGTCCGAGGTCGGATCGGGATCCGGATCGAGCGCCGCGGACTCGAGCACCGCGGGATCGAGCACCGGCGATGCGCCGTGCCCCGATTGCGTCGATCTCGACGGCGATGGCTACGGCATGGGCGCCGCGTGTGCGGGCGACGATTGCGATGATGCGAACGCTGCGCGCAACACCGGGTGCCGGTACGTCGGGCCGGGAGGCGATGACGCGAACGCGGGCGACGATCCCGACGCGCCGTGGGGCACGCTCGCATACGCGATCGGCCAGCTCGCGCCGGGCGACAGCCTCGTGCTGATGTCCGGCGAGTACGAGACCGCGACGACGGGCCTGTTGCACGCGCAGTGTGGCGACGGTGGCAACGCACAACCCGCCACACCGGAGCTGCCGATCTCGATCCGCGCGCTCGAAGAGCGGCAAGCAGTCCTGCATTCGGCGGGTGACGACGTACCGATCTCCCTCGATGGGTGCGACGGCTGGGTGCTCACCGGACTCACCGCGCTCGGCAGCGATCTCGCGGAGGGCGCGACGTCGGTGGTCGAGCTGCGCGACGCGCAGGACGTTCGTGCGCAGCGCTTGCTGGTCGGAACGCCCAACTGGTTGGTGCAGAGCCACGCGATCGACGTCGTCGGTTGTACCGATGCCGTGCTCGAAGAGATCGAGATCTACGACTTCCATCTCACCGGCGTGTACGTCCAGGGCTCGACCGGCGTCACGATGCGGCGGCTCTACGTCAACGCGCGCGGGCGCGTAGACTCGCCGGATGCGCCGTCGTCAATCCCCGACACCGGCGACAGCGGCGTCCGCATCGTCGATGGCACCGGGCATCGCATCGAGAACTGCATCTTCACGCAGCTCGCGTACGGCGTGTACGCGCAATCCGACGTGGAGATCCTCGGCAGCATCTCGGTCGACGTCTTCTCGGGCCTGCTCGCGCAGACCGGTCGTCCGACGCTGCGCGATGTGGTCGTGATCGATGGCGCGAGGCACGGTCTGGACGTGCGCAGCACGGCCCAAGCGACGATCGATGGCGCGACGGTGATCGGCAGCGCGCTCAACGGGCTGAACGTCTATGAAGAACCCACGAAGCCGTGCGATCCGATCGAGGGTTGCGCAGCCACGGCCCGCAACGTGCTCGTGCTGGGCAGCGAGAACACGGGGATCTACGGCGCGGCGCCGATCGACTGGAACGTCGCGTCCGCGAACGCGTTCGGCAACGGCGACGACTACGTGGGCGATGAAGCGATCGACGACGACCTCGATCGCATCCAGCGCTCGCTGTCCGAGCCGGTCGACGACATCGGGCTCAGCCTGGGGCAGTGCGTGGTGTACATCCCCGAGGACAGCACGATGCACGGTCGCGGTGAAGACGGAGCCGACATCGGCGCGAACATCCTCATGCGCACGGAAGATGGCGTGGTCACGGACACGCCGCTATGGGATCCCATGACGGGTGCGTTTCCGTGCGGCGACTTCGCGGCGGAGCTCAACAATCGCCCCGGCGACTCGTGCTTCGACGTACACGAGCGGCTCAACGTGCGCCAGAACGGCTGCGAGCTACCAGCGCAGCCCGAGGCCTGTGAACGCGACGGCTGAGCGTCGCGTCGCGCCGCCGCGGCGCGCGACGATCGCGTAGCGCACGATCGCCGCGATCGCCCACGCGCCACCGATCGGCAGCACGACTGCGCCCGCGATGCCCAAGCGGTGCGCACGCGTGCGCGCGGCGACGAAGTCTCGCGCGGAGTCTTGTTGCGGCACGTTGCGATCGATCACCGCGCCCGCGACCAGCAGGCCGACGCCCGCAGAGATCGCGGCGGTGCCGATCGCGAGACACGTCGCGCCCGCGGGATCACGCGACCAGTGCACGCGTGGCACCGGCGTGGGCTCGGGCGGCGTGTCGTCGATCGGCGCGCGCGCGGCGGGTGGCGGCACCACGACCGGTGGCGGCGGCGTGGGTGCGCGCGGCGAGCCGCCGCAGTCGACGATCTCGGCTGCGACCTGCGTCGCGATCTCGTCGCGCTTGCCCTCGTCGGCGAGCGACGTCTGCGGCAACGAGTCGAGGTAGCGCTCGAAGTAGCCGATCGCGCGCGGGCAATCGTCGTCTTGCTTCGCGATCGTGCCCAGCCCGTACAGATACTTCGGCAGCGGATCGAGCGCGTACGCAGCTTCGAGCTCGCGCGACGCTCCGCGCAGATCACCTTCGTCCCACAGCTCGGCTGCACGCGCTGCGTGGGCGCTCGCGAGCTCGGAGCTGCTCGCGGCCGGCGGCGCTCCGAGCATGCTCCACAGCAGCAGCACGACGTGCGTCAACGAGCTCACATCCCGTCGAGGAACAGCGGCTTGTTCGGTGATCGCGATGCGCGGGGCTTGCGAGCGCGGCGCGACGATCGCTTGCTCGTGCTGCTGCGTTCGGGCGCAGCGACCTTCGCCGGAGCGGGAGCAGGAGCAGGCGTGCTCGCGATCGTCTCGGATGGCGCGACGTCGCGGGCGATCACGGCGGGCGCGGGAGCGACGATCGGCGCTGGGGAAGCCGCGACCTCGCGCGTGGCGACGGGTGTCGAAGCAGCGCTCGTGATCGCCGGTGCTGCGACGCTCGCCTCGGATCGCGGCGCGCCCACGGCCCACAGCAGCGCGGCTCCGCCGACGCCCGCGGCGACGACCGCTGCGATCCACGGTGCGACCGCACGCTTGCGTGGGCGTCGCGGCTCGAGCACGGTGGGCACGGCATCGGTGCCGGCATCGTGCTGCGTCGGCGCTTCGATCGACGCGAGCTCTTCGGCGGGCTCGGGCGGCGCACCGAACGTCGCGTGCATCATCGCTTCGACGGGCCTCGCCGTGAGCGCGAGCCCGCGCGCGCGAGCGATCTGCTCGAGATCGTCTTGCAGCTCGCGCGCAGTGCCGTAGCGCGCGTCGGGCTCGCGTTGCAGCGCGCGCACGACCACCGCCTCGAGCTCCGGCGGATAGTCGGGCACGACCGCGGTGGGCCGCTCGTAGTGTCCGAGCAGCGTCCGGTTCATCACCCCGAATTGGCTGTCGCCGGTGAACAAGCGTCGACCGGTGGTGACCTCGTACAACAGGATCCCGAGCGCGAACACGTCGCTGCGGCGATCGACGGTGTCGCCCAAGCACTGCTCGGGCGACATGTACCCGATCTTGCCCTTCACCGACTCGCCGCGCGTCTGGCAGGTGTCGGCGAGCGCCTTCGCGATGCCGAAGTCGACGAGCTTCACCTCGCCGGTGAACGAGACCAACACGTTCGACGGCGAGACATCGCGATGGATGATCTCGAGCGGATCACCGTTGGGCTTGCGGGCCTCGTGCGCGTGATGGAGTCCACCGGCCGCGGCGTGCACGATGGTGAGCGCGCACTCGAGCTCGACGCCGCCGCGCGACGAGGTCGCCGACAGCACCTCGCGCAGGCTGCGGCCGTGCACGAGCTCCATCACGAGGAAGTACTCGCCCATCGCTTCGCCGACATCGAGCACGCGCGCGACGTTGGGGTGATCGAGCGATGCCGCGAGCCGGGCCTCGCGCAGGAACATCTCGATGAAGCCGGGATCGCCGGCGAAGAGCGGGCGCACGCGCTTGAGCGCGAAGGCGCGTTCGAACCCGGCCGCGCCTGCGGCTCGCACGAGGTAGAGCTCGGCCATGCCGCCGACCGCGAGCCGCCGCACGACGACGTACTTGCCCACGCGCATGCCGGGCACCAACGCCAGCGCATCGAGCCCGGTGGGCGTGCGCGGCGAGCCGCTCATGCGGGTGACCTCCGCGCGGGTGCCTCGCTCAGCGGAATCGCGGCGAGCGAGCGCGCCCAGGCGTCGAGCTCACCGATGATCGCATCGCGGAGCTCGGTGCCCGGCGCCACGGCAGCGATCGCTTCGCGCAAGAGCGTGCGCGCGCGTGCGAGTCGCGAGGTGAGCGTGCTGGGCAGCACCTCGAGCACCTCCGCGATCTCGGCGGTGGGCATGCCTTCCCAGTAGTACATCTGCACGAGCAGCAGCAGATCGTCGGGCAGCGCGGTCATCGCGTGCAGCAGGATCTGCTGCTCCTTTCGTCGCGCGACGCGTAGCGACAGCGAGGTCTCGAAGCCGTTCCAGCTGGGAGCGGGCTGCGCTGCAGCCTCGCGTCGCTCGTGGCGTCGCTGCGACTCCGCGAGCTGGCGGCGCGCGATGCCGAAGAGGAACGCGCGGAACGAGGCCCCGTCGCGCACGCCATCGCGCGCGGCGACGCAGGCGGTGAAGGTCTGCTGGGTGAGATCCTCGGCGAGGAAGCCCGCACGCAGCTCGAAGAAGCGCAGCACGCGATGGTAGTGGCGTGCGACCAAGCGATCCGCCGCGCGGCGATCACCATCGCGCCACGCGGCGAGCAGCGCGAAGTCGGCCGGCTCGTCCGCCCCCACGACAGCAGGCTACCACGGGCACGAGAGCCGCCGAGCGCGCTGGCCGAGACCGCGGATGTCACCCGCGCGCGCGCTCGTTCGTAGCAGGGCCCAGACCCGAACCGGAGACATCACCATGCTTCGCCGCACCGCCATCCTCTCTCTGCTCGCCGCGCTCGCGTCGGGCTGCGCCACCGAGTCCGACGATTCCGAGAACACCGCGACGCCGCGCGAGCACACCGGCCCGTTGACCGGTCGCGCGATCGAGTTCGCGCTCGACGTCGACGCGCTCGATCACGATGTGATGAACGCGATCGGCAAGCGCATCGAGACGCAGACCGGCGCGGAGTCGGTGAGCATCGAGGTGCGCAAGGACGATCAAGAAGGCACGACGGTGGTCGTGCAGACCTGGGGTCGCGCTGCGATCGCCGACGATGCGCTCGTCGCCGATCTGCGCGCACAGTTTCCCGCGCTGAAGAACGCGCTCATCAGCGTGAAGCCGCTCGCGGGCGACGGCCCGGCCGAGCGCCTCGGCGACCTCGAGGTCGACAAGGACGAAGACCCCGAGGTGGTGAAGCAGCAGGTGCTCGAGCAGCTGCGCAAGAAGGGCGTCAAGGGCGACGTCGACGTCGTCATCGAAGACCACGACGACGGCAAGCGAGAGGTCCGCGTCGAGGTGAAGGAAGAGAAGG
>DASZPU010000548.1:0-2927 GCA_035550195.1 Nannocystaceae bacterium
GACGGTCGGCGCGAGTCCCCAACCATCGAGTCGCTGATCACATCCGGGGCAGGGGCCCGGCGTCGGCAGGCCGTCGAGCATCGCGAGCACGAAGCCGCAGTCGGAGCAGAAGGTCGCGCCGCCGGGCATCGCGGCGCTGCACGACGAGCACCGCACCGCGTTGCGCGGATCGGGCAGGCCGAGCCCCATGAGCGGTCCATCACAGAAGCGGCAGGCCTCGGCCGTCGGGCTGGGGTTCGGACCACCGCAGGTCGGGCAATACCGCGGGCGCGCCGGCTTCTGCATCGGATCCTCTACAGGATACGCCCCAAACGCATGCCCAGCAGGGGTGGATGCGGCGCCGAGCCCGTGAAACGGCCTCCGGGGCGTCGCCGGTCCCGCGCGGACCGGCAGAGCTCGCGCCGGGACCGGCGCGAGTCGGACTGGTTGATCCCGGACCCGATCTGTCTATACTCGCCGCCCGCTCGCCCCTGGCAGCAGCAGTTTCTCCATGCCTACGATTCAGCAGCTCGTCCGCAAGGGACGAACCCAGCAGTTCGCGAAGAAGACCGCACCGGCGCTCAAGGAGTGCCCGCAGCGGCGCGGCGTCTGTACTCGCGTGTACACGGTGACGCCGAAGAAGCCGAACTCCGCGTTGCGCAAGGTCGCACGCGTGCGGCTCACCAACGGCATGGAGGTGACGAGCTACATCCCCGGTGAAGGGCACAACCTGCAGGAGCACTCGATGGTGCTCATCCGTGGCGGTCGCGTGAAGGATCTTCCCGGCGTTCGCTATCACATCGTGCGCGGTACGCTCGACACCACCGGCGTCTCCGGTCGTCGTCAGCGTCGCTCGAAGTACGGCACCAAGCGCCCGAAGTAGGAACCGGCCATGTCGCGCAAGAAGGTCAATCGCAAGCCCCGCCCCGTCACCGACGTCCGCTACACGGACCATCCGACCGACGTGAACCGCCAGGTGGCGAAGTTCATCAACGGCGTGATGTACGAGGGCAAGAAGTCCATCGCGGAGAAGATCGTGTTCGGTGCGTTCGAGATCATCTCGGAGCGCACGAAGGACGATCCGATCAAGGTGTTCGAGAAGGCGGTCGCCAACACGCGCCCGCGTCTCGAGGTCCGTGCGCGTCGCGTCGGCGGCAGCAACTACCAGGTGCCGATCGAGGTCCGCCCCGAGCGCAGCCAGGCGCTCGCGTACCGCTGGCTCATCAGCTCCGCGCGCGCGCGCCCGGAGAAGGCGATGCGCGAGCGTCTCGCCAACGAGATGCTCGACGCGGCGCAGAACCGCGGCACCGCGGTGAAGAAGCGCGAAGACATCCACAAGATGGCCGAGGCCAACAAGGCCTTCGCCCACTACCGCTGGTAGCGCCCGCGTAGTTCGGCCCTGGCGTCCGGGTAGCGCGCTGGTAAGCTCGCCGCGCGCGAGCCTGCGCGTGCGCTCGTCATGGCGTCACCTACCGACATAGCCTCGATCCGCGACATCGGCATCATGGCCCACATCGATGCGGGCAAGACGACGACGACGGAGCGGATCCTCTACTACACCGGCATCACGCATCGCATGGGCGAGGTGCACGATGGCGCCGCGGTGATGGACTACATGCCGCAGGAGCAGGAGCGCGGCATCACGATCACTGCGGCCGCGACCACCTGCCAGTGGCGCGAGCATCGGATCAACATCATCGACACGCCCGGCCACGTCGACTTCACGGTCGAGGTCGAGCGATCGCTGCGCGTGCTCGACGGAGCGATCGCGGTGTTCGATGCGGTGAGCGGCGTCGAGCCCCAGAGCGAGACGGTGTGGCGCCAAGCGGATCGCTACCGGGTGCCGCGCGTCGCGTTCGTGAACAAGCTCGACCGCGTGGGCGCGACGCTCGAGCTCACCGTGAACATGCTGCGCGATCGCCTGGGCGCGCATCCGTTGGTCGCACAGATTCCCATCGGGCTCGAAGGCGCGTTCGAAGGCGTCGTCGACCTGTTGGAGATGGAGACGATCCGCTTCGAAGGCAGCAGCGGCGAGAAGCCGGTGCGCGCGAAGCTCGACGAATCGGTCGACGCGACGCTGTATGCGAGCGCGGTCGAAGCCCGCACGCTGCTCGTCGAAGCGGTCGGAGAAGTCGACGACGAAGTGATGGCGGCGTACCTCGAGGACGGCAGCGCGGTCGATGCGGCGATGCTGCGCCGCGCCATGCGTCGCGCGACCTTGGCCAACCGCGGCACCGTGGTGCTGTGCGGCAGCTCGCTCAAGAACAAGGGCGTGCAGCCGCTGCTCGACGCGGTCATCGACTACCTGCCCGCGCCCAGCGATCTGCCGCCCGTCGAAGCGCACCGTGAAGACGGCTCGCTGGTCGAGCGCAAGCCCAGCTACGACGAGCCGTTCCTCGCGCTCGCGTTCAAGGTGCTGCACGACGCGCACCGTGGTCCGCTGGTCTTCTTCCGCGTCTACTCCGGCAAGCTCAAGCTGAAGGACGCGCTGCAGAACACCACGCGCTCGCGCAAGGAGAAGCCGCAGCGGCTGCTGCAGATCCACGCGAACAAGACCACCGAGGTCGACGAGGTCGGCGTCGGCAACATCGCCGCCGCGGTGGGCCTCAAGTGGACGGGCACCGGCGACACGCTCGTGCTCGCCGACGACAAAGAGAAGGTCGTGCTCGCGGGCATGCAGATCCCCGAGCCGGTGATCTTCCGCGCGGTCGAAGCGAAGACCGCGGCCGATCAACCGGCGCTCGACGAAGCGCTCGCTCGCTTCGTGCGCGAAGACCCCAGCTTCCGCGTGCGCGCCGATTCCGACAGCGGCCAGACGCTCATCTGCGGGCAAGGCGAGCTCCACCTCGAGATCATCGTCGACCGCATGTTGCGCGAGCATCGGCTCGAGGTGCACGTCGGCAAGCCGCAGGTCGCATATCGCGAGTCGATCGCTCGCGCGATCACCA
>DASZPU010000549.1:0-2689 GCA_035550195.1 Nannocystaceae bacterium
AAACTCGCAGGACGAGCACGAGTAGGAAGGGATCCGACCGTTAAACAGCCCCGTCAGCCCTTCGAGCGTGCCTCGGCCGCGCCACCTCGAGCGCGCCGCCGACCGAAGCGCTGAACGATTACTCGGTCACGCTCCTAGCGCGGGAACAGCCGGTCCGCCCACATGCCGACGGGATCGGGGCGACCGAGCACCGCCTCGTCGACGCCGCCGTTCGAGAGCTCCTTCGCGATCGCGATGCACTGTCCGGCGTGTGCACGCCGCGTCGCGGCCGCGACGTCTTCGCAGTAGTAGACCAGCTCGTTGCAGTGCTGGCAGTGCCGCACCGCGTCGTCGGTCGTGGGCATGAGCGTCTGCCAACGCTTCGGGCACGCGAACGCGAAGCGCACGCGCGGCGACTCGTCCTTGCCCTTGCCGCAATTCAGGATCGTCTTGCGCGTGAGCACGTTCGCGTAGTCGAAGCCGATCTGCCGCGCGAGCGCGACGAAGCGCGCGATCCGATCGGGATCGGGAGTCGCGTGCGCGTGCAGCTCGACCTCGAGTCGCAACCACTCCGCGCGATCGGGATCGCGACGCTCGACGATCGCCGCGTACGCGATGCGTTGCTCGTCGTCGAGCCGGTCGTCGTAGGCCGCGTTCAGATACGGCCGTTCGTCCTCGAGCTGTAGATAGTCGCGAAGCGGCATCTTCGGAGGATAGCGGACTCACCAGAGCTTGCGATCGCCGAGCTGCGTTGGCTCCACGCTCCCGCTCTCGGCGCGCAGCTTCGCGATGCCGTCTTCGCCGATCGTCACCGCGATCTTCGTCGATCTGCTGATCGGCAGGCCCGGGGTCTGCAACTCCTTCACGACGTCGCCGTCTTCCGCGAGGCCCATCACGTCGCGTTGGTACTCGTACGAAGTCACGGTGCGCAGCGGACACCGCGGCGCCGTCGTCGTGTCACCGCGCTCGCAGACCACCAACGTGTCGGTGACCTCGGACTCCATCTCGTCGACGCCCATGTCGCTGTCGCTGCGCGACTTGTGGCTCACGACCTCGACGATCGTGTGCCCGCCGACCGTGCGCTCCTTCGCGCTCGCGAGCTCCCACTCCTCGTAGATCCCGAACGCGCCCGGGTTGTAGACGTAGTCGAGCTGCGCGACGACGGACCAGCCCGCGGGCCCACGCGCCACCAGCATCACGTTCTCTTCGCCGAAGCCGGACATCGCGTACTTCGCGACGGAGAACCACTCGACGCCGGTCGGCTTCAGCTCGCACTCGCGCGGCGCGGCGTCGACATCGTCTTGCGGCTGCGTCGCGAGCAGGCACTCGCACACCTTCGCCGAATCGATCGGCTTCGTGCACGGCAGCGGATCGTCGACCGCCGACACCTGCTTGCCGAGCTCCGCGAGTCGCTTCTGCACGACGTCGTTCGGCCGCACCGCGACCGATTGCTCGTACGCTGCTTTCGCGGCCGCGAGCTCACCGAGCGCTTCCTCGGCGCGCCCGAGGTTGTAGAGCGCCGCGCCCTTGACCTTCGGATTGGTCGCGGCCAGCACCGCTGCTTTCGCAGACGTGCGCGCCTTGGCGTGATCGCCCGACGAGAACGCCGCCCACGACAGCTCGCCCAGCGCACGATCGTCACCGGGGATCACCGCGAGCGCGGCCTCGAGCTCGACGATCGCCTTCGCCCACTCCTCCGCCTTCGCGAGCTTGCGACCTTCCTCGAGATGCGCGTGATACTCGGCGCGCGCTTGCTTCGACAGCGGCGCGGGCTTGCTCGACTTCGCGGGCGCCTTCGCCTGCTCGGCCTTCGCATCGCGGACCGCGGGCTTCGCGGGCTCCGCCTTCGCGACGCTCGACTTCGCGTCGGCGGCCGGGGCCGGAGCGGCGGACGGCGACGCATCGCAGGCGAGCAGGAAGACGGAAGCGAAGGCGAGGCGCAAGTGCATGCGGCACTCTAACGCGCCACCGCGGCGCCCGCTTCCACGCGCGTCGTTGCGAACGACGACGTCCGCGAAGTCGCGCCGTGTGATATCGTCGCGTGATGGTCCAAGCAGGAAGCCTGGAAGAGCAAGCATGGCTGTCGTCCGTGCTGCCGCAACCGGAGCAGCTCGACGAGCTCCTCGGCAACGATCCGACGGCCGTGCTCCTGGGGATCGCGAAGTCCCGCGCGCCGATCGAGTTCGGCCCCGCGGGCCCGCCCCCGACCGATCCCGCGCTGAAGCAGCAATTCGAGCTCGCGCGCGCGGCCGCCGAGAAACTGAAGAAGTCGCCCACCGCCAAGCTGAACCCCGAGCAAGTCGCGGCACTGCACGCGTTCGTGCATCTGCTCGCACGGCCTGCGCTCCGCGTCGTCGACGGTGCCGTACCGGCGATCCCGGACTCCTGGGACCGACTGAAGATCGCGCACGAGTCGGTGACCGATGCGATCCGCGGCGTCGGACGTATCGACAATGCGACGCGCACGCATGTCGGCACGGGGTGGTTCGTCGCGGAGAATCTGCTGTTCACGAATCGTCACGTGGCCGGTGCGCTTTGTGGGCTCGATCCGCACGGCGACCCCACGTGGCTGACGAAGCTGCCCGCCGCCGTCGTCGCGACGAATACGCTGTGGGACGAGAAACCGGCGAAGCGTGCGGTCTGGGACCCCGCCGAGGCGCCGAGCGCCGCGAGCACGAAGGTCGGCTCGATTCGCAGGATCCGTGCGGTG
>DASZPU010000550.1:0-4391 GCA_035550195.1 Nannocystaceae bacterium
AGTTCGTCGCGCTCGAGAGCCCGGGTAGCGGTGCGTCGGTCGACATGCTGACGAAGGGCGAGGTCGAGCTCGCGCTGGTCAGCAACCACGTCGCCGGTGCGAGCGAGATCCAGCTCGTCACGCCGCTCTACCAGGAAACGCTGCAGGTCGTGGTGCGCACCGCCGCGGGCATCGCGACGCCGCACGATCTCGCGGGCAAGCGCGTGAGCGTCGGCGCGGCCGGCAGTGGCACCGAGTCGATCGCGGACGCGGTGCTGCTGCACTTCGGCATCGACGCGAGCGAGCTCGATCGCCGCAACATGTCGACGGCCGACGCCACGGCTGCGCTCGAGGGCGGTCAGCTCGACGCGGCGTTCATCGTCGGTGGCATGCGCACGCCGGCGGTCGACTATCTGCTGCAGCGCGACGACATGGCGCTCTTGTCCCTGGGCGAGCCCGGGCAGCCCGGCTCCGCGCTCGAGGGCATCCGACTCGACGCGCCGTTCTTCACGGTCACCGCGGTGCCCGAGCACGCGTACGGTCGTCAGCCCACCGAGCCGATCGGCACGATCAGCGTGCATGCGCTCTTGGTCGTGCGCGCCGACCTCGACGAGAAGCTGGTCTTCGAGCTGACCGAGTCGCTGTTCGGCCACAAGGTCGAGCTCGCGGCGCAGGAGCGCCTGCTCTCGCACCTGAGCGAGCGCTACGATCCCGCGCTGTCGCCCTACCCCGTGCATCCGGGCGCGGATCACTACTACCGGCGCGACGAGCCGTCGTTCGTACAGAAGTACATGAACGAGCTCACCTTCGCGATCACCGTCGGCGCACTGTTGTGGTCGGCGTTCTCGGCCCTGCGGGCGGCGCGACGGCAGAAGCAGCGCAGTCGCGTCGAGAACCATCTCATCGCCGCGCGCAACGTCGTGTCGGGCATCGGTGACGCCGACCAAGCCGCGCTGCTCGAGGCGCGCAAGCAGCTGCTCGACGCGCGCGAGAAGGCGATCGGCGAGCTGGCCGACGAGAAGCTCGACGCCAACGATGCGTTCGCGATCCTGCTCGACTACCTCGGGCTGCAGATCGAGGAGATCGATCGCCGCCTCGCGACGCTCAACGACGCGCGTGTGTGAGCGCGTCGCCGATGCGATCGAAGAAGCTGGTGAGGCGCTCGTCGCCGTCGAGCCGCGCATGCGCGGCCTGCAGCGGTGACGCGGTGTCGCCGTCGGGCAGCGCGAGCGAGGGCGTGCCCTTGTCGACGCGCCAGCTCAGTGCGTACGTGGCCACCATGGCCTCGCCGACGAACGCCGCGAGCTCGGTCGCCAGCCGCTCGCGATCGTCGGGCGACCACAGCCCGCGATTGTCGTCGACGTAGCGATCGAGCGCGTCGACGCCTTCGCGCTCGTAGCCGAGCTGCACGCCGACGCGCGCGAGTCGATGTACCAGTGCATCGGCGCTCTGTCGCAGCCCGCGGCGCAGCGGATCCATCACCGCCACGATACGCCCGCGGCGCGCGGCCCTCAATCGTGCAGGTTCACGCGGCCGAGGTACGGGCGCTTGCCGAGCTCGGCGCCCGCGTGACGCAGGATCGAGTACGCGCTCACCACGTGGAAGTAGAAGTTGGGCAGGCCGTACTCGACCAGGTAGTCGGTGCCGTTGGCCCACTTCCCCTGCATCCACGGCGCGTTGACGTGGCGGTCTTCCGCGCCCGCGAAGTCGGCGGCGGTGAGCGACTCGAGCCAGCCGGTGACGTTCGCGATGCGCTCACGCAGCTGCGCGAGCGTGGTCTCGGTGTCGGCATGGGCGGGCGCGTCCTTGCCGGCGAGCCGTGCGAGCGTGAGCTTCGCGGTGTCGCAGGCCGACTGCACCTGGCGCACGAGCGCGAACTGATCGGGCGCGAGCCGCAGCGACAGCAGCACGTCGGCGTCGAACTTCTTGCGCTCGGCGAGCTCGAGGCCGGAGCCGAGCCAGGCGTCGAGGTTGCGGAGCATCTTGATGAACTGCGGCAGGAAGTGGCTGTGGATGTCCATGGTGGGCCTGGCTCGGACGCCGACGCGCGCCCGGAGGTTACGCGAACGCTTCGCGCAGCACCGCGACCGCGTCGCCGCCGTGCGCGAGCTCGGCGATGCGGGCACGCCAGCGCCGCGCTCCGGGGCGCGCGCGCACGAGCCCGAGCGCATGGCGAGTGATCGCATGGGCACGACCGCCGATCGCGACGTGCTCGGCCACCTGCTCTGCGAGCGCAGCCACCACGGACGGCAGCGTCGCGTCGGTCGCATCGGCGTCGAAGAGCACGCGATCGATCGCCGCGAAGGCCAGCGGATCGTCGTAGGCGGCGCGGCCGACCATCACGCCGTGCAGCTGCGGCGCATCGGCGAGCACGCGCGGCACCGCGTCGGCGTCGAGCAGTCCGCCGTTGAGCACGAACGCGAGCTGCGGACGCGCACGTGCCAGCGCGACGACGTCGGCGTGGCGCAGCGGTGGCACGCTGCGGTTCTGCGCCGGGGTGAGCCCGCCGAGCACGGCCGCGCGCGCGTGCACCACGAAGCGATCGCAGCCCGCGTGCGCGAGCAGATCGACGAACGCGTGCAAGCGCTCCGCGTCGTCGCGCCCCGCGATGCCGAGGCGATGCTTCACGGTCACCGGAATCTCCACCGCCGCCTTCATCGCCGCGACGGCATCGGCCACGCGCTGCGGCGAGTCCATCAGCGCCGCGCCCCACGTGGCCTCGCGCGCGGCCGGGCTGGGGCAGCCGCAGTTGAGATCGATCTCGATCATGCCCGCGTCCGCACCGACACGCGCCGCGCTCGCGAGCACCTGCGGATCGCAGCCGCCCAGCTGCAGCGCGAGCGGCTGCTCGATCGCCGCGTGCGCGAGGTGGCTCGCCGCACGCGGGCCCAGCAGCTCGTGCGCCGGCACCATCGGCGTATAGAGGAGCGCGTGCTTGCTGATCGCACGGAACAGCCGACGGAAGTGGCGGTCGGTGCGATCCATCATCGGCGCGACCGCGAAGCGCGAGGGCGGAACCACGCGCGGATGCTACCCTGCCCTGCGTGGGCACGATTGCGATCGTCGGCGCAGGCTGGCTCGGCACCGCGATCGCGAACGCGCTCGCAGCGTCGGGCGCGGCGCAGCGCGTCGTCGCGACCACGCGCACCGGCGTGCGGCCGGTGGAGCTCGCACCCGCGGTCGAGCTCGCGACGCTCGACGTCGCGGCGCCGAGCATCGCCGCGATCGCGGACGCGGACGCGTGGCTCGTCGCGATCGCGCCCGGCCGCGATCGCCGACCAGAGCAGGATCGCCACGCGCTCTACGTCGACGGTGCCACCCGCTTGCTCGCGACGCTCGCACACACGAGCGTGCGCCGTGTGGTGTGGATCGGCTCGACCTCCGCGCTGCCCGATCGCGACGGCGACGTCGACGAGCACGAAGCGTCGTGGCCCGACGAAGCGCGCGGACGGATCCAACGCGAGGCCGAGCAGATCGTCGCGCACGGCTGCGCGGCCGCGAACGTCTCGTGGATGGTGCTGCGCATGGCCGGCCTCTACGGCCCCGGTCGCGAGCTCACGCGGATCTACGCCCGCGACGGCGGGCCCGACGTGCAGCCCGGCGACGGCATGACCGCGACCAACCTCGTGCATCGCGACGATGCAGTCACCGCAGCGATCGCCGCGATCGCATCGACGCACCAAGGGATCGTGCACGTCGTCGACGACGATCACTGCCCGCGCCGCACCATGCTGGAGTCGGCTGCGCGCAGCCTCGATCGCGACCCGCCGCGCTGGGAGCTGCCGCCCGGCGATGCGATCCGCGGCAAGCGGGTGACGAGCTCGCGATTGCGCTCCTGGCTCGGCGTAACGCTGGCCCATCCCCACCACGGCGGACAAGGCGCCGCACGTTGAGGCGCGCGCCCCACTTGCGCGCAGCGATTGCGGGCTTAGAGCTAGCCCAATGAGCTCCGTCGCCGCCGCGGTGTCCGAGGCCCTCCCCGTACCCGCCGCCGATGCGAGCGTGGATCTCCGCGAGCTGCAGCTCGAGCTCGACGAGGTCGCGCGCGAGGCCGCAGCCGCACGCGCGGCCGGCATCCCGCTCGATCGGGCAGTACGCGACGGAGCCCACCCCGCGCTCGCGCGCTTCCACGGCGATCTGAAGGACGCGCTCTTCGTCGAGCTCGGCAACGACGTCGAGCACTGGTTCACCGCGCTGCGCGACGGCGACGCGAGCGTGCACGGTCGCGTGGGTCGCTTCGCCGACGGGCTCACGCGCGTCGCGACGGGTCGCGGCTTCCGTGAAGGATCGAGCGCACCCGAGAACGACGAGATCTCGCGCGCGCTCGCCGAGCTGCTGGTGTTCGAGTCGGTGCGCCTGCGCTTGTGCGTCGCGGCGTGGAGCAGCGAGGACTTCGAGCGCACCGGCGGTGA
>DASZPU010000551.1:0-2648 GCA_035550195.1 Nannocystaceae bacterium
CACCGATCTGCGTGCATGCAGCGATCGCGAAGGCGAGGGCCGCAGCACCCGCCGCACACCGGATACGAGCCGCCATTTGCGGCCGATCGTCGCGCCTTTGCCCACCGACGGTCAAGCGCGGCCCACCGACTGCGAGAGTTGGGCTAGCCTCTCGCGTGCAATGAGGGCCCGACCATGAACGAGATCTTCGACCGCGTGCTGCAGGCTGCGCGCAAGCTCGGGGCCTCGGACGTACATCTGAAGGTCGGGCTCCCACCCGTGTTTCGCATCCGCGGTGCACTGCGCACGCTCAAGGACGTGCCGCCGATGACCAGCGAGGTCGTCATGACGTTCGCGATGAACATCATGAACGAGACGATCCACGAGAAGTTCATGCGCGACCACGAGGTCGACCTCGCGTATGCGACTCCGGATGGTCTGCGCTATCGCGTCAACGTGTTCCGCCAGCGCGGCGAGACCGGCATGGTGATGCGCGTCATCGCGGGCGACATCCCGCCGTTCGAGCGGCTCAACCTGCCGACGCGCGTGCGCGATCTGGCCCACGAGCAGCGCGGCCTGATCCTCGTCACCGGCATCACCGGCACCGGCAAGTCGACGACGATGGCGTCGCTGCTCAACCTCATCAACTTCGAGCGCGCCGCTCACATCATCACCATCGAAGATCCGATCGAGTACGTCTTCCGTGACCACCGCTCGGTGATCAACCAACGCGAGCTCGGCTTCGACACCAACACGTTCGGCGCGGCGCTGCGCTCGGCGCTGCGCCAGGACCCCGACGTCGTGTTCGTCGGCGAGATGCGCGACCTCGAGACCATCCAGACCGCGTTGCTCGCCGCCGAGACCGGTCACCTCGTGTTCTCGACGCTGCACACGATGGATGCCCAGGAGACCATCAACCGCATCGTGCAGATGTTCCCGCCCGCGCAACAGAACGCGGTGCGGTTGCAGCTCGCGGCGATCCTCACCGGCATCGTGTCGCAGCGCCTGCTGCCGCGCGCCGACGGACGCGGGATGATCCCCGCGGTCGAGATCCTCATCAACACGCCGCGCATCCGCGACATGATCTGCGACAGCGCGCGCACCCACGAGATCGTCGATGCGCTCAAGGAAGGCGCGCATCCCTACGGCATGGTCAGCTTCGACCAGTCGCTCACCGAGCTCGTGCAGCGCCAGCTCGTGACGTACGAGATGGCGGTCGCCGCGGCCAGCAATCCCGACGACTTCGCGCTGTACTTCCGCGGTGTGAGCTCCGGCCAGCAAGGAAGTGGCGGCTCGGGGCTACAGATCGACACGAGTTACTGATGTCCGCCCACGAGATCCGCCGTCGCTTCGTCGAATTCTTCACCGCTCGCGCCCACCAGCATGTGCCCTCGAGCTCGCTGGTGCCGAAGAACGACCCTTCGCTGCTGTTCGTCAACGCGGGGATGAACCAGTTCAAGGACGTGTTCACCGGACGCGAGACGCGGCCGTACACGCGCGCCGTCACGGTGCAGAAGTGCGTGCGCGCCGGTGGCAAGCACAACGACCTCGACAACGTCGGGTTCACGCCGAAGCACCACACGTTCTTCGAGATGCTCGGCAACTTCTCGTTCGGCGACTACTTCAAGCCGGAAGCGATCGCGTGGGGCTGGGAGTTTCTCACCGGCGAGATGAAGCTGCCGGCCGAGCGGCTCGCGGTCACGGTGTTCGACGGCACCGGTGAAGATGCGCCGGCCGACGACGAGGCCTACGAGCTGTGGCGCGCGTTCGTGCCGGAGAGCCGCATCTATCGCTGCTCGGCCACCGACAACTTCTGGGCGATGGGCGAGACCGGTCCGTGCGGACCGTGCTCGGAGATCCATCTATACGCCGGCGAGGTCGAGCCCGGGCTCGCGAAGACGCCCGGGCGTGGGCCGGCGTTCGACGGCGATGCCTACGTCGAGCTGTGGAACCTCGTGTTCATGCAGTACGAGAAGCATCCCGACCGCACCACCACGAAGCTGCCCAAGCCGAGCATCGACACCGGCTCGGGGCTCGAGCGCTTCGCCGCCGCGGTCGCGGGGCTGCCGTCGAACTACGAGACCGATCTGCTCTCGCCGATGGTCGAGTTCACGCGCCAGCTCGCGGGCGATCGCCGCCCGAAAGAGAAAGGCGAGGCACCGCTGCGCGTCATCGCCGATCACGCGCGCGCGACCGCGTTCCTCATCGCCGACGGCGTGTTCCCCGACAAGGGCACGCGCAACTACGTGCTGCGCCGCATCATGCGGCGCGCGATCCGACACGGCACGGAGATCGGGCTCGACCAGCCGTTCTTCCACGAGGTGTGTCGCGTCGTCGTCGACGGCTTCGGCGACGTGTATCCCGAGCTACGCGAGCGCGCGGCGACCATCGACGAGGTGGTGCGCGCGGAAGAAGAGTCGTTCCGTCGCACGCTCAGTCGCGGCCTGCGTCTGCTGAAGACGCAGATCGACATGCACGAGGCGTCGACGAAGGCGTTCTCCGTCGAGACCGCCGCGGTGCTCTACGACACCTACGGCTTCCCGATCGATCTCACCAGCGTCATCGTCGCGGAGCACGGGCTCACGCTCGACGAGGCCGCGACGAAGGAGAAGATCAAAGCGCTGCAGAGCGGCGGCGACGGTGGGGGCGAGCTCGGCAGCGACAAGGCC
>DASZPU010000552.1:0-18428 GCA_035550195.1 Nannocystaceae bacterium
TCAAGATGGTCTCGGACGAGCCCCGTGCGACCGACTCGACCGTGGTCTGCGTGAACGTGCGCCGCGCCGGCAGCGGTGCGCCGCGCTCGAAGTAGACCTGCACGTGATCGCTCGCGAGCGCGACACCGATCGAGCGCGGGCACGAGCGCGCGCGCGGCCAGTCGTCCGCCGCGATCGAGCTCGATGGTGAGCTCGACGTCGGAGCCGGCAGGCAGCGTGCGTTGCAGTGCATGCCCGGGGATCTCGAGCGTACCGACCAGCCGACACAGGTGCGCACGATCGTGCTCGCCCTGCACGATGGGGATCTTGAGGATCGTATCGGAGGAGCCCCGCGCGACCGACTCGACCGTGGTCTGCGTGAAGGTGCGGCGCGCCGGCAGAGGTGCGCCGCGCTCGAAGTAGATCTGCACGTGGTCGCTCGCGAGCGCGACGCCGATCGAACGCGCGAGCGGTGGATCGGTGATGGTGAGACCCTGCACGATCGTGAACGCGCGCGGATCGACCGGCACGGCATTGCCCCCGCCGTCGTCGGCTTCGATCGTGAACGCGTTGGCCTTGCGCGGCACGAGCTCCACCATCGTCGCGAACGCGCGCTGATCGTCGAGCACCGCGGCCTCGGAGCTCCAGCCGTCGTCGCGCACGACTCGCACGCGCGCGGGCATCGGACCGCCCTCGCCTTCGATCACGCGACCGACGACGTGGGGCGTGAGATCCGACGACACCGCGGGATACTGCAGCCACAGTCGACAACCGCGGCGCACGACCGGCCCTGCGGGGCGGCCGTCGAGCGCAGCGGTGGCCGCGTAGATCGCCGCGCCCTGGGCGACCAGCGTCATCGGATCGAGGCCGTCGGCGATCGGTGCACCGAGCGACTCGCCGACGCGCTGCCGCAAGAGCGGCGTGACGGTGGGACCGCCGACGAACACGATGCGCGCGAGCTTGCTCGACTCGGTGCCGTGCTCGTGCAGGAGCCGGCGACAGACTTCGATCGATCGCTCGATGACGGGGGCGATGAGCGACTCGAGCGTGCTACGATCGAGCGCGAGCTCGGGCTCGATCGGCGCGCCCCCGGGGATCGCGAGCGGCCCCGGCAGCACCAGCATCGCTTCGTCCGCGCGGCTGAGCTGGATCTTCGCTTCTTCGCCCGCGAGCTTGAGCTGCGCGATCGCGGTGGCGTGTGCCGGGTTGCTGCGCGCGAGCGCGACCGCGTGCTGCTTCTCGATCTCCGCGATCGCCCAGTCGACGATCGCCCAGTCGAAGTCGCGACCGCCCAGGAAGTTGTCGCCGTCGTGACCGACGACGCGCAGGAAGCCGGCGTCGGTCTCGAGCAGCGACGCATCGAACGTGCCGCCGCCGAGATCGTAGACGAGCCAACGACCGTCGCCTTGATCCGCGCTCCAACCCGCGGCGAGCGCGGACGCGATCGGCTCTTGCAGTAGCTCGACGCGATCGAAGCCCGCGAGCTTCGCAGCCTCGGCCGTCGCGGCGCTCTGCGGCAGCTCGAAGAGCGCGGGCACGGAGATGACGGCCGCGACCGGCAGCGCACCGAGCTGATCCTGCACGTCGTTGCGCAGCGCTCTCAGGATCTCCGCCGAGAGCTCCTGCGGCGTCGCGCTGCGACCGGTCGCGGGGAACTCGAGCGCGCGCTCGGTGCCCATCAAGCGCTTGAACTCGCTCTTGGTGTTGTCGGAGTCGCGCTCGAGGAACTTGCGTGCGGTCGCGCCGATGGTGACGCGCCCGCGCGCGTCGATGCGCACGACCGACGGCGTGAGCGTGGCGCCTTGAGCATTGCGCACGACCTGCGTGGTCTCACCGTCGAAGACGGCGACGGCCGAGTTGGTGGTGCCGAGATCGATGCCGACGTGGAGCGGCCGCTGCGCCATCGCTGCGAGCATACCCCCGTCGCTGCGCCCCTGCGGCGTGTTGTCGCGTACCTCGGAGGCTTCGTGCGCGCGCACGTTGTCGCAGCCCTTGAGTCCCGGCGAAAGCGCAGCTAGCGTCCGCGGTTCCAACCACTTGGACTGGGAGTGACGACGATGCCTGCGATGAAGAACACCACGATGCTGATGATTGCGCTCGCGCTGGGCGCTTGCGGTGGCGGCAGCTCGACCGACACGACGAGCAACGACACTTCCGACAGCGACAGCGACAGCAACGGCAGCAACAGCAACAGCGGCACCGTGAGCGTCACGCTCGGCACGACGATGACCGCGAGCGAGAGCGGCAGCGAGAGCTCGACGGTGTCGACGACGGTCGAGCCCACCGAGACCACCGAGCCCACCACCGAAGCAACGGTGAACCCCGACAGCAGCAGCTCCGCCGACAGCGAGAGCACGGGCGACAGCAGCGGCAGCGAGAGCTCGACCACCGAGACGGTCGACGACGACACGATCTACGAGATCCGCATGGGAACCATCCCCTTGGACACAGACGTGATCGTCAACCATGTGGTGGTCACCGCGGTGGGCACGACGCCCAGCCGTTTCTGGGCGGAGGAGCCCGGTGGCGGCGAGTACAGCGGCATCGTCGTGTTCGCGGGCATGCGAGGCGACGCACTCGGCGTCGCCGATCTGCAGATCGGCGACGTGGTCGACATCACCGGCGTCTCCGACGAGTACTTAGACGTCTCCGAGATCAACATCTCGGGGGCGGCCGCAACGTTGGTCGTCGTCGACAGCGGTCAAGACCTTGCGCCCGACGTGGTCGACGTGTCCGTCTTCGCCACGAACCTCGCCGCGGAACCTTGGGAGTCGGCGCTGGTCCGCATTGAAGGCGCCCCCCTCACGGTCACAGCGCTCGATGCGGCGTACCCCGAATACACTGTGAGCGATGGGAACGACGAAGTCGTGATCGACGATTTCATCTACGACTCGATGGGCGGCGACTTCCCCGGTCTGAGCTTCGACATGGATGGCAGCATGGGGGTGGGCGCGAACTTCGATGCGATCCAGGGGCCTGTGAACTGGTTCAACGACACGTGGAAGATCATGCCGCGCGCCGAAGCGGACCTCGAAGGCTACGCCGCACCCTGAGCCGCCGAACGCTGGATTGCTCGCCAGCCTTCAAAAAAGCGCCGACGTCGTGCAATGGTCGAAGCTCCGCGGTCGACCATCGCTCGGCACGGAGGATCCCATGGCCAGTCGACGCCTCTCCCTGGTGCTGCCACTCATCGGTTGCAGTTGCTACGCCCCCCACGCGCCCATCACGAGCGATGGCAATGAGCCTGAGACGACCGGCGGCTCGAGCTCGACCGACGCGTCGACGGGGAGCGCGGCGACGGCAACGACGACGATGAAACCGACGAGCACAGCCTCCTCCGCGGAGGAATCCGGCGGGACAGAGATGGAGTCGACCGGCGGCGGAGTGTGTGGCAACGGCAGGGTGGAGGACGGCGAGGCCTGCGACGACGGCGAGAACGACGGGAGCTACGGCGGCTGCAGCTCGGACTGCACCGTGCTCGGTCCACACTGCGGGGACGGCCTCGTCAACGGCGACGAGGGCTGCGATGATGGGGTCGAGAATCTGGATGGACACGGCTGCAACCACGATTGCGTGGTCTCGGGGTCGATGCTCTGGGCGCTTCAGTACGACGGGGCCGATGGCGCGACAGATCGCGCGTACGGTGTCGACGTAGACAGCGCAGACAACGTGATCGTAGCCGGGCAAGAGAACGCGGGAAGTTCGAACGCCCGGGGATGGATCCGCGTCTATGATCCGAACGGCAACACCAGCTGGTCGCAGGTCAACGAAGGCGAGGCCGGCAGCTTCGCGTACAACGATGTCGCCGTCGACCCGAGCGACGACATCGCTGCTGCCGGAGCAGGTTACGCCGCCGGGCAGGGACAGGGGCTCATGGCTCAGGTGCGCAAGTACGACGCGTTCGACGGCGCGACGCTGTGGACGGACACGTTGTCCAGTGAACTACTCGATCAGTCGGCGTCAGGCGTTGCGTCCGATGACGAAGGCTACTTCGCGGAGATCGGATGGGTGTGGCCCGACATCCTGGTTCGACGGTTGGCTCCCGACGGCCACGAGGTGTGGCGCCGCACCATCAGCGGAACTGCAGGCGGAGCGTCGGTCGGACGCAAAGTCGCAATCGATGGTTCGAAGAACATTATCTGCGTCGGTAGGATCTTGCAGCCAGAGGGCCCGCGTATTTGGGTGCGAAAGTACGATAGCAACGGCGCTATCGCTTGGACGCGGATCCTCGACGATCTCGGGTCAGCCACCCCGAACGCGAATGATGTCGCAGTCGATTCCGACGGTAACGCCATCATCGTCGCGTCGCTCGGCGTAGCCGGTGAGATGCTCCTGCGGAAGCTCGACGCGGACGGCAACGACTTGTGGAGCGACGATATCCTCGATGTCGGAATCGAGATGGACTACGTCGTTGGAGTCGCAACGGATGCGGCCGACAACATCGTCATCGCAGGTACAGGGGGCACCGACTCGTCGGACATCGCAGCGCTGAAGTTCGACGCCGATGGGGGGCTTCTCTGGGCGCAGCTGCTTACGAACAACGGGATGAGCAACAACGGAAACGCGATTGCGACGGACAGCGCCGACAACGTCGTCGTCGTCGGAAGTGTGCTCGACAGCAGCACCGACATCTGGGTTGCGAAACTCGCACCGTAGAGGGTTAGTGCGCCGCCATTCGATGCATTCCTGAGATTTCGCTTCTCATCGTGCCCGGGATCGCGCAACCTGGGACACGATGAGGGTGGATGGGGCCGGGTGCTGGCTCGTGGTGGCCGTGATGGCGGGCTGCGGTCCGGACGTTGGGGTCGACGCGGGCGCGGGTGGATCGACGAGCACGTCGAGCACGGGCACGACGACGCACGACACGTCGAGCACGAGCACGTCGTCGGAGTCGTCGACGAGCACTTCGACGTCGGGCGACGCGCTCGACACGTCGACGAGTGGCGCGCTCGGCTGTCCGTTCCTGTGTCCGCCCGATCTAGGATCGCACGAGTATCACGCGTGCGATCAGTGGGCGCAGAACTGTCCGCGCGGTGAGAAGTGCATCCCGTTCGCGATCGACGGCGACTGGGTCGATGCGCACTGCGTTCCGATCGCAGACGAGCCCGCAGCCGTCGGCGAGCCGTGCATCGTGGAAGGCACGGGCGCGTCGTCCACCGACGACTGCGACGCCGGTGCGATGTGCTACAAGGTCGACTGGCGCACCGGGCAAGGCACGTGCTTCGAGACGTGCCAAGGCAGCGAGTCGACCGGATCGTGCAGCGGCCCGTCGTCGCAGTGCATCGTCGCCGAAGCGGTGCCGATCGTGTGCTTGCCGATCTGCGATCCGATCTTGCAGGACTGCGATGAAGGTGACGCGTGTCTTCCGTTGGAAGACGCGTTCGGCTGCTTGATCCACGCGATGGGACCGACGCCCGGCGGCTACGGTCAGCCCTGCGAGTTCGCCAACGTCTGCGACCCTGGCCTCTTCTGCGACGAACCCAACGGCGTGCCCGACTGCATGGGTCCGACCGGTTGCTGCAACGCGTTTTGTGATCTCGGCGTCCCCGATCCCGACGCGGGCTGCCCCGGGGCAGCGCAAGGTCAGACGTGCGTCGCATGGTTCGCGCTCGGCCGAGCCCCACCCGGTCTGAGCGACGTCGGTCGCTGCACGGTGACGCCGTGAAACGATGCGGTGCTCGGCTCTTCCTGTTGTGCTGCGCCTGCGGGCCGACCGTCGCGACCGACGACGGCGCGACGCCCACGACGAGCACAGGCGTGGTCGACACCTCGACGTCGGGCGCAGCGACGACGACGACGACGACCGCCGCCGATGCGTCGACGACCTCGACGACGTCGACCTCGACGACGTCGAGCGACGAGACGAATGGTTGTCCGTTCATCTGTCCGGGCGATACCGGTGACCCGCCGTTCGAGTGCAGCCAGTGGGATCAGGATTGCCCAGCCGGGCAGAAGTGCACGGCGTGGGCGAACGACGGCGGAGGCTCGTGGAACGCGCTGAAGTGCGTGCCGGTCGCGGAGGATCCGAAGCTCGTCGGCGAAGCGTGCACGGTCGAAGGCAGCGGCGTGTCGGGCATCGACGACTGCGAGCGCGGTGCGATGTGCTTCGACGTCGATCCCGAGACGAACGTGGGCACATGCTACGCGTTCTGCATCGGCAACGAGGCGTTGCCGGTGTGCCCCGACGCGTCGTCGCAGTGCAACATCACCGGCGAAGGCATCCTGACGCTGTGCTTGCCGAGCTGTAGCCCGCTCGTGCAGGGCTGCGACGAAGGCCAAGGCTGCTATCCGGTCGAGCACGGCTTCACGTGCGCGCCGGATGCCAGTGGGCCGGACACGGGTGTCTACGGCGACGCGTGCGAGTACATCAACGTCTGCGACGCGGGCCTCTTCTGCGACATGCTCGGCGGCGTGCCCGACTGCACGGGCTCGTTGGGCTGCTGCAACGCATTCTGCGACGTGACGGATCCAGGCGCCAGCTGCCCCGACGTGGCGCAAGGCCAGACCTGCGTCGCATGGTACGAGCCCGGCACCGCACCGCCCGGCCTGCAGGACGTCGGTCGCTGCACGGTGATGCCGTGAGAGCGATCTTGATTCAGGCGCTCTTTCTCGCCGCCTGCGGAAGCGACCGTCCGCTGCTCACCGGCGGCGACGAGCAGACCAGCACCACGACGTCGTCCACCGGATCGAGCACCGAGTTCCCGAGTGACACCACTTCGAGCGGTGCGGACGCGACGAGCAGCCCGACGACGACATTCGCCGAATCAAGCGGGCCGTCGAGCACCGACGCGAGCGCGTGTCCCTTCGTGTGCCCGGTCGATCTCGGCGACGCGATCATCGAAGATTGCGACCTGTGGGCGCAGGACTGCCCGCTCGGTATGAAATGCATGCCCTGGGCGAACGACGGCGGCAACGCGCGGAACGGGACGCGATGCTCGCCGATCGCAGACGATCCCGGTCGAGCCGGTGAGCCCTGCACGGTCGAAGGCTCCGACGTCTCCGGCATCGACGACTGCGAGCGCGGCGCGATGTGTTGGAACGTGAACGAGAACAACATCGGCGCCTGTGTCGAGATGTGCAGCGGCAGTCCCGATGCGCCGGTGTGCGCCGACGCCAACGCGGAATGCACGGTGTGGGACGACGGGCTCCTCATTTTCTGCATGCTCCCGTGCGACCCCCTCACGCAAGACTGTGCCGAGGTCTTCGCGTGCTATCCGTTCGGCGACTTGTTCGCATGCCTGACGTACGGCCAAGGCGGCTTGTACGGTCAACCGTGCGAGTACGCCAACGTATGCGACCCCAGAATGTTCTGCGACGAGCTCGGCGGCGTTCCGGACTGCGCGGGATCGATCGGCTGTTGCAACGCGTTCTGTGACCTCGCGGCCGACGATCCGAATGCGATGTGCCCCGACGCCGCGCAGGGGCAGACGTGCGTCGCATGGTTCGAGCGCGGCGAGGCGCCACCAGGGTTCGAGACCGTTGGACGATGCGCCCTGCCTTGATCTCGCTCGGCCGCGTTGGCCGAGGCAGGGACAGATCGAGCGCGTGAAAGGCTCACTCGGGTCTCGTGGGCGTGTCCGGGACAGAGCGCGCGAGTGAGCTATCATGCGCGCGCGATCGCATGAGCCTTGCGGAGGAGTATCGGCGGCAGCTGCAGTGGCGGGATTGGGGCGCCATGTTTCGCGTGCTGCCGGCCCTGCGTGGGCGCACCGTGATCGATCTCGGCTGTGGTGTCGGTGATGTCGCCGCTCTGCTCGCCGGCCGTGGTGCGAAGGTCGTCGCCGTCGACGGCAACGAAGAGCTGCTCGCGGCCGCGCGCGATCGCAACGCCGCCAACGTCGAGCTCGTGCACGCCGATCTCGGTGCGCTGCCCGAGCTGCCGCGCGCGCACGGGCTGTGGTGCAGCTTCGTCGCCGCCTATTTCGTCGACCTCGGGCCGGTGCTCGCCCACTGGACGCGCACGCTCGAGCCCGGGGGCTGGGCCGCGTTCGTGGAAGTCGACGATCTCTTCGGCCACGAGCCGCTCCCCCCCGAGATCCGCACCGTGTTCGACGACTACGCCGACGATGCGCTCGTGCACGGGCGCTACGACTTCAACAAGGGCGGCAAGCTCCGCGACGAGCTCGAGCGCGCCGGCTTCGCGATCGAACGCGAGCTGACGCTCGTCGATCGCGAGCTCGCGTTCGACGGCCCTGCGCTACCGCCCGTCGTCGCCGCGTGGCGCACCCGACTCGATCGCCTCGCGCAGCTGCGCACGCGCTGCGGCGACGACTTCGAGCACGTGCGCGATGCCTTCCTCGCGACGCTCGCACGCGCCGATCACAAGAGCCGCGCACGCGTCGTCGGCGTGCTCGCACGCGCGCCCGGACCGTGAACGGTCACTTCACCTCGACCGCTTCGTAGCGCTCGGTCACCACCATCTCGCCCGCAGGCAATCGCACCGTCTGCTCGCGACGTGCAGGCCAGCCCGACGCGTCGAGCACCAGCTTCGCGTCGCCGACGGGCTGGCCCTCGACGGTGATGCCGAACCCGATGCCATCGTCGCCGCCGTCGAGCTCGGCACGCGCGTGATCGTTCGTGGTCACCCACTCCGCCACGCCGCCCTCGCCGTGATCGGGCGGCCGCCCGCCCCACAAGAGCGCAACGTTGTGCAGCACGCCCATGCGCACGAGCCCGATCAACAGCGCCGCATCGAGCTCGGGCGGACGCGCGACCTCGAAGCGCTTCGTGCCGCTCGTGCCCTTCACGACGCGCGCATCGGCCGACATCGATGCGTCGCCCGACACCCCCGCGAACGTTCCGCTGACATCGATGCGCGCGACCTTGCCACGCTCGACGATCAGGATGCCGCGCAGCTGCGCCTCCACCACGCCGTGCGCGGTGACGTCGAAGGTGAGCTGCACACGCTCCGCGGCGAGCAAGCGCTGCTCGAGCTCGGCGAGCTGGGCCGCGGCATCGATGCGGGGCTCCGGCACGATCGTGCTCGCGACGGGCGTGGCGGCCGGCGCGGGCGCGACCGTGCTCGCGCCACGCGGAGCACAACCGATCGTCAGCGACACGAGGAGCACGACGCGCGGCGACACGCGCAGGAGTCTACGCGATCCGTCACGGCGGAGGCGGCAGCGGGAGCAACGGTTCGCCCACGGGCGGCACGACGTCGCCGCTCCACGGATCCGAGAGACCGTAGTCACCGGAGTGACGGAATGCGGTGAACCGCACCTCCGAGACGCTCGTGAGCAGGTTCGTCGGCAGCGAGAGATAGGCGCGATCCTCGTCGATGCGCACGACCGCATCGACCACGATCGGAGTGAACGCGCCATCGCTCGCATCGAGCACCTCGAGGCTCCAACCCACGCCCGGGGCACCGCGCAGCTGGATCCACAGATCGGTGTCGTCGAAGAAGTCCGCGGGATACGGCTCCGCCGCGTGATAGTTGTTGCCGGTCTCCCCGTCGACGTCGAACACGAAGCCGTATTGATAGTACTGCTCGGGCACCACGGGCAGCGGCGAGGAGAGCTTCACCACCGCGACCGACATCTCGTCGGCGACCTGCCCGCTCGGGCCGAACACGCACCCCGACGTATCGGGCGCGCAGAGCTGGGCATCGTCGATGACGAACGGCCCGAGCAGCGCGACGAGATCGACGTCGCCGTCCGCCGTCGCGGTCTTCTGCCCGTCGGAGTGCAGCGTCGTGTTGCCGCGCTCGAGGATCTTCGCATTGGTACACGCCCAGTCGAAGATCGAATCGAAGTCGAGCACCCCCGCGACCTCCTCGACGAATTCCTGCGCCGCGGGATCGCTGCAGCCCGTCGGCGGATCGCCGGGATCACACATCGGCGGCTGCGGATCCTCTTGCGGCACGCTCGTCTTCGCCGCACCTGCTTGCTGCAGCGGATGGGTGTAGCCGCGCTTCTGGGCGTCGTCCCACTCCGATGCACCGGTGAAGCACTCGCCGACGAGCTCGGTGAAGAAGCTCTGGCCGGCCGCGGCCGCGCGATCGGACACGCCGGTGCGCGTGTTCTCGTCCTCCATGAACGTGTTCCAGCAGGTGAGCACGCTCGACGTCCACTCGCTGCCGTTGTCCTGCGGATTCGCGTCGCCGTCCCAGTCGAAGTCGCCGTACGACGAGCTCGCCTCGTCGGTCGCAGCGATCGCGAGGTCCGCCGTGCACGACAGGCTGTCGAGCATGCCGCCCGAGTGGCAGCCATTGATGATCACGACCACGTTCACGCCCGGATCGAAGCCCGCGAGCCAGCCCTCGAGATCCGATTCCCACACGTCGCCGATCTGCGTCTCGCCCTTCTTGTAGTCGATGGTGTCGTTCACCCAGCCGTGACCACCGACGAACACCACGAGCGTGTCGCCGGCCTGCAGCTCGCTCGCCTTCTGCGCGAAGAATTGATCCACCGCGCTCCGGCCGTACGGCTGATCGACACCCTCCGAGCCCGCCGGGCCGAAGTACGTGGTGTCGAGCCCGGCGTCGGTGAACGCGTCGTTCATGTTCGCGCCGTCGTTGTCGAAGTCCTTGCGCCCGCTCTCGCCGGTCTTCCAGCCGTTGATCACGACCGCGTGCCCGGTGCCGCCGGTGTTGCAGTCCGCGATCGGCGAGAGCTCGGGCACCAGCCCGCGTCGCATCGTGCCGTCGTCGAGCTCGACGTGCACGCGATCCGCATCGCTCGCATACGCTTCGTCGTCCCACACGATCGCGCCGCCCTTCGTCGGCCACCAGCGCGCGTCGATCACCGTGATCTCGCCGCTCGCACGATCGACCATCGCGTAGCGCGAGGGATGATCGAACTGCGCGCCCGGTTCGTCGTCGAGCCAGAAGAACCACGACTCGCCTGCGGCGGTGATCGCCACCTCGGGCGCCATCTCGGCGAGCGGGTGATACGCGACGATGCGATCGCCGGCCGCGATCGGGTCCTGCATGCCGAGCACCACGATCGGATCGCCGGCCGTGACGAGCTCGGCGATCACCGCGTCGGCGGCGTCCTCGCGGCTCAGCGCATCGCTAGCTCCGTCGTGATCGCGACCGCAGGCAACGAGCAAGGAGAGCGGCAGCGCAGAGCGCCAGACATTTCGCATGCACGGGTCGATGGACGCGCTGCGTGCTCGATCGCGAAATCTCGGCGCGATGGCGAATTCGCGATCGCAGCGTCGATCCAGCCGCCGCGCGGAACCTCGCCCAGGTCGCGTTGTCAGTTGCCAGGACGGAGGTCGCATGACCGAGGATCCTTCGCGCGAGGACGACGATCTCGCGCGCGCGTTTCGACCGCGGCGGCCGATCGGCCTCGTCGTGGGTTGCTTCCTGCTCGGCGGTGCCGGTGCGTCGCTCTATGCGCTGCGTGGACCCGAGCTGTCCCAACCACCGCAGCTCGACGACTACGGCCCCGACGTGCGCTTCGTCGAGTTCGACATCGACGACACCGGCCAGCGTCACAAGGGCGAGGAAGGCAAGATGGGGCGTCCGACCGCGAAGAACAAGTCGGGCCTCTACGCGATGCGGGGCCCCGACCTGCGGGTCTCGAACAGCGGCGTGCAATACGAAGTGGCGCCCGACGCTGCCGACACGCCGGAGTCCGTGCGCGGTGGCGAAGGCTACGCGGAGATCGCCGAGCAAGCATTCGTCGCGACGCGCGAGGACAACCGCTCCACGTTCGCGATCGACGTCGACACCGCGTCGTACAGCAACGTGCGGCGCTTCGTCGCGGAAGGTCATCTCCCGCCGCCCGAAGCGGTGCGCATCGAAGAGCTCGTGAACTACTTCGACTACGAGTACGCGCAACCCGACGGTGAGGTGCCGTTCTCGGTGACGAGCGAGGTGGGCCCCTGCCCGTGGAACGACGCGCACCGGCTGGTGCACATCGGGCTGCAAGGCCGCGACGTGCCGATCGCCGACGTGCCTGCACGCAACCTCGTGTTCCTCGTCGACGTGTCGGGCTCGATGAACGCGCACGACAAGCTGCCCCTGCTCGAGCGCTCGCTCGCGTTGCTGGTACCGCAGCTGCGCGCGCAGGATCGCGTCGGCATCGTCGTGTACGCCGGTGCATCCGGCATCGTGCTGGACTCGACCTCGGGGTCCGAGCCGGAGACGATCACCCGCGCGCTCGAGCGCCTGCAGGCCGGCGGCAGCACCAACGGCGGCGCCGGCATCGAGCTGGCCTACCGCGTCGCGCAGCACGGCTTCGTCGAAGGCGGCATCAACCGCGTCGTGCTCGCCACCGACGGCGACTTCAACGTCGGGCTCGATTCCGAGTCCGAGCTGCACACGCTCATCGAAGCCAAGCGCAAGAGCGGCGTGTTCCTCTCGGTGCTCGGCTTCGGCCGCGGCAACCTGCAGGATTCCACGATGGAGCTGCTCGCCGACAAGGGCAACGGCAACTACGCGTACATCGACTCGTTCGACGAAGCGAAGAAGGTGCTGGTCGAGGAGGTCGGCGGCACGCTCATGACGATCGCGAAGGACGTGAAGATCCAAGTCGCGATCGATCCCGACGAGGTCGAGTCGTTCCGCTTGATCGGCTACGACAACCGCAAGCTCGCGCATCGCGACTTCACCGACGACACCAAGGACGCCGGCGAGATCGGCTCGGGCCACAGCGTCACCGCGCTCTACGAAGTCGTGCCCGCGCGCGGTGCCGACGGCGGCAAGCTGATGGACGTGAAGCTGCGCTGGAAAGCACCCGACGGCGAGCACAGCGACGAGACCAGCGCGGTCGTCGTCGACGACGGCCGCGATCTCGCCGCGACCTCGCGCGACTTCCGTTTCTCCGCGGCGGTCGTCGAGGCGGGCTTGTTGCTGCGCCACTCCGAGCACGCCGGCGATGCGAGCTGGCTGGAGGCGATCGAGCTGGCCAACGGCGCACGGGGCCGCGATCCGAAGTGCGATCGCGACGGCTTCGTCGCGCTCGCCGTCGGTGCAGCGCGGCTCGCCGGCGTCGATGCGGAGTACTCGGCTACGGCGTGCTCGCCTTGATCGACACCAACCGCCAGCTGTTGTAGCCGTGGTTGTGCAGGTGCAGCGTCACCGGCGTGCCCGCGGGGATCGGCATGTCGGTGATCCACGCGCCCTGCTCGAGCCCGTACGGCTTGGGGATCTCGACGTAGACCTCGTAGACGACGCGCCCGCCGATCGCGATCGCGACGTGGCCCTGCGCAGGCTCGGGCGCGAGTAGATCGTCGTGGGTGAACACCAGCTCGAGGAGCTCGCCCGCACCGAGGTCGGTGAGCGTCGGCTGCACGAACACGCCGTAGTTGCACAGGCCGGTGTCGACCTCGAAGACGCCGAACTCGTCCTTGAAGCCGATCGCACAGTCGACCATCGCGGGCTGGTGCATCGCCATCGGATCGACCGCGAGATCGGCGACCCACAGATCGGGCGCGACCACGTCGACGGGAATCTCGTGCACCGGCCCTTCGTCGTTCGACGCGGCGGAGCTGCTGCTCTCCTCCTCGTCGCCGTCGTCGTTCGCGCTGCCGGCCTCGCACGCGAGCATGAGCGCGCACGCGAGCGTCGCCCACCTGCGGTTCGGTTGCTGCGCGTGCGGTGCGATCACGTCGGTGCGCCGAGGAAGATACCAAGGCACATCTCGTCGGTGGTGCCTTCACCCCACGAGACGTCCCTGGGCACCTGTTGCTCGCCATTCACGTAGGGCTGGTTCGCGGCGCTGTTGTCGAAGTGGCACTCGAGCCGGAGCTCGTCCCCGGCCGCGAGCTGCACCGGCGCCTTCAACCCGTACGAGCCCTGCCAGTGGAAGTCCCAGTCGTCGATCGACAGCAAGCACTCGCTCGAGCCGTCGGCGCGCTCGACCGAGAGCGTCGCGCGCTGTCCGAGCAAGTGCATGTGCAGCGCCGCGGAGTAGATCGTGGTGGGCCCACCGATCACGCCGGCGATGTCGTACTGGAACTCGTGCATCACGTCTTCGTCGCCTGCGGGGATCGGCATGCCGGACGGCCCGAACCACTGCGGATTCGCGAACGGCTGCACCTTCGCGATCTTCTCCACGCTGTCGTCGATCTTCATCTCGATCGACGTCGAGTCGGGCGCGGGATCCGTCGACAGCGTGTTGTAGTGCACCTGCAGGATCACCTGCGAGCCGGGCTGTACCTCGAGCCCGAGCCCATCGGGCATGTCGTTGCCCGCACCGCCCGGCGCCCAGCCACCGATCCACGTGCGCGCGGGACCACCGGTGCCACCGAAGCACGTGTAGCCCGGGCCTTCTTCGGCCGCGTCGAGCTCCGCGTACGCTTCCTTCTGATCGGGCGTCGCGAGAAACGCGATGACGTGGTGCACGATCGCGTCGTTGCCCGGCACCGCACGGAAGCCGGTGACGTAGGTCGTCTCGGTGTACTCCGCGGGCCAGTCGACGAGGAAGCAGCGATAGTCGTCGGGCGATTGCACCGGCACGTACTCGTCGACCATGCCGAGCGAGAGATCGACGCGCGAGAGCCCGGGCTCGACGTCGGTGAGGGGCGCGCCCTCGGCCGCGGGATCACCCATCGGCGTCTGATCGGCGACCCAACCATCGAAGGCCGCGATCTGCTCGTCGGTCAGATCGCGCACGCCGACGTAGTCGTTGCAGCCCGCGGCCGGTGGCCACGGCGGCATCGTGCCCGCGGTGATCGCCGCCTGCGCTGCGCCGGCCCACTGCGCTGCGTCTTCGTAGGTCGCGAGCGAGAACGGTGCGATGCCGCCGTCGTGATGACAGTTCACGCAGCGCGCATCGAGGATCGGCTTGATGTTCTCGTAGTAGCCCGCGGTGGGCAGCGCAGCGGTGTCGCTGCCGCTCGACGCGTCGGCGCTCGCGGCCGTGCTGGTCGCTTCGCCTTCGCCTCCGGAGCTGTCGTCCGCGGCCGGCTGCGCAGGATCGGATGCACACGCGAGGGCGAAGGGAGCGAAGAGGAGGAGCGCGCGGGGCTGCAGCATGGAGGGTCGCCTCTGCACGTGTCGGTCCGCAGCCGACGTTACGCCATTTGGCGTGGTTACGCCCTACCGTCGGATCGCGACCATGGACGACTGTCGAGGGCGGCCCCGTCTATGCTCGCTGGCGGTGCCGCGCGTTCTCTCGCTCGCGCTCGTGCTCGCCGCCTGCGAGGCGGACACGCTCGCCTTCGATCTCGTGATGGAGGCACCGGGCTGCGACGCGAGCTCGTTCGAGCAGGTCTCGTACATCGAGATCGCGGTGTACGGCGAGCACGACGGGGCCGAGTGCGTGCTCGCGACGCGCTGTCTGTGGCGCGTCGATCAAGATGCGCCGCTCGAGAACGTCGACGATTTCGCGGACGCGATGCGAGCTGCGCCCGATCCGTTGGTGGACGGGCTGCGCGCGGGCGCGCAACACATCGAGGTGAACGGACGCGACAGCGACTGCTATCTCGACTCCGATCCCAACGGTCCGCTGCCGCCGCATCCGATGTGCGGCGGCAACGACTTCGCGGCGGTCGAGGACGGCGAGGTGCCGATCGCGCTCGGCTGCGACGTCGATCTCTGCCCGCGCAAGGAGGTGCCGCTGTGTCCGTGAGCACCCGATCGGGTGTGGCCGCCATGGACTCCCGACAAGGGGGGGCGGGCCGGGGCCAACGGTTGCGCGCTGCGATCGCTTGGAACGCGGCGTGCACATCGAAGCGCACCGTGCTCCCCCGCACCGCCGCCGTGCTCGCGATCGCGCTCGCCGCTGCATGCGACCGCGGCGAGCCCGAGTACGAGTACCGCGGCGTCGACGTGATCGTCGCCGATCGCAGCGCGCACGCGGTGTCGAACAACACCAACCTCGCGGGCATCGCCGAGCTGCTCTTCTCCGCGGATCCTTCGCTGCAAGGTGCGACCAGCATCGACGATGCGAAGAGCCTCGCAGTGCTGTCGTTGGTCGTGCGCCTGGGCGCGATCAACTTCAAGGACTGCACGCCGCAGATCACCTACGACATGACCGCGGGCACCGTCGACGCGATCTTCGATGGTTGTCGCGTCGGCCTGTTGAAGGTCGACGGCGACAGCCATGCGACGGTCGAGATCGAGCGCGAAGCGTGCGAGACCGGCGAGTGTCCGGCCGCCGTGCTGTGGACGCTGCACGACTTCGACGTGCTCATCGGGCCCAACGAGTCCAAGCCACACTTCGCCGGCGACGTGCTCCTGCGCGATGCGATCCAGGCGCCGGGCGAGCTCGAGGAGCCGATGAGCTGGCAGACGCTGCCGGGCTTCACGATCACCAACGCGCTCGGCGTGTTCGAGACCTCGTCGCACGCGAGCTGGACGGTCGACGACGATCGCTGCGTCGACATGCAGATGGAGTCGCTGCTCGAGCGCATCGACGACGACGACCCGGATCGCGAGCGCAAGATCCAGACGATCGTGGTCGGCGTCGAAGGGCTGCATCGTTGTCCGCTGCGCTGCCCGAGCGACGGGCGCGTGCGGATCTCGTTCGGCACCGGTGCGCTGCTCGACTGGACGTACGAGGACGGCGGCCAGGTCGAGGTGAAGGCGCCGCGCGGGCGCACGTTCGTGCACCAGCTCGTCTGCGCCGAGTGAGGGCTCAGCGCACGCCGATCTCGAAGCGATCGGGTTTTTGCGTGCGCAGACCGAGGCCGACGCCGAGACCGACCGCGAGGCCGACGCCCGCGACGATCGTCAGCCAGAACCATGCGCGCTTCACCAACGGCTTCTTCGCCGGTGGATCGGGATCGCCCTGCGGCTTGCCCGGCACGAGCTTCGGCGGCGGCGGACGCAGGTGCCCGCGATCGTCGAGCCGATCGAACGCGCGTGCGAGCGCGGGCGCGAGCGCGTCGGCGCGATCGATCGGACCGGTCGCCGTGCCGGCGAGCACACGCGCGGCGACGCCGTCCTGCTCGCGGATCACCACGACCACCGCATCGACGTCGCGCGCGGCCGCTGCGTCGGCGAGCGCACGTCGACCCGACGCGGTCATGTGCAGCACGCCGTCCGCGGTGGTGAGCCCGAGCCGCCGCACCGGATCGGGCTCGTCGTGCTTCGGCGCCGTGATCGCGAGCCGACCATCGGCGGGCAGCTCGAAGATCGCCGCGTGCACGGCGTGTCCCGGCGCGTGGGCATGCACGACGTGCAAGCCGGCGCGCAGCTCGACGCGACCGTCCTCCGGCACCGGCACGCAATCGATCGACACGGCGGCGTCGCTCGGGGTCATCGACAATCGAATCGGGCGCGCGACCTTGCCCGCGTTCGCATCGACGGCGGCGAGGAAATCCGCGACGACCTCGGGCGTGAACAGCTCGCGCGCGGGTCGACGCTGCGGTGCGATCGCCAGCGCGAACGCGAGGCGCTCCTCCGCCTTCGCGTCGGCTCTGAGCCCGCGGTACGCGAGCGCGAGGCGGAACTCGAGCTCCCACAGGCTGTCGCAGTGCCGCGGATCGGCGAGCTCGACCAGCCGCGACTGCTCGAGCGCCACGAGCTCGCGCTCCATCTCCGTCCACTGCAGCGCGGCGAAGCGATCGCGCGCGGTGGCGAGGCCGGCATCGATCTCGGCGAGCCGCGCATGCTCGGCGCTGCTCGCCTCCGCGCGCGCGCGCTCGATGTCCTCGAGCAGCGCCGCCGGCGGCACCAGCTCGAAACGTGCGTCGGAGCTCGGCAGCTCCTCGGCGAGCGCGGGTGTCTGCGGCCACAGCAGCACGCGCGCGCGCTCGACCGGCGGCCCCATGCTCGCGACCCCCATGCTCGGGACTGTCATCGCGAGCACCAAGCTCAGCAGCGTGACGGGCAACCGCGCGCGCTACGCTACCATGGTGACGATGAGCGCCGCCAGACTCGGACGCTACGAGCTGGCCGAGATCATCGGCACGGGCGGTGTCGCCGAGGCGTGGCGCGCGAGCTTCGGCGACGATCAGTTTCGCAAGACCGTGGTGGTGAAGCGCGTGCGCCCCGAGCTGCGTGCACAAAAGGAGCTCGGCGCGGCGTTCCTGCGCGAGGCTCGGATCGCCCAGCGCTTGCAGCACGGCAACGTCGTGCAGGTGCTCGACGTCGGTGACGACGACGGCGTGCCGTACATCGTGCTCGAGCACGTCGACGGTTGCGCGCTGCAGGCATTGATCGATCGCGACGGCGTGCTGCCCCTCGACGTCGCGCTGCACGTCGCCGAGCAGGTCGCGCTCGCGCTGCAGCATGCACACGCGGCCGAGAACGAGCACGGCGCACCGCTTTCGCTCGTGCACCGCGACGTCACGCCCGGCAACGTGCTGTTGTCGAAGAGCGGCGTGGTGAAGCTCGGCGACTTCGGCATCGCGCGCGTGCGCACGAGCGGCAACGACACGCTGCCGGGCTTCATCAAGGGCACGCCGATCTACCTCGCACCCGAGCAAGCCGCGGGGCGTCCGGTCGATGCGCGCGCCGACGTGTACTCGCTGGGGCTGGTGCTGCGGCGCATGCTCGTCGGCGACGGCGAGCTCGATGCGCTCGACGAAGCGCTCGCGGCGATCGTGCTGCA
>DASZPU010000553.1:0-19739 GCA_035550195.1 Nannocystaceae bacterium
GTGCCCGAGTCCTTCCGGAATCGGTGCCCGAGTGCCCCGGAATCGGTGCCCAGATGCGCCGGAACGCGTGCCCGAGTGCCGCCGGAACGCGTGCCCGAGTGCCGCCGGAACGCGTGCCCGAGTCGCACCGGAGAACGCACAACGCGAAGCCACGTCGCCATGCGTCGATGCGCCGATGAACGGCACGCGATACAGTCGCAACGGCATTGATCACATCGTCGCGACGCCAAGGCAGCGACGATCGCTCGAGTTGCAGCGCGGAGAAGGCCCGAGTGCGCGAGTCAGTCGCTGCTGCAATCACCGTGAACGTCGAGCGTAGCGACGTGGGAGCGCCCTCATCAACGCGGGTCGCGAGAGGCAATCCTTCGGGATCGACGCGTCGGGCCCCCTGCGAACGCGTTCTGCAGCGCGCCTGATCGGCGCAAGCACGCGAGCGATCGCTGTGGCAGATGAGACGCGCGGCGGGTCACGCGAGGAGGCGAGGTGGTCCAGGTAGTTCAAGGCGCTCTTGCCCTACGCGCGAGAACAAGGAAGCGAGCAAGGATGTAGCTGCGCGTAGAAATAGGCCCCTCAGCCCACCTCGGCCACTTCGCGCGGCGCGTGCTACCGTTTGATGCATGCTGAGCACGCGTGAATGGAAGCGACTCGTCTGCGAGATCGTGCTCATTTCGGGACGAATGACCGATCTCCAATTGGCCGCCGCGGTCGCCAGCGCGACGGCCGTTCGAGAAGCGGAGCATCGAGCCGCGAACCGGAACACCGAGTGGCCAGACGCGTTCGGAATGGTGACCTGGCTACGCACCGGCTCCCCTGCGTACCTCGTTCGCGGGGACGCAGACTTGCTCGACGTGTCCGATGAGGGCTGCGCGTGCGTTGCGTCGGATGAGAAAGCGAGCCCCCGGGCCCGTGAAGTCGCGCGTGAGCGACTCGAAGCGTTCTACACGAGGGTTGGGCCGCTCATCGCCGCGCTCGCACAACTCCCCGCGAGCGCCTGCGCCGACTTCAACCATTCGACCCCGATCGTGCACACGCGCGAGCTCGCGCCCGGGCTCTCGGACGCGGACGAGCTGAGGTTCGCGAATTGGTCGCGAGGCTTGGTCCAGTTTGCCCGGCCAGGTGAACTACTCGCCCGCCCCGGCGTGCGCGTGCCTGGCCGCGTCGAAGCGGCATTGCGCGAGCCGAGAGGCTGGGGTGGCGCCGCGGACCCTGGCGATCCTGACTATCGCGAGCCGGCACGGCAGCTGCCACGCGCGACCGAGCTCGTAGAGGACAGAACGGCCGGAAACGCTGCGGCGCACATGATTCGCGCCGTCATGGTCGACGCCGATACGACGACGCCAGATGTCATCGCACGCGTCATCGAGTATTTCGGCGATGTCGAAAAGGACGGTGATGGCGTCGTCGTTGCGGTTGGAGCGCTGCGACGACGCATCGGCCGGTCATCGTTCGAGCAAGGCCTCAAGCGCGTTCGCAAGGAATTGGGGATCGAGCACCCGAAAGGGCGACGCCCTCGCAGCCGCCCCGGTGGAGTCCATCCGAGTTCGACACGGCGCAGGTAGCTAAGCCCGTCTAGCGGACTGAGGGCACTCGGACAGATCGTCCGAGTGGCGTCCGAGTCCGTCCGAGCGAGGTTGCGGTCATGCAGGGATTCATGACCGCGCGTGAGATCGAGGCGCGCTACTTGATCTCGATCGCGACTCTCGCTCGCTGGCGCGCCGCCGGCGTTGGGCCGGCATGGCGCCGCGTCGGCGGGCGCATCCGCCACGACACCGCTTCCGTCGCCGACTACTTCGGCGCGCCGGCGGGCAAAGAGGAGGCGGCGCGGTGATCGGCGAGCAGCTCGGTCTCGAGCTCGACGCGATGGCAGCCGCCATCCGACTTGCGCACGCGATGCGATGCGAGGGGGCGTCGCCCGACGAGATCGCGGCGCGGTTGCTGCAGTTGCTTGCCGATGGATACGACCAACGTCTGGCCAGCCGGACGGCGGATGTGCTCGCGCGGGGCTGGTGCTCGCCGTGAGGGCGATCGTCCTCGGCGCGGGCAGGCGATACGCCGATCGTTGGCGCGGCGCGTGTCCGTACTGCAGTGGGAACCGTCGCAGCGACGACGCTCTGTCCGTTTGCCTCTTGAGCGGCCGATGGTTTTGCCATCGTTGCGAACGACGCGGCTGCGATCCTGCGCTCGCGTTGCACCCCGCGCGGGAGGTCGATCACACGGATCCGCGAAACGCAACGAAGCGTGCCCTCGAGATCTTCGAGAGCGCCGCGGTGGTGCGGCCCGGCGATACGGTCGATCGATACCTCACCGGGGAACGCGGCCTCGTGCGACCGACTGCCGGATGGAGCGTCGACATTCGACTCGCGCGAACGTTGCGACACCCGACCGGCGCTTACGCCGATGCCATGGTCGTGCTGCTCCGCGACGTGGAAGGGGTCGGGCGGGCGATCCAACGGTCGTGGCTTGATCGCTTGGGGCGCAAAGCCGAGCTCGCGCCGCAACGCGCCGCGCTCGGCTGCACGGGCGGCTGCGCAGTTCGGTTGGCACCGATCGCTGCGCGCGTCGCAATCTGCGAGGGCGTCGAGGATGCCCTCGCGACAGAACACATGCTCTCGATGCCGGCATGGGCGACCTGCGGGGCTCCGGGTATGCGGCGCGTGGCGCTACCTCGCGATATCCGCGAAGTCATAGTCGTCCCTGATCGTGACGGCGCTGGCGTGCACGCGGCGCGCGAGCTCGCTTATCGCCTGCGTTCCGAGGGTCGACACGTCTCGTTCCGGTGGCCGGCGGCAAAGGATGCAGCCGAGGAGGCGTTGCGTGCCACTCGACGGTGAGGCTCCCCCCGGTTTCGATCCTGATGCGGGTGGGCATTCCTTCGTTGTGATCGACGATGACGCGGTCGCCACCAACGATCGCGTGATTGCCGAGCTCGCGAGAACCGCCGGCATCTACACGCACGCATCTCGCCTTGTCGAAGTCGTGGACGACGCGGACGCCTCCGGTTCTGTGCGGCGTCACGGCGCGCCGCGAGTACACCCGATCGCTGCGGCCCGGCTCGAGGAGCTGATCTCGCATCACGTGGACCTTCGCAGGCGCAAGATCTCCGGGGACAAGACCACCTACCCCAAGGCGCAAGCGCCTCGCGGGATGGCGGCTCAGATCCTGGCGCGCTCGACCTGGCCCAAGGTGCGTCATCTCGTCGGCATCATCGAAGCGCCGACGCTGCGCGCCGACGGGTCGTTGCTTGACCGACGCGGATACGACTCGCGCAGCGGTTTGCTTCTTCTCTATCCCAGCGAGCTCCGCGTCCACGTGCCCGCGGAGCCGACCCGCGAGGACGGGCTCGACGCATCGAAGATGTTGCTGGAGCTCCTGCGGTACTTTCCCGCGGACAGCGTCGCACGCAGCGCTTGGCTCTCCGCACTACTGACGGCGGTTGCGCGCGACGCCATCGATGGCCCTGTCCCCGCGGTGCTGTTCGACGCCAACGCGCCCGCAACCGGGAAAGGACTCCTTGCCGGGGCGATCGGGATCATCAGCACGGGGCGCCCGTTGCCCATCGCCGCCTGGTCGAGCGACGCTGACGAAAGCCGGAAGCTGCTGCTCTCGATCGCGTTGAGCGGCGACCGCATGCTGTTGTTCGACAATCTGATCGACGAGCTGCGGAGCGGAGAGCTCGACGCAGCACTGACGTCGCGTTCGATCAGGGGTCGTCTGCTGGGCTTCAACGCGATGGTGTCCGCGCCATTCGACGCGCTGGTGATCTTCACCGGGAACAACGTCTCGATCGCGGGGGACCTTTACCGCCGAATCCTCTACTGTCGGCTCAAGACTGCGGACGAGCATCCCGAGCAGCGAGAGCTGCCGGACTTTCTGGCGCACTTGCAAGCCCATCGAGGCAACCTGCTCGGAGCAGCTCTCACGATCTTGCGCGCCTACGTGGTTGCCGGTCGGCCGAAGCAACGTCTCCCCCCGTGGGGCTCGTTCGAGCGATGGTCTGATCTCATCCGCGGCGCGCTGAAGTGGTTGGGACTGCCCGATCCTGCTGCAGCGCGCGACGGCCTTCGTGCTCGTGCGGATCGCGATCGTGAGCGAGCGGAGGGCCTGCTCATCGCATGGGCCTCCTACTGCCGCAGCTACGGCTTCGACAACGGCCAGACGATCGGAAAAGTGCGGGCCGACCTGAGGGCGCACCCGGAGTCGCACACCGATCTTCGAGCAGCGCTCGAGTCTCTCGATGCGCAGATGCGACAGAGTCCACTCGGTCGAGGGTTCGCCGCCATCGCCGATCGGGTGATCGGCGGAATGCGACTGGTTCAGGACGGCAAGACCGGCGGCGCGGTGCGGTGGAAGGTCGAGTCGATCGTTGACCAGCGCGACGGCTTCGCGGACGAGCCGCCGGACGGAGGTCTGGATCCATGAGCGCCGACCTCATCACGCCGATCACCGTCACCGTCGACGAGGCCGCGCGCATGCTCGGCGTGAATCGGAAGTCGCTCTACGCCGCTATCGCGCGCGACGAAGTGCCTGGGGTCGTGCGCGTCGGTCGAGCGGTCCGCATCGGCCGCGAGGCCCTGCTACGATGGGCGGGATGCCAACCGCCTGCGGACTCGGAGACAGACCGATGAGCATCCGCAGGATGAACAACGGCGGTCGCGTGACCTGGCACGTGCAGGTGATCACGCGGCGGCCCGATGGAACGAAGCAACGCGCGCGACGAGTATGCGCGCGGCAAGACGAGGCCCGGAAGGTGGAGGCGGAGCTGCGGTCGCAGCTCCGCCTCCAACCTGCCGCGGTCACGCCGAAGGAGGCGCCCACTCTCCGCGCGTTCGTGCCGGAGTACCAACAGCACGTCGACACCACAAATCGACCACAGTACGCACGCAAGAAGGCCCAGCTCCTCGCCCAGCTCTTGCCGCACTTCGGCGATCTTCGTCTCGATCAGATCAACGTACGATCGATCGACGCATACCGGGCCACGCGCGCCAAGGAAGTCGGCGCGAAGTGGATCAACGAGCACGTCGGCGTGCTCCTCCACGCGCTCCGCATCGCGCTCGCATGGGAGATTATCGACAAGGTGCCGAAGGTCCGGCCGCTTCGGACGGCGCAGCCCGAGATCGATCATCTCTGCGCCGACGAGCAACGGCGACTCATCGACGCCGCTCGTGTCATCGACGGCCCGTGGGCCGCGATGATCGTCGCCGGCCTGCGCACGGGCCTTCGCCTCGGCGAGCTCCGTGGCCTGCGCTGGCGCGACGTCGATCTCGTCGCGGGTCGCGTCGTCGTACGCGTCGCCGCCGACGATCGCGGCGAGCTGCATCCGCCGAAGTCCGGCAAGCCGCGCGAGGTTCCGCTCGGCGATGCCGTGCTGGCGGAGCTGAAGGCGCATCGACACCTGCGCGTGCACGTGTTCGATGCGGAAGACGGCGCCATCCTGACGCCGAGCCAGTGTCGCAAGGCGCTCGATCAGATCACTCGCCGCGCCGAGCTTCGGCAGATCGGGTGGCACGTCCTGCGGCACACGTTCGCGTCGCAGCTCGTGATGCGCGGTGCCACGCTCCGCGCCGTGCAAGATCTGCTCGGCCACGGCTCGCTTGCGATGACGCTCCGCTACTCACACCTCAGCCCGGACGCGCGTCGCGATGCGGTCCGGCTGCTCGACCACGACCCGCGAAGCGAAGCGGGCGGTGCCACTCGTGGTGCCACGCGATCGCAGAACGGGAGCTAGACCGGCCTACGTCTCCTACGGATTGTCGGGGCGAGAGGATTTGAACCTCCGACCTTTCGGTCCCGAACCGAACGCGCTACCAGACTGCGCTACGCCCCGGCTCTTTTCCTTCGTGGAAGGGCGCGTTGGATACCCCGAGGGGGCCTGATCGTCAATCTGCGCGTTCGCCGCTGGTCAGAACTCGTAGCTGAACGTGAACGCTCGGCACTGCTCGCTGCCGTCGCCGAAGCGGATCGCGACGAGCGACGAGTCGTCCTGTCCGCACGCGGCAGAGAACACGACCTGGTCGTCGCCGCAGCAGCCGAGCCCGAGGCCGTCGCTCACGCCGACCGAGCACACCGCGACGCAGCCGAGCTCCAAGTACGCGCAGACCTGCATCGGGCCGCCCGACGTCACCTGCACGCGCACCATGTCCGGCTCGCAGGTCCCGGCATCGCTGCCGTAGAACGACCACCAGTCTTCCCACGTGGCGTCGTCGATCACGCCCGCCCCGAGCGCGGCCGCGTCGTCGCAATCGAGTCCTGCGAGCGCGATCGCCGATCCGGAATCTTGGTGGAGCATCGCTTCGTCGCCGACGCACTCGTCACCGGTCGTGGTCGTGCTCTCCTCGCTCGCGGTCGTCTCCGTCGTCGCGTCGGTGGTGGTCGCGTCGGTGGTGGTCGCGTCGGTCTCGCTGGTCTGCGTGTCGCTGGTCTGCGTGTCGCTCGTCTGCGTGTCGCTCGTCGTCGCCGACGTCGCGCTCGGATCGGTCATGTTGCCCGAGCCGTCGTTGCTGTCCGAGCCGATCGTCGCCGACATCCCGCCGGTGGCAGTGAGCGTCGCGTTGCCGGTCATCGTCGCGCTCGCATCCGATCCGCTCGACGACGACCCGCTCGCCGTACCGCTGTCGGCTTCGAGCGGATCGCCCGGACACGCGCACAACAGGAACAGCGACAGCGATGCGGGGCCCAGGCGCATCACGCCACCCTATCAGCTCGCGCGCGCCGCGGGGAACGCACGTGAGCTGATCAAGACGTCGGCGGGCTCGCGAGCTTGTCTTTCAAGCGCTCTTTCACGCGCTCGAAGCGCTTGCGCAGCTTCGCCGCGAGCTTGTCCAGCTCGCCTTCGCTCGTGTCGCCGTCTTCGCTCATCACGCGCGCAATGTCGCGCCACGCCATGCGGCGATCGACGCGCAACACGAGCAGCGTGCGATCGTCCTCGTCGAGCATCTGGCGCAGCACCTCGAGGCGCTTCTTCGTCTCGGTGCGCATGTACGCGACCGTCGTCGTGCGCACCGCCTGGGCTTGGTTCGCGACCTCGGGTGCGGACGACAAGCCGACCATGCGACCGCGTCGTTGATCCTGGCGATACGCTTCGCGCACGAGGTTGCGCGCGATCGCATAGGCCCACGTGCGAAAGCTGCTGTCCCAACGGAACTGCGGCAGCGCGCGCCACAGCTTCTCGCACAGCTCCGAGAAGAGCTCTTCGGCGTCTTCGCCGGTCTTCGCGAGCGCGAAGAGGTACCCGAGCAGCTCCGCGCCGTAGCCCTCGATCGCGCGGGTCGCCGCCGCCGCGGGCCCGCGCTCGTCGGCGAGCTCGCGGATCTCCTGCTCGAGCTGCGAGCTACGGATCGAGTCCGTCTCTCGCCCCGAAGCGGGCTCGTCGGGCTTGGACGTCATCGCGACCTCGGATCATACGCGAGCGGGCGGGCCCGTTGTACGCTGGCAACGTGACCTCACCCGATCCGTACCCGAGCTCGGGTCGGGCGGCGGCCACCGGCGAGGCAACCACCGCGGCGGCGAACCGCGATTCGTTCTCCGACGTCGACAGCCAGCTCGGCGAGCTCGTGCGCGAGCTGGCGGCTCCGCCGGCGGATCGCGAGCGCGTGCACTTGCTCGCGCCGGGCTCGCGCATCGCCGAGCACTTCGAGGTCGTGCGCAAGCTTGGAATGGGCGGCATGGGCGTGGTCTATCTCGCGCGCGACGAGCGTCTGGATCGCGTCGTCGCGGTGAAGCTGCTCGCACCACGACGCGGCGAGGATGGCTCGCGTCGTGAAGCCGGCACGGCGCGGCTCGAACGCGAGGCCCAGGCGATGGCCCAGCTCGCGCATCCCAACGTCGTCACCGTGCACGAGGTCGGACGTCACGACGGTGGGGTCTACGTCGCGATGGAGTACGTCGATGGTGGCACTGCACGGCAGTGGGCCAACGAGCGCACGCGCAGCATCGCGGAGATCGTCGAGGTGTATCTGCAGGCCGCGCGTGGGCTCGCAGCCGCACACGCTGCGGGCTTCGTGCACCGCGACTTCAAGCCCGACAACATGCTCATCGGTCGCGATGCCGACGGCGGCATCGGGCGCGTGCGCGTCGCGGACTTCGGGCTCGCGCGCACGTGGGCGGGCAGCGGCGAGCATGCGATGCTCGACGTTCCGCCGTCGTCTCCGATCGCGCTCGAGCTGCGCTCGCGACCGTCGGTGCCGCAGCTCACCGCGACCGATGCGGTGGTCGGCACGCCCGGCTACATGGCGCCCGAGCAATTCTCGGGCACCGATCTCGGGCCCGCGATCGATCAGTTCGCGTGGGGCGTCGCGCTGTTCGAGGCGCTCTTCGGCGAGCGCCCCTACGGCACGCTGCCGAGCTGGGCGGCGACCGCCGACGATCTGCGCGTGCCCACGCGCGGCGGCACCCAGCGCGTACCCGGTTGGCTGAAGCAGATCGTGTTGCGCGCGATCCTCCTCGATCCCGCGGCGCGCCATCCTTCGATGCACAGCGTCGTCGTCGCGCTCGAGCGCGGGCGGCTACGCGGACGGCGCGTGAAGATCGCCGCGGTCGCCACGGTCGCGATCGCGGCAGCGGTCGGCGCCGGCATCGGGCTCGGCAGCAGCACCCGCGAAGCACCGTGCCGCGATGCCGAGGCGCTCGCGACCGCGAGGTGGAACGCCGGCGTGCGCGAGCAGCTCGACGCTGCGTTCGCGGGCGACGATGCGCTCACGCAGCGCGCGTGGGCCGTCGCCGCACCGCTCGTCGACGACTGGACGCGCGGCTGGTCCGAGCATCGTCGCGCCGCCTGCATCGCGACGCGCGTGCACGGGTCGCAGAGCGAGCAGCTGCTCGATCGCTCGGTCGCATGTCTCGACTCGCGGCTCGCGGATCTCGGCACGCTCCTCACCGGCCTCGCCACCGAGCCGCAGACGCGCGCCGCCGTCGACACGCACGTGGGCGAGCTACGCGACACGTCGGTGTGCCTCGACACCGCCTACCTGCTCGCGCAGGTGCAGCCGCCCGAAGATCCACAGGTGCGCGCGGAGGTCGAGCGCATCACCGAGGAGCTCCGCCGCATTCGCATCGGCTACGACTTCGATCGCGGCGACGCCGAGCACCTCGCGGAGCTGACGGCAGCCGCACGGCGTACCGAGCACGCGCCGATCATCGCATCGGTGGAGATCGAGACCGCGCGCACCGACATGCTCGCGGATCGCCACGCGGACGCGGCCCAGCGCCTGCGCGACGCCTACTTCCTCGCGCGCAAGGTCGGCGACGACGAGAATGCCGACGACGCCGCGACGACGCTCGCGTATCTGGTGGGCTCGATCGGCACGGATCGCGCGACTGCGGAGATCTGGCTCGATCACGTCGAAGCCGATCTCGAGCGCGGCACCGTCGCGGACGAGCGCCGCGTCGCGCTCGAGCTCACGCGCTGTCAGGTGTTGCAGCGCGCGGGTGCGGACGTCGAAGCGGTCGATGCGGCCCGCGCCGCGCTCGCGGCCGCGAAGACACCGCTGCGCATGCTCAACGCCCGCGCCGAGGTGGCGGCTGCGCTGGACGGTGCCGGTCATCACCGCGAGGCGATCGCCGAGTACGACACGCTGCTCGACGAAGCGGTGACACTGTATGGCCCCGATCACACCCGCGTCGCGATGGTGCTGACCAACCGCGGGCTCGCGCACTACTACCTGCAGCAGAACGAGCGCGCCATCGCCGACCAGCAGCGCGCGTACGCGATCCACCTCGCGCACGATGGTGGCACCACGGCCGCGGCCGCGACGGTGCTCTTGAACCTCGGGCTCGCGCAGCTCGGCGCCGGGCACTACGACGATGCGATCGGTCCCATCGAACAGGCCCGCGCGATCTGGAAGCGCGTCGGTGCGAAGGCCGAGCAAGCGCTCGCGCTCGCGGCCCTCGGCTGGATCGAGCTCGAGCGCGATGATCCCGAGCGCGCGCTCGAGCACTACCGCGGTGCGCTCGCGATCGACGAGGAGGTGTTGCCGCCCGGGCACCCGCAGATCTCGGCCGAGTGGAGCCACGTCGCGGACGCCCAGCTCGCGCTCGAACGCGCCGAGGAATCGGTGGCGAGCTATCAGCACGCGCTCGCGATCTGGGCGGCACCCGAGCTGCGCGACCATCCGGCGTCCGCGATCCCGCACGCCGGCATCGCGCGGGCCTATCTCGCGCTCGAACGCTGGGACGATGCGCTGCGCGAGGCCGAGAGTGCGATCGAGCTGGCCGCGCGTGCCGACGTCGAGCCCGCCACGCTCGTGCGCGCGCGATGGGTGCGTGCACGCGTGTGGGCCCACCAAGGCCGCGAGCAGGATGCGATCACCGAGGCGCGCGCCGCTGCGACCCTCGGCCACGGCATCGACGGCTTCGACGGCGACGAACCGATCGACGCCTGGCTGCGCGAGCACGACCCCGAGTGAGCTGCTATCTTGCCGCCGATGGCGGACAAGAGCATCAGCTTCGTGCGCTCGCTGTGCATGGGTTCGATCGAGGAGGACGTGATCCTCCCCTACCCGGTGCTGACCGACGGCGAGCGCGAGACGCTGCGCGCGGTGGTCGACTCGGTCGATCAGCTGCTCACGCCGCGCGCGGAAGAATTCCGCAAGTGGGATCGCGACGGTGAGCTGCCGCCCGCGTTCGTCGAAGAGCTGCGGCAGTTCGGTCTGTTCGGCCTCGTGATCCCCGAGGAGCACGGCGGCATGGGCCTGCACGCCACCGCGTACTCGCGCACGCTGCAGCAGGTCGCGCGCCACGACGCGTCGGTGGCCGTGACCATCGGTGCGCACAGCTCGATCGGCATGCGCGGCCTGTTGTTGTACGGCACCGACCAGCAGAAGGCGCGTTGGATGCCGAAGCTCGCGAGCGGCGAGATGATCGCGGCGTTCTGTCTGACCGAGCCCGGCGCGGGCTCGGATGCCGCGTCGATCAAGACCAACGCGGTGAAGGACGGCGACGACTGGATCCTCAACGGCAGCAAGCTGTGGATCACCAACGGTGGCATCGCCGACTTCTTCACCGTCTTCGCGAAGACCGGTGGCGCCGAGGTGCGCGCGAACGTGTCGGGCTTCATCGTCACGCGCGACATGCCGGGCGTGAGCATCGGGCCGCACGAGGACAAGATGGGCCTGCGCGCGAGCTCGACCACCGCGGTCTACTTCGACAACGTGCGCGTGCCCGCCGATCACCTGCTCGGCCCGGAGCACGGCGGCTTCAAGGTCGCGATGCACATCCTCAACAACGGGCGCACCGGCCTGGGCGGCGGCTCGGTCGGCGCGATGAAGCGGCTCATCGAGCTCGCCAGCAAGCAGGCCAAGACGCGCCAGCAGTTCGGGCGCCCCATCGCCGAGTTCGGGCTCGTGAAGCAGAAGCTCGGCCAGATGGTGGTCGACTGCTACGCCGCCGAGTCGGTGGTGAACCTCGTCGCCGGCATCATCGATCAGGGCTACGAGGAGTACGCGATCGAGGCCGCGATCTCGAAGGTGTTCGCGAGCGAGGCGCTGTGGCGCACCGCCGACGAGGCGCTGCAGATCGCCGGCGGCAACGGCTTCATGCGCGAGTACCCCTACGAGCGCGTCGTGCGAGACGCTCGCATCAACCGCATCTTCGAGGGCACCAACGAGGTGCTGCGGCTGTTCATCGCGCTGTCGGCGATGAACGATGCGGGCACGCAGCTGCGCGAGCTCGCGAGCAGCCTCAAGGGCGTGTTCGACGATCCGATCAAAGGCTTCGGCGTGCTCTCGGCCTACGCGCTGCGCCGCGCCGCGCTGGCCACCGGCATCGGCCGCGACAAGGGCACGTTCACCAAGCTCGAGCCCGCGCTCGCCCCCCATGCTGCGCTGTTCGCCGAGTGCACGCGCGATCTCGCGACCGCGACCGATCGCATCCTGCGCAAGCACGGCCGCAACATCATCGGCAAGCAGTTCGCGTCCAGCCGCCTCGCCGACATCATGATCGACATGTTCGTGCTCGCGTCGGTGATCGCCCGCGTCAACGCCTCGCTGGTGACGCACGGCGGCGGGGCCACGGTGAAGGAGCTGGAGATCCTCGCGGTGTTCGCGGGCCAGGCCCGCCGGCGCATCCGCAACAACTTCGAGCGCATCGACGACAACGACGACGAGCTGGTCAAGGCGCTGGCCGACCACGCGGTCCAAGAGGAGCGGTTCGGCTGGGACAATCTGTAGCCTAGGCCGTCACCATTTCGTGGCACCGGCGACTTGCGCGGCGTCACCCAGTGGGAACACTTCGGCGCGACGACGCCCATGACGCGTGAACGTCCCCGAAACGGTGCTCCTCGCCTGCGGGGCGGCCGGCTGCGCGCGTCCATCCCCCGGCTCACGCTGGTCGGGTTCGTGGCCGCGGTGCTGGCCCTCTTCACGCTCGCCGGCCTGTCCTATCGCTCGCTGCAACAGCGCACCGAGGGCGCGCGCCAGGTCGATGACGCGCGCCAGGTCGCGCAAGATCTCGAGCGGCTGGTGTCGACGCTCAAGGACGCGGAGACCGGCCAGCGCGGCTACCTGCTCACCGACGACGAACGCTACCTCGCGCCCTACGATGCGGCGCGACTCGAGGTGCCGCAGCGGCTCGCCGCGCTGCGCAAGCTGCTCGCGGAGGTACCCGCCCGGGCCGAGACGCTCGCCGTGCTCGACGCGACGGTGATCGAGAAGCTGACCGAGCTCGCGGAGACGATCGAGCTGCAGCGCGCGGGGCAGCGCGAGGCCGCGCTCGCGTTGGTCTACCGCGATCGCGGCAAGGTGGCGATGGATCGCATCCGCACGCTCGCGGACGACCTGCAGGCCGCGACCGCGGCCGAGCTCGCGGAGCGCATCCGCACCTGGGAGGACGCGGTGGGTGTCTCCACCGCGATCCTGACGATCGGCTCGCTGCTCTTGCTCGTGCTGGTGGTCGGCGCCGCGGTGCTGTCGTCGCGCGACTTCCACGCGCAACAGCTCGAGTCGTGGCTGCGCACCGGGCAGAACGATCTCGCCGAGCGCATGCAGGGCGAGCAGTCGCTCGCACAGCTCGGCGATGCGATCGTCGCCTACGTCGCGGAGTACGTCGGTGCGCCGGTGGGCGCCCTGCACTTCGTGCCCGCGTCCGACGAGCTGAAGCGACTGGGCAGCTACGGCATCGATGCGCCCGCAGACGACGAGTCGCGACCGGTCGCGCTCGGGCTCACCCGCGAGGCGCTCGCACGCGATCGTCCGCTGGTCGTCGAGGACGTGCCGCCCGACTTCTTCCCGGTGCGCACCGCGACCGGTCGCACCCAGCCGCGCCACGTGCTCATCGCTCCGGTGACCGCCGACGGCAAGCCCAACGGTGTGCTCGAGCTGGGCCTGCTGCATCCGGTGGCGCCCGAGGTGATCGAGCTGCTGCAGCGCGTCGCGGATCCCATCGGCACTGCGCTGCGCTCTGCGGTGTATCGCCGCGAGCTCGTCGATCTGCTCGAAGAGACCACGCGGCAGGCCGAGGAGCTGCAGACGCAGCAAGAGGAGCTGCGCGTCAACAACGAGGAGCTCGAGCAGCAGAGTCAGGCGCTGCAGGCCTCGCGCGCACGGCTCGAGAACCAGCAGGTCGAGCTCGAGCAGATCAACTCGCAGCTCGAAGAGCAGATGCAGACGCTCGAAGCCCAGCGCGACGATCTCTCGCGCGCGCAGACCGAGCTGGTGCGCACGAGCGCGTTCAAGTCCGAGTTCCTCGCCAACATGTCGCACGAGCTGCGCACGCCGCTCAACAGCTCGCTCATCCTCGCGAAGCTGCTCGCGGCCAACGAGCGCGGCAACCTCGACGAGGAGCAGGTGCACTTCGCCGAGACGATCTACAAGTCCGGCAACGATCTGCTCGCGCTCATCAACGACGTGCTCGATCTATCGAAGATCGAGGCCGGTCAGCTCGACGTGCGCCCGGAACCGATCGTCATCGCGCGTCAGCTCGACGATCTGCGCACGATGTTCGAGCCGATCGCACGCGAGAAGAAGCTCGCGCTCGAGCTCGAGATCGCCGCGGGCACGCCGACCGGCCTCGACACCGATCCGGTGCGGCTGCAGCAGATCCTCAAGAACCTGGTGTCCAACGCGCTCAAGTTCACCGAGCAAGGCGGCGTCACGGTGCGTGTGCGCGCCGCTGCGAGCGGCGGTGCGATGTTCGAGGTCACCGACACCGGCATCGGCATCCCGGCGGATCGCCAAGCGGTGATCTTCGAGGCCTTCCGGCAGGCCGACGGCACGGTGAGCCGCAGGTTCGGCGGCACCGGGCTCGGACTGTCGATCTCGCGCGACCTCGCGGGCCTGCTCGGCGGCACGCTCAGCGTCGCGTCGACGCCCGGTCGCGGCAGCACGTTCACGCTGATCGTGCCCGCGAAGGCCCCGGTCGCCGCGCCGCGACGCCCACGCGCGCCGACGCCACCGATCGTGCGTCGCCCGGCGCCCAGCCCTGCGCCCGCGGCCACGACCGCGAGCGCGCGCACGATCCTCGTGATCGAAGACGATGTCGACTTCGCGAACGTGCTCGCCGAGCTCGCGCGCGAGCTCGACTTCACGCCGGTGCTCGCCCATACCGCGGAAGACGGCCTCGCGATCGCGCGCCGCAATCGCCCGAGCGGCATCGTGCTCGACGTCGGTCTGCCCGATCGCTCGGGGCTCTCCGTGCTCGACATGCTCAAGCACGACCCGCAGACGCGGCACATCCCGGTGCACATCTGCGCGGCCACCGACTACAGCCAGACCGCGCTCGCGATGGGCGCGGCCGGCTACGCGATCAAGCCGGTCGAGCGCGAGCAGCTGCTCGCGGCGCTGCGCGTGCTCGAGACCAAGTCCACGCAGCGACTGCGGCGCGTGCTCGTGGTCGAAGACGACGACGTGCAACGCGACGCGACCTCGCGCCTGCTCGCGGCCGACGACGTCGAGACCGTCGCGGTGCCCACCGCCAAGGCCGCGCTCGAGCACCTGCGCAGCTCGACCTTCGATTGCATGGTGCTGGATCTGACGCTGCCCGACGGCAGCGGCATCGAGCTGCTCGAGGAGATGTCCGCGCACGAGCAGTACGGCTTCCCGCCGGTCATCGTCTATACCGGGCGCTCGCTGTCGCGCGACGAGGAGCAGCAGCTGCGCCGCTTCTCGCAGTCGATCATCATCAAAGGTGCGCGCTCGCCCGAGCGCTTGCTCGACGAGGTCGCGCTCTTCCTCCACCAGGTCGAGGCCGAGCTGCCGCCCGAGCGCCAACGCATGCTCCGCGACGCTCGCTTCCGCGAGGCGGTGTTCGAAGGCCGGCGCATCCTCGTGGTCGAGGACGACGTGCGCAACATCTTCGCGCTCACCAAGGTGCTCGAGCCGCGCGGCGCGACCATCGAAGTCGCCCGCAACGGTCGCGAGGCGCTCACGCATCTCGAGCAGAAGCCCGGCATCGATCTCGTGCTGATGGATCTGATGATGCCGGAGATGGACGGGCTCGCGGCCACCCGCGAGATCCGCAAGCGGCCCGCGCTCGCGCGTCTGCCCATCATCGCGCTCACCGCGAAGGCGATGGCCGACGATCGCGAGGCCGCGTTGGCGGCCGGCGCCAACGACTACATCGCCAAGCCGCTCGACGTCGATCGGCTGCTCTCGCTCGTGCGGGTGTGGATGCCGCGATGACACCCGACCCCGACGATCGCGAGCTCTATGGGTTGCTCGAGGCGATCCACGAGCGCTACCACTACGACTTCCGCGGCTACGCGGAGGCGTCGCTGCGCCGGCGTCTGCGGGCTGCGAGCGCGCACTTCCACTGCGACACGCTGGGTCAGCTCTCCGCGCGCGTGCTCGGCGATGCGGCGGTCTTCGGCGAGCTGCTGCGCTACCTCACCGTGCAAGTCAGCGACCTCTTCCGCGATCCCACCTACTTTCGCTCGATCCGCGAGAAGGTGGTCCCGATCCTGCGCACGTATCCGTCGCTGCGGATCTGGGTGGCCGGCTGCGCGACCGGTGAAGAGGCCTACTCGCTCGCGATCGTGCTCGCCGAGGAAGGGCTGCTCGACCGCACGCTCATCTACGCGACCGACATCAATCCCGAGAGCCTGCGCACCGCGGAGGCCGGCGTGTACGACGTCGAACGATTCGCGCGCTCCAGCGAGGCCTACCTGCGTGCGGGCGGACGCACCTCGCTGTCGAGCTGGTACACGGCGCGCTACTCCTCGGCCGTGCTCGATCGCTCGCTCAAGAAGTCGATCCTCTTCTCCGACCACAGCCTCGCCACCGACAGCGCGTTCGCCGAGGTCGAGCTTGCGTCGTGCCGCAACGTGCTCATCTATTTCGACCGTGCGCTGCAGGATCGTGCGGTCGGTGTGCTGCGCGACTCGCTGTGCCGCCGCGGCTTCCTCGGCCTCGGCCAGCGCGAGACCCTGCGCTTCTCCGCGCACGCGCACGCCTTCGCGGATCTCGTGCCCGAGGATCGGATCTACCAGCGCTTGTGATCGCACCATGACGACGACTCGGCTCATCGTGATCGGCGGCTCCGCAGGCGGACTGGATGCGCTCGCGGTGGTGCTGCGCACGCTGCCGCCCGCGTTCGCGGTGCCCATCGCCGTGGTGCTGCACGTGCGCAGCGATCGTCCGAGCCTCCTGGCCACCGTGCTCCGCGACGCGACGGCGCTGCCGGTGGTCGAGGTCGACGACAAGCAACCGCTGGTGCCCGGCACGATCCACGTCGGGCCGCCCAACTATCACCTGCAGGTCGAGAAGGGCGGCACGCTGTCGCTGTCGATCGACGCACCGGTCAACTTCTCGCGGCCGGCGATCGACGTGCTGTTCGAGTCGGCGGCCGATGCGTTCGGTGCGGCGCTCGTGGCGGTGCTGCTCAGCGGTGCGAGCGACGACGGTACGCGTGGGCTCGTGCACGTCGTCGCACACGGCGGGCGCGCGCTGGTACAGGATCCCGCCACCGCGTCCGCACCCACCATGCCCGCCGCCGCGCTCGCGACGATGACTCCCCACGAAGTGTTGCCGCCGCGGCAACTCGGCGAAGTGCTCGCCGCACTGGGACTGGAGGCCGCATGAACGCCACGCCGATCAAGTGCCTCTTGGTCGACGACATCGAGGAGAACCTCGTCGCGCTGTCGGCGTTGTTGCGTCGCGACGGGCTCGAGATCCTCACCGCGCGCTCGGGCAAGGAGGCGCTCGAGCTGTTGCTCGTCCACGACTTCGCGCTCGCCGTGCTCGACGTGCAGATGGCCGAGATGGACGGCATCGAGCTCGCCGAGCTCATGCGCGGCTCGCAGCGCACGCGCAACGTTCCCATCATCTTCGTCACCGCCGGCGCACGCGATCCGTCGAGCCTCATGGCGGGCTACGACAGCGGTGCGGTCGACTTCCTGTTCAAGCCGATCGACCCCCACGTGCTGCGCAGCAAGGCCGAGGTGTTCTTCGAGCTCTATCACCAGCGCCGCGAGCTGGGCGATGCGCTGCGGCTGGCCGAGCTGTTCGTCGGCATCCTCGGCCACGATCTGCGCAATCCGCTGTCGGCGATGGTGATGGGCACGCAGCTGCTCGAGCGCACCGTCACCGACGACACGCAGATGAAGGTCGTGCGGCGCATGGCGTCGGCCGGCCGACGCATGGAGAACATGATCGCGCAGATGCTCGACCTCACGTGTGCGCGGCTCGGCGGTGGGCTCGGGCTCGCGCGCGAGCGCACCAAGGTCGACGTGGCGGAGCAGCTGCAGCGCGCGGCCGACGAGCTGCGCGGCAGCAGCGAGCGCGACGTGCGGGTCGAGCACCAGGGCGAGTGCGTGACGTTCGGCGACGGCGAACGGCTCCTGCAGCTGTTCTCGAACCTCATCGGCAACGCGATCGCGCACGGTGATCCCGCGCTGCCGGTGACGATCACCTGTATCCGCGAGCCCCACGCGGTGGTGGTGCGCGTGCACAACGGCGGTGCGATCCCGGCCGAGCTCCTGCCGACGATCTTCGATCCGTTCCGTGGCCGACCCGGGGCGGCGCCGCGCTCGGGCGGGCTCGGGCTGGGGCTGTTCATCTCGCGGCAGATCGCGCTCGCGCACGGCGGCACGCTCGACGTCGACTCGGACGAGGGCCGCGGCACCACGTTCGTGGTCCGCCTGCCGCGCGACTGATCACTCGCTCCACCACGTGCGCAAGCGGGCGAGCTCGCGGAGGTTCGCGCTGCAATCCTCGCGCGGCTCGGCCAGCGCGCAATCGTGGGTGGCCGCGGGCAGGCTCGCGCGGATCGTCTCGCGCTCGGCGTCGCTGAGCCGCCACGACAGCGAGACCTCGCCGGTGAGCTCGAAGGCGAACGACTGGAAGAAGCCGTCGTGCTTCGCTGCGGTGAAGCGCGAGCGCAGCACGTCGACGGCGTGATCGTTGCGGAACGCCGAGGTCGACTCGCGGGCGGCGAAGAACGCCGCGAACGGGCCCGACAGCGGATAGGTCGCGCGCGTGGTGAGATCGGGCTCGTCGACCGCGAAGGTGGAGCGCGTCGAGACCTCGTCGCGGATCTGCACGAGCGCGACGCCCTCGGTGTTCGTCATGAGCCACTGCGCGTTCGCGGCGATCCAGCGCGAGGCCACGTCGACGCCGTAGTTGTCGTAGATGCCGGCGTCGGTGAGGTGCATCGGCGCGCCGGCGATCGGCAAGCGCGGGAACGGGCTCACGTAGGGAAACGATGCGGAGAGCCGCGCTGCGGTGGCCACGGTGAATCGCGTCGCGTCGGGGTAGAGCGCGAAGAGCTCGAACGCGGGCAGCGCGTCGCTCGGCCCCATCGCGGTCGCGAGATCGGGCCACGGATCGTTGGTGGAGGTGAGCGCGCGGAGATCGAGGTTCGCGATCAACACGCGTCGTCCGTTCTCGACGATCATCGGGCTGAACACCAGCGATGGCAGCCAACCGTCGCGCTCGCCCGCGGCGAGATCCATCAGCGGTCGCGCGAGCGCGGCGTCGTTGCGGATCCATGCCCGCTCGAGCGCGGTGCCGCGATCGCCCTCCAGCCACAGCGCGAAGTGGGCCGCGACGGCGTCGAGGCTGTCGGCCGCGACCTCGCTGAACACGTCGTGGCCGCCGTGCAGACACAGCGCATCGCTGCAGGTGCGCGCGATCGCGGGCTCGACCATCGTCGTCACCCACGCGGCCGCGCCGACCATGCCGCCCGATGCCCCGGTCACGAGCCGCACGTGACGACCGATGCCCGCGAGCGCGGGATCTTCTTCGAGCGCGCGCAGCACGTGCGCCGTCCAGGCCGCCGCTCGGATGCCGCCGCCCGAGGTCGCGATGACGAGCAGGCGCGGCTTCTCGCACGATGCGCGCCAGCGCAGCAGCACGTCGACGTCGCGCAACAGCGTCGGGTTGTGCGGCAGCGCGGTGCTGGGCAGCGCGGGCTCGATGGCGCCGTCGGCCACGAGCGCGGGCACCGTCGGCGACGATCCGAAGCGCACCACGTTGCACACGCCGACGGCCGCGAGCAGCAGCAGATACGCGAGCACCCGGAAGTCGCGCGCCCAGTAGCGCACGAAGCCGTAGATCTCGAGCGTGAGCACCGAGAGGACGACGGCTGCGAACGCGCCGGGCAGGCCCGGCCAGCGCGCTTCGACGAGCGACAACGCGATCCACAGCGCGACCATCGGGAGCGTGATGGCGAGCTGAAGGCGATCGAAGGCGTCGAGCCGCGCGAGGATCCGATCGCGCACGAACCCGTGCGCGCGCTCCGGGAGCCGGCCCGCGATCGCGTCGAGCAGACGTTGCTCCCAGGTCGAGATCCACACCAACGCAGCCGTGGCCGCG
>DASZPU010000554.1:0-5275 GCA_035550195.1 Nannocystaceae bacterium
ACCGGATGCTCGGCGCCGGGATCGACACCGAACGCGCGCGCCATCGTGGCGACTTGCGGCCACGGCAGCACCGCACCCAAGCCCAGCAACCGCGCATGCGTGAGCCGGCCCATCGTGAGATGCGCGTCGACGAGATCGGCAGCGACGACGTGATGCACGAGCGTCGCGACGGTGCGATCGTCGTGGATCGCCGGCAGCAACGGACCGATCTGCGCGGCCACTTCGATCTCGCACGCGCGCAGGTGCTGCGCGTGCAGCAACAGCGTCGCGCTCGACTCGGCCCCGTCGCCGAGCAACACCTTCTGCGCCGCGGGATCGGGGTGGGCGATCTCGAGGATCACCGTGGCCCCGTGCCGCCGCGCCGCGGCCACGGCCGAGCGCCCCAGCGGCACGGCCGCCCGCACGATCGCCCGCCGCCCGTGCGCCGCGACCCACTCGATCGCGTCGGCGATCGCCTCGGCCGCCGCCCGATCGCTCTGGCGCAGCTCGACCGTCCGCACGGGATCGCCCGCCGCCTCGAGCTCGGCGATCAGGCTCGCGAGGCCCAGTCCGAGCGACCCGCCCTCGGGCGCTTCGACCTGCACGACCGCCGTACGCCCCCCGCAGGACGCGAATTCGGCGAGCTGGCGGATGGCTGACATGGGTTCAGGCCCTGTACATGTGTATAGCTCTCCGGGCGGCCGCGGCAACCCTCGCCGGGCCGATCGAGCCCAGCCCCTCAAACCCTCGTCATCTGGGGTTTTCCGCCGATTGCGGCTTTCGTGGTAGACGGACCGAAGAAGCGCCGCATGGCCGGTACGCAGGATTTCACGGAGGCGATCGACCCCGACGCCCTGAAGGTGGTGCGCCGCCTGCTGACCGCGGGGCACGAGGCCTACCTGGTCGGGGGGTGCGTCCGCGACCTGTATCTCGGCCGTCGCCCCAAGGATTTCGACATCGCGACATCGGCGACCCCCGAGGCGATCCGCCGCTTGTTTCGCAACAGCCGCGTGATCGGCCGCCGCTTCAAGCTCGCGCACGTGTTCTTCGGCGCGAAGATCATCGAGACCGCGACGTTCCGCACCGCTCCGCAGCCGAGCGACGACGAAGACTTGATGATCACCCACGACAACGAGTGGGGCAGCGTCGAAGACGATGCGCGTCGTCGCGACTTCACGATCAACGGGCTCTTCTTCGACGTCGAGACCGAGAAGATCGTCGACTTCGTCGATGGCATGGCCGATCTCGACGCGCGACTGATCCGCACCATCGGCGATCCGACGCTGCGCTTCCGCGAAGATCCGGTGCGCATGATCCGTGCGGTGAAGTTCGCCGCGCGACTCGACTTCGAGATCGAGCCGGCCACGTGGCAGGCGTTGCTCGACGTCGCGCCCGACATCGTCAAGTGCAGCAAGGCGCGCGTGCTCGAGGAGATCTACAAGCTCCTGCGCAGCGGCGCGGCACGGCGCAGCTTCGAGCTGATGCTGCAGACCGGGCTCTTCGAGCACATGATGCAGCCGTACCTGCGCATGTTCGGCGAGGTCGCGCAGGCGAAGCAGCGCCTGCTCGCCGCCGCTGCGGGTGAAGACGAAGGCGACGCGCAGGATGCCGCGCTCGATCCGGCGCGGCTCATGTGGCGCTTGCTCGCCGCGCTCGACTCGTACATCCAACAGACCGACGAGTCCGTGCAAAACGGTGTGCTGCAAGCGGCACTCTTCGCACCGCTCGTGGGCCGCGAGCTCGCGGGCGGCAGCCGCCAAGCGCTCGATCGTGCGATCGAAGGCAAGCTCAACCAAGTCGGCTCGGTGATCGGCGTCGCGCGTCGCGATCGCGAGCTCGCGCGCCAGATCCTCATGGCGCACCATCGCCTGCTCGAGCCCGCGAATCGCCGCCGTCGCCCCGCGATGGCGCAGCGCCAGTACTTCCACGACGCGCTCGTGTTCCTCGGGCTGTGGGTCGCGGGCCTCGGCGACGGACACCACGAGCTCGAGCAGTGGCAGCGACTCGCGAAGGGCTCGCGCATGCCCGAGCCCGCGGTGCAGCAGAAGCGCAGGCGCAGGCGCTCGGGTCGGCGACGCGAAGAGTCGGCGCCCGCCGAGGCTGCGCCGACCGAGCCCTCGGGCGAGGCACACGCGGGCGAGTCGTGACGCGGCGCCGAGGATCGCGGGCTGCTCGCTCCGGGCGCGATGGCAGCGCGCGCGAGCGGCTCTTGCAGGCCGGCACCACCGATCACTACGTCGACGCCGCGCTCTACGACTACGAGTACGAGGATCGCAGCGAGGACGTGCGTTGGTATCGCAACGTCGCGGGCGAGCGCGGTGAAGGTCTGCGCATCCTCGAGCTCGGGGCCGGCACCGGACGCATCAGCTCGCCGCTCGCACGCGACGGTCACACCGTCATCGCGCTCGATGCGATGGACTCGATGCTGCAAGGTCTACGCGAGCGACTCGAAGGTCGCGCGTGGGCCCACCGCGTGTTGCCGATGCGCGCCGACATGCGCGCGATCCCGTTGCCCGACGGCGACGTCGATCTCGTGCTCGCGCCGTTCAACACGCTCATGCACCTGTACGGCTGGCAGGATCTGCTCGCGTGCTTCCGCGAGGCCGCCCGCGTGCTGCGTCCCGGTGGGGCGTTCGCATTCGACGTGCAGATTCCCGATCTCGAGTGGCTGCTGTGGGATCCCGACGTGCGCCACGCGGTCACGCGCTTCGTGCATCCGGTGACGCGCGAGAAGATGGTCTACTCGACCAACCACACCTACGACCACGCGACGCAGATCTGTCACATCCGCATCTACTACGACGATGCACCGCCCAACGGTCGTCGCTTCGTGCCGCCGGCGGAGCCGCGTCGGCTCGTCCACCTCGCGCACCGCCAGATCTTCCCCGAGGAGCTGCGCATGTTGGTCGCGATGGCGGGACTCCAGCTCGAGCAGCTCGACGGCGACTTCGTCGGCAAGCCGCTGCGCGATGCGAAGGAGTCGCAGGTCGCGGTCTGCGTCAAACCCGAGTAGCTCGTTCCCCCGCAGCCGTCACGGGTGACACGCTACGCGCTGACGCGCGGATTGCCCCCGCAAGCGGGGGGCGCGTCGGGTCGTGATCGGAGGGCGTCGTTCGGCAAGCCCGCGCGCGGCGCCTCGTAGTGGTAACGGGAACTTGTAGCGGCGCCGTCCGTCTCACCGATGCGTGCACGAGCCAAGGGCCGCGGAGTGGTCTAGCCTAGCGATCGTGCCTTCTCAGGTCGGCCGTGCGCCGAAGGTCCCGGGCTCACGGCTGCTCGGCACGGCGTTGGTGGCCGCGTTGTGTGCCGGTGCACCGCGGCTCGCGAGCGCCGATCAGCTCGACGCCGAGCAGAGCGACGACGAACGCGGCTACATCCCGGTCGAGGAGCTGTCGTACGAAGCGATCGTCGAGGCGAGCAGCGAGCACGGCTATGCCGCGACGTTGCGCGTGCGCGTCGCGCTGCACAACACCTCGAGCAACGATCGCGATGCGGTGCTCACGATGGCATTGCCGCGCAGCGCCGAGCTGGCCGGCATCGCGATCGCGAAGGATGGCGTGTGGCATGCCGGCACGACGACGTTGGTCGAGGCCGATCCCGATCGTCGTGCGCCCGGCACCGTGTGGGCGCGACCGATCGAGCCGGTGCGCGCGGGCGGATTGCCGGCGGCGGAGATCGTCGCGTTCGGCATCGCACCGGAGAGCACGGTGCAGGTCGAGCTCGAGCTGCGCGTGTTCCCCGAGCTGCACGCCGGTCGTTGGGAGCTCGAGCTGCCGTCGCGCGGCGGCGAGCTGCGTGCGCTGGCGAGCCAGCGTCGCGTGATCGTGCGCGGGCTGCCGACGGGGCGTGGCTTCTGGGTCGACGATGCGCCGAGCGGCACCGAGCCGGTGATGGTGAGCGAGCCCGACGAGTCGGTCACCGTCGCGTGGCCGGCACGTTTGGTCGAGCGCGGACCGCTCTTGACGCGCTACGACATCCAGCCCGGGCCGGTGGGCTTCGACGACGGTCGCTTCCGCATGGTGTTGCGGCTGGGCGATACGCCCGCGCCCACGCCGGATCACGTCGTGTTCGTGATCGATCGTTCGCGCAGCACGTCGCCGAAGATCCATCGCGAGTCGCAGCGGATCATCGAGCGCATGCTCGACGCGCTGCCGAAGACCGCGAGCTTCGACGCGATCGGCTTCGCACGCACGGCCACGCCGCTCTTGCCCGGCGACACCACGCGCTTCGGCAGCCGCGACCGCTCCGCGCGTGACTCGCTCGCGCGTGTGCTCGATGCGAACGTGCGCGCACAAGGTACGGATGTCGGTGCCGCGCTCGAGCTCGCCGCGAAGCGGGCGGCGGAGACGAAGGCGAAGCGACCGCTCGTCGTGCTCGTCACCGACGGCATGTTGCCGGCCAGCGTCGCGCCGGAGCAGCTGCGCGCGCGCTTCGAGAAAGCCGCGGGCAAGCATCGGCCCGAGCTGCTGTTCGTCGTCGACGATCCGTTGTTCGCGAAGGGCGGGCTGCCGGCGACGCATCCGGTCGCGGGCACGGCGGCGCAGCTCGGCGCACGCATCAGCCTCGAGGCGCTCGCGGAGGTGCCCGACGCCGACGTGCTGCACTTGTTGTCGGCGCCGCGCGTGCTCGGTGAGCTCGCGATCGATCTCCCGAAGAACATGACGCTCGACGACGCGCTGCCCGCGGGGCTCGTCGCGGGCAACGTCGCGGTGCTGTGCGGCCACTACACCGGCGCCGCGGCGACGAAGCTGACGGTGCGCGGACGTGCGGGCGGCAAGCTGCTCGAGCAGCGCGTGAAGGGTCGCGTCGCGGCACCGCAGGCCGAAGCGTTCGTCGCGGTGCTCGAGGGCGCGCTGCTCGATGCCGCGGGCGAAGGGTTCGTCGAGCCGTCGTGGCTGCGCCCGCGTCAGCAACGGATCGCGCGCCAGACCATCGAGCAGAGCGGTCGCGGTCGCGAGCTGCGTGGCTATCTCGACGACAAGATCTTCCGCAACTACATCAACCTGCGCGTCTTGCCGCGCGCGCGCGTCTGCTACAACCACGCGCTCGCGCGCAATCCCTCGCAGCAAGGTCGCATCACGCTGGAGATGGAAGTGGGCAAAGGCGAGGTGATGACCGCCCGCGCGCGCTCCACCTTCATGCACGATCACGACGCAGTGCTGATGGCGTGCCTCACCGAAGCGGCGTGGGCGCTCGACGTGCCGGCCGCGAAGATGGACGACCGCGTGTACGTGGTGCGCTATCCGATCCGCCTGGTGCCGCCCGAAGGCAAGGCGAGCGGCGGCACGATCGAGCG
>DASZPU010000555.1:0-10300 GCA_035550195.1 Nannocystaceae bacterium
CGCGCTCGCGCCGAACATCGTGCGCAGCATCTGCTCGATCTCCGCGCTGCCGAGGCCACCGGGATGCAGCACGATCGCGTGCTCGCGGATCTTCGCGACGGCTCTGCGCGCACCGATCGGTTCGTCCGTTCGCAACGCGCACACGATGAGGATGCGTTTGTCGCGGGCCTCGAATGCGAGCGCCGCGAGCGTGGCGGCCGAGCCTTCGTCGGAGCGCTGCAGATCGTCGATGACGACGACCAGCGGTCGGCGCTCGGCCAGCGTGGCGAGGCGCTCGGCCAGCGCGCGCTGCAGCGCGAGTCGTTCTTCGCGGAGGTCGCTCGACTTCGGGCTGCTGGGCGAGGCGACGGTGCCGACGAAGGTCGCGGCGTTCGGATCGATGATGTCGTCGCCGAGCAGGCGACCGATGACGGAGTCCTCGGGGCCGGGGATCGACTCGAACGCCGCCGCGCGGCCGTCGATGCCGAGCTGCCGCAACAACGCATACGGACCGCCGGTCTGCGGCCCCGCACGCAGCACGCGTGCGCCCGCGAGCTTCGCCTCCAATTCGATCTCGTGCAGCAGGCGGGTCTTGCCCATGCCCGAGCGCCCCTCGACGACGATCGTGCTGCCCGAGCCCGACATCGCGCGCATCAATCGCTTGCGCACGACCTCGAGCTCGTGACGCCGACCGACGAGCTCCGCGCTGCGCACGTAGCCGCGTGCGACCTCGGGCTCTTCCGCGGGTGGCAGCCCGGCGATCGCTCCGAGTCGCTCGATCACGTGCGCCGCCGACGAAGGTCGCCCGAGCGGCTCGTGGCTCAACAGCGAGAGCACGAGCTCGTCGAGCTCCGCGGGAATGTCGGAGACGACGGTCGAGGGTGCGGGCGGCCGCGATCGCCCTTCGCGGATCAGATCGTTGAGGTTGCGCGCGCGTCGAGGATGGCGACCGGTGAGCAGCCAGAACGCGAGCGCACCGAGCCCGAACAGATCGGCGCGACCGTCCATCGGGAAGCCGAGGATCATCTCGGGTGCGATCGAGTGCACCGTGCCGACGATCTCCGTGGTGCTGCCCATCGTCGCGAGCATGCCGAAGTCGAGCAGCTTCGCGCGCCCGTCGGTGGTGCAACGCGCGTTGCGTGGCGCGATGTCGCGATGCAACAGCGCGCGCGTGTGCAGGAACGCGAGCGCAGATGCGACGTCGCGCAACAGGCCGCACGCGCGCGCCCACGGCAGCGGTGCGAGATCGCCGAAGTCCTGCCCGTCGAGCAGCTCCATCGTGTAAAACGGCCGGCCGTCATCGACGCCGAAGTCGTAGGCCTCGACGACGCGTGGATGTCGGAGTCGTGCGAGCGTGTGGAACTCGCGACGGAAGCGCAGCAGATCCTCGGTGGAATCGAGATCGAGGCGGAATCGCTTGAGCGCGATCTCGCGGCCGCCCTGTTCGTCCTTCGCGGCGAACACCTCGCCCATGCCGCCGCGCCCGAGACTCTTGATCAGTCGATAGCGACCACCGATCACCTCGCCCGGCTTGCCGTACTTCGGCACGCGGGGATCGGAGCCTTGACCTGCGTCGGGACGGCGCTCCACGAAAACCGGGCCCTCACAGCCCAACGCATCATTGCACAGGTGTCCGCAGCGCCGCGATCCCGCGGTAGCCTCGCCGCGCAATGAGCCTGTGCGCTGCAATCTTCGACATGAACGGCACGCTCGTCGACGACATCGCGTTCCACTATCGGGCGTGGCGGATGCTCGCGGAGCGCCACGGCTTCGCGATGGACGAAGCGCTCTTCCAGTCGTTCAACGGGCAGAAGAACGCCGACATCTTTCCGCGACTCTTCGGCGGGAAGATCGACGACGCGGAGATCGATGCGCTCGCGCGCGAGAAGGAATCGATCTACCGCGAGCTGTACCGACCGCACCTCGCTCCGGTGCGCGGCGCAGTCGCGTTGCTCGAGCGTCTGCGCGAGCGCGGCGTTCGACTCGCGCTCGCGAGCTCGGCGCCGGAGGAGAACCGTGCGCTCGTGCTCGACGGCCTCGACTGGCACGGCATGTTCGATGCCGTCGTCGACTCCGCGGGCCTGCCCGGCAAGCCTGCGCCCGACATCTTCTTGGCGGCCGCGCAGCGCCTGGGCTGCACACCCGCGGAGTGCATCGTGTTCGAGGACGCAGAGAACGGCGTGCGCGCGGCGAAGGCCGGCGGCTTCGCGTGCATCGGAATCACCACGAACGTCGATCCCGATCGTCTGCGCGACGCCGGTGCGACGTTGACCGTGGCGCACTTCGATGCACTACCGCAGGACCTCGACGCGATCCTCCGGCCAACGCACTGAACGTCGCACGTTGTCGGTCATCGCACACCCGATCGAGCGATGGCACCACGCGATGCGAAGGTGCTAACCTGACGAGCGTGATGGGAGCTGGCCAGGCGGGCGAGCCCAGCGATCTGCAGTGGCATGCGATCGACCTCGAGCACTGCACGGCATCGTGGCGGCGCGTGTACTTCAACATCTGGGACGGCGACTGCACGCTCGCTGCCGCCGATGGAATCGATCGCACCTTCGGTGAGCTCGCGACGCGCTTCCCCGAAGGCGTCGCGATCCTCGGCGTGTCGCGGCCCGGCGTCGCGCTCGTGCCTGCGGCCGACGTGCGCGACCGCTTGGTGAAGATGTTCCGCTCGCACAGCGCAGGGCTGCGTTGCATCGCGTCGGCGATCCTCGGCGACGGCTTCAAGGCCGCGACGAAGCGCACCGTGATGGCGACGATCGGAATGGTCGCGAAGCAGCCGGCGCCGCTGCGCATCTTCGACGCACGTGAAGCTGCGGCGGTTTGGATGTGCGGTCAGCTCGCGACGAGCGGCGATGCGCCGTCCGCCGGCGAAGTGCTCGAGGTGCTCGCGGGCATCGAGCGCGAGTTCGATGCGCGCTTGCCCGAGCGACGCAAGCGCGCCGGTTAGGCCGCGCGCTCGCCCGCGTTGCGCGGCGGCTCGTTTGCAGGGGTCGCCTGCGCCAACGCCATCGCTTCGGCATCGAGCAAGCGACACGTCGACGTGCGTTGATCACCGGCGTGCACCGCCACCCACGGCGCGAGTCGCTGGACCTCCAACGATTCACGGCTGGGACGGCGCGCGAGCGCCAACATCGTGCGGCCACACCTCGGGCACGGCGTCATGCGCCGCCCATCGTCCATGCGTGCGCACGACTTGAGCACGCGCGACACGATCGCTGCAGATCCCCGTGTGCTCGTGCCGCGAACATCCGTCCGGTTCCCGGACATGTGTTCACACACCCGACGACCACCTCCCCGGGGCCCGCGACGCGTGCGAAGCTGCGAATCGGGTGGTGAGGCGATGAGCATCGATCGTCGTGCGATTGCGATCTTGTCGGGTCTCGCGTTGGCGGCCTGCGGTGGCGCGACGCCGCAAGGCGACGTCGCGGGCTCGTCTTCGAGCAGCGGCCCGAGCGCGACCACTGCGGAGCCGACCACCAGCACCACCGCGCCCGGCACGGGCGAAGTGACCAGCGACGGCGGCGACGAATCGAGCGAGAGCACCGGTGGCGAGCCCGACGCGATCCACATCACGCACTCGTTCGGCACGATCGCGCTCGATCCGTTCGAAGACGACGTGGCGACCTGCGCCTCGTGGACGCTCGACAACGAGCTCGCGCTCTACGTGAACAAGGTGACGATGGCGAACCTCGGCGCCTTCCACCACAGCAACTGGTTCGTGATCCCCGAGGACGAGTTCGCCGGTGAAGACGGCTACTGGACGTGTGCCGATCGCGGCTTCGACGAGATCGCCGCGTCGACGAACGGTGCGACCGTGCTGTTCGCCCAGTCGACGCAGAGCTACACCGAAGCGCAGGAGCTCTCGCCGGGTGCGGTGGTGAAGATTCCGCCGCGCCACAAGGTGATCGCCACGCTGCACACGCTCAACGCGTCGCCCGACCCCAGCGAGTCGGAGCTGTGGCTCAGCCTCTATCCGATCCATCCCTCCGAAGTGACCGCGGTCGTGACCGCGTTGTCGATGCAGTACCACGACCTGCACATCCCCCCGCAGCAGGAGTCGCGCTTCACCGCGGATTGCGATCTCAGCGCGGCGTACTGGTTGGTGAATCAAGAGCCGCTCGCGATGCGGCTGCACTACATCTTGCCCCACTACCACTACCTCGGGAATTTCTTCGAGGTGAAGGTGAAGGGCGGTCTGCGCGACGGCGAGGTGGTCTACTCGCTCGATGGTTTCAACGGCTCGGCGAACGGGCTCACCTTCGATCCGCCGCTCGATCTGCCCGGTGCGACCGGCATCGAGTTCAGCTGTGGCTACGACAACTGGCGCAGCGAAGAAGTGACGTGGGGCAACGGCGGCGGTGAGATGTGCGTGATGTTGGCGCTCGTCGAATCGGACGCGGTGATGGGTGCGAGCGTCGATCTCGGCAATCATCCCGTGGGCACCGACGGCGACGTCGATCTGTTCGCGGGCACGTGCTTGGCGATCGGTCTGCCGAAGCCGCCCGAGCAAGGCATGCCGACCGAGCAGGAGATCCTCGCGCCGCTGTATCTGCCGCCGGTCGATCCCGAGGATCAGGACATCCCACCGATTCCGCAGTGCAAGGACAGCAACCCCGCGGTGCCGCCGGACGGCGCGCCCACGCTGTCGCGGATCAGCGACGTGCTGTTCGCACCGTCGTGCACGTACTCGTCGTGCCACGGCATGAACGCGGCCGCGGGTCTGCAGCTCGACGCGAGCGATCTGCATGCGGAGCTCATGAATCACCAGCCCACGCAGGACACCGATCGCCCGCTGGTGGCGCCCGGTGATCCCGAAGGCAGTCATCTCTACCAGCTGCTCGCGCACTGCAACCCTGCGAGCAACATGGGCGACGTGTTGCCGCACATGCCGCTCAACGCACCGTTTCTGCTCGGCGACGACAAGATTGCGCTCGTGCGCGAGTGGATCGAAGCGGGCGCACCCGACGACTGATCGAGCGGGTGGCCGCCCACCCGCTTTGCCGCTACGATCCCCGCGCACCGCATGGTGGACGCGATCGGGGCCGTGCTCGGCGAACGTTACCGCCTGGAGGCCCCGCTCGGTCGCGGCGGCATGGGCACGATGTGGCGTGCGCACGATCGCGTGCTCGATCGCGACGTCGCGATCAAAGTGCTCGATCCGCAGTACGTCGCCGACGAAGGCGCGTCCGCACGCTTCGATCGCGAAGCCGTCGCGATCTCGCGGCTCGATCATCCCAACTGCGTGCAGGTGTTCGACGCCGGCACGACGCCCGACGGCGGCAAGTACATCGTGATGCAGCTGCTCGCCGGCCACGAGCTGCGCCAGCTGCTCGACGCCGGCCAGCTCGGTCTGCCCCGCGCGATCGACCTGGGATTGCAGATGCTGCGTGGGCTCGAGCACGCGCATCGCCGCGGCGTGGTGCACCGCGACCTCAAGCCCGAGAACGTGTTCGTCGTGACCGACGACGACGGCCGCGAGCAGGTGAAGCTGGTGGATTTCGGCATCGTCAAGCTGCTCAGCGAGACCGCGCCCAAGCTGACGCGCGCAGGCCAGGTGTTCGGCACACCGCGGTACATGAGCCCCGAGCAGATCAGCGGGGGTGCGATCGACGAACGCACCGATCTCTACTCGTTCGGCGCCGTGTTCTTCGAGATGCTCACCGGCGTGCCGCCGTTCGAGGCCGATCAACCGGGTATGCTCATGCGCATGCACGTGATCGCCGACGTGCCGCCGTTGCCCGACACGTTCCCGCCGAATCTGCGCACGATCGTCGCGCGCATGCTCGAGAAGCGCGCCGCCGATCGGCCCGCGTCCGCGCGCGAGGTGATCGAAGCGATCGCACCCGGCATGGCCGCGCCGCATCCCGCAGTTCCGCCGATCGCGGTGCGTCCCCCGACCGCGCGACCGGTCGAGGTGCACGCGGAGCCCGCGGGTCCACCGAGCGAAGACGGGGTCGCGTGGATCATTGCGCCGCGCGACATCCCGCGCAGTCGTCCGTCGAGCGTGCTCGGTCGTCCACCGAACCTCTTGTTGCGCGCGCTCGCCATGCTGCTGCTGGTCGTGCTCGCGGGCTTCGGCGCGCTCTTGTGCAACTCGTGGAGGAGCGCGCAGTGAAGCGACCGCCACCACCGCCGCCGCGCAAGCGCGTCGAAGGCCCGCAGCCGGGCACCACCTACGAAGGCTACGAGCTGCTCGCGAAGCTGGGCTCGGGCACGTTCGCCGACGTGTTCGCGGCGCGCCACGAAGGCACCGACGAGCGCGTCGCACTGAAGATCTCGAAGGAGCCCGTGCAAGCGGAAGACACCGCACTGCGAGCGCTCCGCGAGATCCGCATCCTCGGCTCGCTCGGCAATCCCCACGTCGTGCACATCTTCGATCATGGGCTCGGTGCCGACGATCGCTGGTACATGGTGATGGAGCTGCTCGAGGGCAAGTCGCTCGGCGACTCGCACGATTTCGACCGACCGATGGCCCCGCGCGAGGCCGTGCGCATCGTGCAGCAATCATGCATGGGGCTCGCCGAAGCGCATCGCGCCGGCGTCGTGCATCGCGACGTGAAGCCCGACAACCTGTGGCTGTTGCCCGACGGCAACGTGAAGCTGCTCGACTTCGGGCTCGCGCGCGCGTGGGATGTCGACTCGACGATCGGCGCGAACGCGACCGCCGGTCACATGTTGGTCGGCACGCCGCACTACGCCCAGCCCGAGCAGGTGAAGACCGGTCGGCTCACGCCTGCGAGCGACGTGTACAGCCTCGCGATGATCCTCTACGAGCTACTGGTCGGACGCACGCCGCTGTTCAGCGACGAGCGAGTGTCGTCGGTGCGCAAGCGCCTCGCCGACGAGCCACTGCAGTGGTTGGTGGCACACGTGAAGAATGCCGTCGTGCCGCTGCAGCGTTATCGCGAAGGCGCGTCGCTGCCGAAGAAGCTGCGCGAGGTCGTCGCGCGCGGGCTCGCGAAGGATCCGAAGGATCGCCCGAGTGACGCCGGCGTGTTCGCGAACGAGCTCGCGTGGGTGCTGCACAGCGAGCTCGGCGGTACGAGTGCGCTCATCCTCGAAGCGCGCTTTCCCAGCGGCGCGTTGCGTCGCCACGTGATCCTGCCGGGCGTGTATCGCATCGGGCTCGGGCCGAGCTGCGACATCTCGCTCTCGCCCGACGACGAACCGCACGTGTTCGCGGTGATCGAGTGGAGCGGCGCGCCGCACGACGCCGAGCTCGAGCCGGTCGCGCACGACGGCTCGCTGCGCGTCAACGGTCACCAACTCGACTACCGCGTGCGTCTCGTACCCGGCACACGCCTGCAGATGGGCGCGTTCCGACTCGAGCTGGTCTATCCCGAGCCCGGCGGCGCGGACGGCTGATCGGATTCGGTAATGCGAGGTGAACGCCGTTGCCGGCGCTCGTCGGGCATCTAGCTTGCCCTTCGAGATGTCCATGCAGCTGAAGACCGGCGACGATTTCGCCGGGTTCCACATCCATCGCGTGCTGCGCAAGCTGCCCTCCGAGTGGGTGTATCTCGCGACCTCGACCGAGGGCGCGTTGGTCGATCTGAAGGTGTCGCTCGACCCGGTCGGATCGCAAGCCGCCGCGGCGCGTGTGCTCCGCGAGCTCGCGGTGCTCGAGCGCCTCACCAATCGTCACGTCGCGCGCGTGCTCGCGAGCGGGCTCGGGCCCGCCGAGCACTGGTTTCTCGCGACCGAGCACCTCGAAGGCGCGCAGCTGCATCACTGGCACGACTTCGATGTGCCGCTCGCGACCGCCGACGCGGTGGGCTTCGTGCACGACGCGTGTCTCGGGCTCGCCGAGCTGCACGCGCACGGCATCGTGCATCGTGCGCTCGAGCCCAGTCGACTGTGGATCGACGACGAACACACGCTGAAGATCCTCGACTTCGGATCCGCGCGATCGTGGAACGCGGAGCCCACCGGCACCAACGTCACGATCGGCACGACCGTGATCGCGGCGCCGCCCTACGTCGCGCCCGAGCAGGTCCGCGGCGCCGAGCTCACGCCCGCGACCGACGTCTACAGCCTCGCGGTGATCCTCTACGAGCTGCTCTCGGGCCGCTCGCCGTTCTTCCCCGGCAAGTCGTGGCGACGCGCGCGTGCCGAGCTCGCCGACGATCCCTCCGCGTGGTTGCGCGCGCACGTGAAGATCGCGGCCGCACCACTGGCCGAGCACGCGCCGCGACTGTCGACGCGGCTATGCGCGCTCGTCGATCGCTGTCTCGCGAAGGATCCCGCGTTACGTCCGCGCGACGCCGCAGAGCTGGCGAACGAGCTCGGATGGATCCTGCACACCGATCTCGGTGCGCGCGCGGCCGTGCTCTCGCGTCGCGGTCCCGACGCGCCGGCGAGCTTCCAGCTCATCGTGCCCGGGAGTCACCGCCTCGATGTGCACGGCGCACCGATCGCCGGCGACGAGCCGGCATTCGTGCTCGACTGGGACGGCGGATCACGACCTGCCGAAGTCGTGCCGGAAGCGGCACGCGTCGACATCGACGGGCACCCGATCACCGCGCGCACGGCTTGGCTCCCCGGCGCACGCCTGCACATCGGAAAGACGGAGCTGACGCTGGCCTACCCGCGCGAACGCTAAGGCGAGACTGCGAAGAGCCAGAAGTCGCCTTCGTCGGTGAGCGGGCCGATGTGGCCCGCGACGACGATGGTGCCGTCGCTCGCGATCACGACGTCGCGTCCACGGTCGTCCTTGTTCTGACCGCCTTCGTAGGTGCGACTCCATACCAACGTGGCATCGGGCGCGTACGCCATCACGAGCGCGTCCGTGTCGGTGCCGTTGTCTTGCCAACCGACGACGACGGCGCCGCCGTCGGGGCCGAATGCAACGCCGTCGAGATTCGCCGACGTCGCTGCGGGCGTGACGATCTCGGGACCGACGACGGCACCGAAGTCGATCGATCCGCGCGCGAGCCAGCCACCGTCGCCGGGATCCGAGCGACCGACGACCCACACCTCGGAAGCTCCGCGCGCGATCGCCAGCGCTTGCGTCCACTGACTCTCGAGCTCCACCGCATCGAGGATCTGACCGGTGGGATCGAGTCGCGTCGCGAACCCGTAGTGCTCCGATGCCTCGACTTCGCCGACCACGATCACCGCGTCGCCGTCGATCGCGATGTCCCAGCACCAACCCGGGCTCGGTAGGCTCGGGACGCCTTCGTGGCGATGCACCTCCGTGCCGTCGAGCGCGTAGCCGACGACCCGCGGATCGCCGGTCGGCGTGATTCCGCAGGCCCACACCGCGTCTTCGATCTCGACGCCGAATGCTTCGCCGGCTTCGATCATCAGCCAGCCGGCGTCACCGTTCGCGGTCGCTTGCGCGATCACCCATTGATCGGCGGCACCGTTGACGCCCGCGGCCGCGGTGACCGCGTTGCCGGCCCCATCGACCGCGATGCCCCACGCGTAGATCGAATCCCACGCGAGCACGTCCGCGAGCGCTCGACTCCACGTGATCGTGCCGTCGAGCGCGACCTTGCGGGCAGTGAGCGTGGGGCCATCGTCTTCGGAGAACCATGCGCCCACGTAGAGCGCGTCGGATGCATCGATGTCGATCGAGGCCGCACCATCGGCGAGACCGGTCGGACCGTCCTCGACGATCTCCCACAACACGCCGCCCGCCGCGATGCAGGCCGCGCTGCAGCCGTCGCCGTCGCGCATGTTGGAGTCGTCGCATTCTTCGCCGTCTTCGAGCATGCCATTGCCGCACACCGCCGACGCGCCGCCGCTGCTCGACGATTCGCCCACCGACGGATCGCTCGAGCTGTCGGGATCGATGGTCGTGGGATCGCTGGAGTCGCTGCTGCCGTCGAGCACCATCGTGGTCGCGGCCACGCTCGTGCTCGTGAGCTCGGTGGTGGCGTTGCCGCTCGTGCCGATGTCGGCGGGCACGCACTCGCCCGCGAGCGATCCGCCCGCGTGATCGCCATAGCGCGAGCCCGACTCGCACGCACCGTCGGGGAAGCTGCACCAACCCGTGGCTTCGCAGGTGCCGCTCACGCCGTCGGCGGAGCATTGCTCGTCGTCGTTGCACACGAACGCGCCGCTGTTGCACGCGAGCGCGACGCCCACGAGGCCTGCGGCGAGCGAGCGGACCGCCGAATCCACGCGAGCATCATCGCATGTTTCGCGAAACGAGCGTCGTCGGCCTGGTGTTGCTACCATCGTCACCCGGTGTCTGGATCACCGACGCAGCGAGGCGATCAGACGGTCATCGGCGTGCCGCCGCCGCCGCATGCGCCCGCACGCGTCGACGACAGCGGATTCTTCGAAGAGGCCGAGACGCGCATCG
>DASZPU010000556.1:0-2819 GCA_035550195.1 Nannocystaceae bacterium
TTCTCGGAGGCCGGTCCGGGCTGGAAGAGCGAGAGCCACTGCTCGACGACGCGGAGATCCTGCCGCGCCGTCTCGAACGACGTGACGTCGGTCCGCGCGATCCAGGGGATGCGCTGCGCGTCGAAGCGCTTCGCGAGCGACGCGACGGCGGCGACGCGGCGCCGCCAGTCCGGCTGCGTTTGCGCGTGCAGCTGATCGAGCGCGAACGCATCGAGCAACGGGGCGACCTTCGCTGCGGTGCCCTTCACGGCGTGCGAATCGACGCGGCGGAGGTAGTCGAGCACCCGCGCCATCGCGACCGGGGCGTACTGCATGTCGAAGCCGTAGAAGCGCAGCTTCTCGGTGTGCGCGGGGTCGGCGTTGTACGCCCGCATCCACTCGATCATCGCGAGCACTTCCGCAGTGTTCCACGTCCAGAAGTAAGTGCCGGCGAGCGCGGTGGCGGCGTCGCCCCTGCCGTGCACGACGTACTCGTCGATCGCATAGGCCTCGGGCATCGACGCTTCGATCGCGAAGACCGTGAAGCCCATCTGCGTGACGAGGAACTCGAGCATGCGGTGCTTGAGCTGGAAGAACTCGCGCGTGCCATGCGTGGACTCGCCGAGCGCGACGATGCGCGCGTCGCCGACGATGTTCTTCAGCGACGCGAGATCGTCGAAGCCATGCCCGGCTTCCACGGTGGCGATCGGAATCGCGTGCTCGGCCACCCACTGTTGCACCTCCGAGGGTGCGCTCGATACCGGATCTGCGGCCTCCTCGAGCTCGGCCTCCGTCGGCGACGACACTTCGGGTGGCGCTGCGGGATCGCGTGCAGCTCCACAGGCGGCGATCGCGAGCGCGAGGCCGATTCGATTCGGCGATGGTGCGCGGCGTTTCATCGGATCCTTCGCTCGGCCATCCAGGCGTCGAGCTCCGCGGCGAATTCGCTGTCGGTGAGGGCGCGGTATCTCTCTCTGGCATCGCGCGCGAGCTCGCGGGCGCGTGGACGCTCGCTCGGCACGGGCCAGAGCGCCTGTGCGAGCAACATGCGGATGCGGGCCTGGTAGGTCGGGTTGATCGCGACGTGGTCGAGCGGCGCGAAGGCTCGCTCGAGCGCATCGCGAGCGCGCGCCGGATCGCCGGCCTTCAGGAGATCGCGGCCGTGCAGGAAGCGCGCGACGATCGTGCGCGGATGCTCGCTGCCCATCACGCGATCATATGCGCCGACCGCTTCGCCGCGGAGCTCGCACGCTTCCAAGAGTCGCCCGAGCGCGGGCAGGATGTCTGCGCGTGCTTCGAGCACGTGCGCGTGCTCGATCGCATTCGGCGGCAGCTTTGCGGCGAAGATTCGTGCCGCGCGATCCAACATCTCGAGCCCTTCCTGTGGGTCGCTGAGCTCGTCGAGCACCCGCGCATGGTTGAGATAGAGGACGGCGACATCGACACTGTCGGCACGCCCGAGCTGCTCGTAGAGCGCGATCGCTCGCTCGCCGTGCCGGCGCGCCGGCTCGAGTCGCGACACGATGAACAAGAACGACGCGAGGTTCAGCTCGAGCCGCGCCACGTTGAGGGATTCGGCGCCGAAGTGCGCCTCCGCGATGGGTAGCAGCTCTTCGAGGAGCCGTACGGACTCTGGCTCTCGTCCGAGGCGCGAGAGCGTGTCGGCCATTTCCGCGGTGGTCAGCACGACGCCTGCGGCATCACCCGCCGCACGATGGATCGCGAGCGCCGTCTCGTACTCCCGTCGCGCGGCGTCGAGGTCACCGGCGACATCGAACGTCTCGCCGATCGAGCGGTGCGTGTCGCCGACCGCTGGCGCCTGCGCGCCGAGTGCAGCCACGCGGATCGCGAGCGCACGGTCCAATATCTCGCGCGCTTCGTCGACGCGATGATCGCGGCGTAGTGCCGCGGCCAAGCTGACGAGCGCCGTCGCCACCGCCGGATGCCGCGTGCCGCGGATGCGTTCGGCAGTCGCGACCGCTTCGCGATGCACTTCGATCGACGCGTCGTGGCGTCGCTGGTAGTTGAGCAGCACGCCCAGCCCGTTCAGCAGGCCCACGCGCCGCGGATCGTCGCTGCTCGTGTCGGCGAGCGCGGCCCGAGCCACGCGCTCGCCTTCTTCGAGGCGGTCGCCTTCTGCGAGCACGTCCACGCGCACCGCGTCGAGATCGATCGCGCCGAGCTCCGTCGGATGGCCGTGCTCGATCGACGCTGCGAGCGTATCCAGCAGACGCACGGCTTCGTCCGTGCCCGCGCTCGTCTTGCCGACGACGCGCGCGAGCTGCAGCATCGCCTGCGCGACCAGTCGACGATCGTCGGCCGCGAGCGCGAGCGCGTGGGCCTGCACGATCTCCGCGCGTGCCTCGTCGCGGCGGCCGAGCTCGAGCAGCAAGCGCCCGCGCGCAAGCCGAGCGCGCGCGGCGAGCCCCCGAAATCCCTCGGCATCGATCGCGATGATCAGCTCGTCGAGGTCGCTGCGCGCACGCGCGACGCGTCCCGCCGCGAGCTGTTCCTCCGCAGCTGCGAGCGCACGCAGCAGCGGATCGTACCGTTCGCGTCGCGCCGCGGGGATCGCTTCGACCGCGGCGAGCACCTCGACATCTGCGCACTGCGCTGGCGTCGGCAACCGCTCGAGTAGCTCGTCGGTGCGCGCAACCACCTCGGTGTCTGCCTCGCCGAGCACGTCGATCAGCGCACCGAGCTCGATCGCGATCGCGTCGAGGCAGTCCACGCGCAGCTCCATGAGCGCCTGCGATTGCTCGCCGCGGATGCGCGTCGCGACACAAGCTTCGACGCGCTGCGCTCGCCAACCCTCGGTCCAGATCGCGAGCTGGCGATCG
>DASZPU010000557.1:0-5023 GCA_035550195.1 Nannocystaceae bacterium
TCGAGCTTGCGTCGTGCGGCCGGATCGTCGCCGAGCACCGCGGCCATCGTCGCGTGCAGGCCGAGCGCGACCGGCAAGAGCATCGCCGTGGTCGCGGTGTTGGAGATCCACATCGAGAACAGCCACGCGATGCCGCACACCGCCACGAGCGCGCGCGCGGGTGAGCCGGCGACGATCGGTCGCGCGATCAACCACAGCGCGATGCGGCGATCGACGCGCTGGCGCGCGAGCCCTTCGGCGAGCAGGAAGCCGCCGAGGAAGAGGAAGATGAGCGGGTCGGCGATCGGTGCGAAGACTTGCTTCGCCGGTGCGACGTCGAGCAGCGCGGCGGCGGCGGGGCCGAGCAACGCCGCGACCGGCATCGGGATCGCTTCGGTGATCCAGAGGATCACGGTGGCGGCCGCGACCGCCGCGAGCGCGTGCGCGGGGCGATCGAGCGGCAACGGCGACACGAGCAACGCGACGAAGGCGAGCGGCGCAAGGGCGAGACCGACGAGCTTGCGACGCGCCTCGAAGCGCGCCTCGGCGTCGGTCATCGCCTCGCTGATGCTCACGTGCGGTACGATACCAGCGACTTGGCCGAGACTGCGCGCCCGTGGATCCTGCGCTCGCTGCTGATCGCGATCGCGATCGTCACCGTTCTGCTCGGGCGCGGGCTCGTGAGCAGCAACGACGGCTCGCACCTCGCGCTGGCGCGTGCGCTGGTGCTCCGCGGCGAGACCACCATCGATCCCGACGTCGCGCTCACGCTGTGGATCGATCGGGCCGAGCGCGACGGCCACCACTACTCCGATCGCCCGCCCGGCACCGCGTTCCTCGCGATGCCCGCGGTGTGGCTCGGCGCGCAGCTCGATCCCGTCCTCACCGCGCGGTCGATGGAGAGCGGGCAGGTGACCATCGGTCCCGCGAGCGATCCCTATGCGACCACCTACGTCGCGCGTGCGAAGAAGTACGGGCGCGCGCCCACGCTCGTGCAGTTCCAGGGCACCGCGCTGCTGCTGCGCATCCACTGTGCGCTCGTCGGCATCCTCGGGCTGTGGTTGCTCGACGCATGGTTGCGTGGACGCGGCTTCGATCGCGGGCCGCGACTCTTCGCGTTGCTCGCCACCGCGAGCGCGACGTTGTGGGGACCGTACTCGACGATGCTCTTCTCGCACGTCACGAGCGCGACGTCGTGGTGCGCCATGCTGCTCGCGATCGATCGCGCACGCGCGCACGAGGGCTGGCGCTGGCCCGCGCTCGCCGGGCTCGCGGGCGCTTGGGCGGTCGCGTCGGACTACCTCTTGGTGATCCCGATCGGGCTGCAGCTCGCGCTGCTCGTGCCGCGCGCGCGTTGGCACTTCGTCGCGCTCGGAGCTCTCCCGCTCGTCGCCGCCACGCTCGGCTACCACGCCGCCGCGTTCGGCTCGCCACTTTCGATCGGTTACGACTACTCCGCGAGCTTCGACTTCGCGCGCACGCGCGCGGCGACCTTCTCCGGCGATCCGTCGAATGGCGTATGGACGCTATTTGGTCTCGGCCGCGGCGCCGGCGTGCTCGCGCAGTCGCCGGTGCTCGCGTTGGGCATCGGCGGACTCTTCATGCGCACGCGCTGGCGCGAGCTCGCACCGCTCGCGCCGTGGGTCGTGTTGCTCTGTCTGCACCGCACACCGTTCGGCGGCGATACGCTCGATCATCGGTACATTCTTCCGGCAGTACCTCTCGTTGCGCACGGGTTTGCGCAAGTCTGGGATCGTTGGGTGACGCATGGCGTGCGCTTGCGCAGCATCCACGCACTCGGAGTGTTGCTGCTCACCGCGACGTCGGTCGTGCTCGTGTGGTCGCATTTCTTCGCATGGCGCGACGGATAGCGGGCGCTATCCTGCTCGACGATGGTGCGGAAACGAATCGCGATCGCGATCGTATGCGCGTGCGCATGCGGTGAAGACGAGGGCCGGCAGAGCAGCAGCGGGGCGTGGGATCCCGAAGAGGGGAGCAGCGGCAGCGAGAGCGGGAGCGCGAGCGGAAGCGGGAGCGCGAGTGCGAGCGGGAGCACGGACGCGAGCGGCAGCGGCAGCGTCACCGCGAGCAGCAGCACCACGACCACGAGCAGCGACGACTCGAGCAGCGGCGAGCACGGCACGACCGAGGTCGATCCACCGCTCGACTGCGAGAGCATCGGCTACACCGGCTACTGCGACGGCGGTGTGCTCGTGTGGTGCGAGAACGAAGAGATCATGATGGTCGACTGCGCGACGCAAGGAGAGGTGTGCGCGTTCCAGAACGATCGCATCGGCTACAACTGCGTGCCCGGGGGCGGCGGCGGTGGTGGCTTCGGCTATCCGGTCGGCGACGGCAGCACGAGCCCTGCGGGCGGGTGGACCGTCACGCAGGTCGTCGGTCACTACCTCAACACCGGAACGTTCGTCGGTGGACACCTCGCGCAGGACATCGCGAACGGCGAGGCCGCCACCGCCAACGCACCGGTCTTCTCGGTCGCCGACGGCACCGTGCTCTACTCCGGCAGCAACGCGAGCACGTACGTCAACGTCGTGCTCATCCAGCACGACGTCGGCGACGGCACGACGATCTGTTCCTTCTATGGTCACCTCGGCAGCGTGCTCGTCAGCGCCGGTGATCCGGTCGCGCGCGGCGAGCAGATCGCCACCGTGCTCGACTGGGCCGCGCAGTTCGGCGACGCGAACTCGCACCTCCACTACGTGTTGCTCAGCCAGGCGCTGTGCGACGCATCGGACGCGGCCAACGGCGCGCTCGTGTGCGGCTACGACGACACGCCCGGGCCCAACGGCATCGTCGACCTCGACAGCGAGCCCGCGGTCTACACGTCGGTCGGCGACGTGTGCGGCGATCACAACTACCCCGACGCGTTCTACTCGCCGAGCAAGTTCATCGACGCGCATCATTATTAGCCACGTCGGGCTCGAGATGCGCTGCGCGCTCTTGCTTCGGCCGGCGCCCTTGCCGGCGCGCGCAGTCGGGATTCGCTGAAAGTTGACGGGCGCGATCGCGGGGGCAAAGCTCGCGGACGATGCCCGGGGACGCGACGACCGACGGGCAGCGCCGTGCGAGCTGGTTGCGTAGCCCGCACCTGTGGGTCACCACGATCTACTTCGCGGAGGGCTTTCCCTACGCGCTCGTGAACAACGTCGCCGACGTCGTGTTCGTCGCGATGGGCGCGAACATCAAGGCGATCGGGCTCACCGCGCTCTTCCATCTGCCCTGGAACATCAAGTTCCTGTGGGCGCCGCCGCTCGATCGCTACGAGACCAAGCGGTCGTTCGTGCTCGCGTGCGAGGTCGTGATCTTCGTGCTCGTGCTGCTGCTCGCGATCTTCGGCACGAGCTCGACGCTCGCGACGTTGGCGATCGTCCTCGTCGTGCTCGGCATCGTGTCCGCGACGCACGACATCGCGATCGACGGCTACTACATGGACGCGCTCGACAAGGAAGGGCAGTCGCGCTTCGTCGGCTATCGCGCGACCGCGTACCGCGGCGCCGTGCTCGTCGCCACCGGGCCGCTGCTGTGGGTCGCGGGCAAGGAGAACGACTGGCACCGCGGCTGGCTCGCCGCGGCCGCGATCATCGCGGCCTTCCTCGCCTACCAGTGGCGCTACTTGCCGCGCGCCGAGCCGCGCAAGCTCGCGATCAGCGAGTCGTTCACGCCTTCACGCCGCCGCAAGCTGCTGATGGTCGCGCTCGTGATCGCAGCGCTGGTGTTCAGCGAGCTGCAGTGGGCATGGCTGCGATCGCTGCGCGATGCCCTCGTCGCGCTCTTCGCCGACGTGCCCTTCTTCGGCAAGCTCTCGCTCGAGGGCTGGATCGCGCTCGTGTTCATCTCGGGCGTGGTGCTGTGCATCGCGATGCTCGGGCGATTGCGCCGACGGCTCGCGCGCAGCCAGTCGGCCTACGCGCGCGGCTTCACCACGCTGCTCGAGCAACCCGGCATCGAGCGCGCGCTCGCGTTCGTCGTGCTCTTCCGCGCCGGCGAGTCGTTCCTCATGAAGATGCGCACGCCCTTTTTGCAGAAGGAGTGCGGCATGGACACCGAGACGTTCGGCCTCATCAACGGCACGCTCGGCTGGGGCTTCACGCTCGCCGCCACCGTGATCGGCGGCTGGCTCATCGCGCGCCATGGGCTCAAGCGCTGGATGTGGATCTTCATCCTCGCGCAGAACATCCCCAACCTTCTATATGCCTGGGCCGCGGCGTCCGAGCCCGCGCAGCTCGGCAACGTCGTGCTCGGTGCGGTCGTGCTCGTCGAAGACTTCGGCGCCGGGCTCGGCACCGCGTTCTTCATCGTCTACCTCATGCGCTGCGTCGACCCGCGCCACAAGGCCACGCACATGGCGGTGCTCACCGCGATCATGAGCCTCGGCTTCACGCTCGCCGGCATCGTCAGCGGCTTCATCGCGGACGCGGTCGGCTATCCGATCTTCTATGGGCTCACCTTCCTCGCGACGATCCCCGCGATGGTGATGGTCCGTTGGGTGCCCTACCTCGATCGCACGCGTGCCGAGGAAGTCGAAGGCGCGCCCGCGCCCGGCTGAATCGGCGCCCTCGGCGGGGATCGCCGCGCCCGGGCGCCTACGCGCCGGAAATCGGCCAAGACGAACGGCCGGCGTAAGGGCCGGGCGCGCGCTGCGTTGACCCGTTCACCTAGCCCCCCATGCGATAAGCTCCGGAGTCGGTCCATCCATGCTCGCTTCTCTGACCACGGCCTTGGCGCTGGCGACATCGCTGACGACGGCATGGGCCGATCCCGATCCCGCTGCGAAGGACGTCGCCGCCGCGAAGGACGGCACCCCGCGCAAGAAGAACCCCGGCGAGTACGGCCCGTTCTTCGAGCAGGAACCGCCCTCCGACACGCGCTTCGGCGCATCGATCAGCAAAGGGCGCAAGCCGTTCGGCAGCGTCGCGAACGGAGCGTTCTGCTTCGTCGACGGCAGCTGGTGTCGCGCGTCGCTGCTCATCTCCGCCGGCGTCGCGACCGGTCTGCGCGTGCCCGCGAGCGATGCGGGTCCCGA
>DASZPU010000558.1:0-15523 GCA_035550195.1 Nannocystaceae bacterium
CGGATGCATCGGCGACGTACTGCACCGAGATCTCGCCGACGCCGTCGTCGTCGAACATCGGTGTGATCGCAGCGCGTTCGTCGGACGTGAGCGCGGCCGCCTCGCGCCACTGGCCGCTCGCGGGATCGAACAGCTCGGTGCCGTCCCCGGTGGCGAGCGCATCGCTGGCGACGCGCGCGAGATGGACGCCGCTGCGGCGATAGTCGCCGGTGCCGAACATGTGCACGAAGCCGTCGGCCTCGACGCCGGCGATCTGCACGAAGTGCCCACCGAGCTCGCCACCTTCGAGCCGATCGATCGGTCGCACGATCTGGTAGCCGGGCAGATCGCCGACGTTCCAGCGCGCGAGATAGCCGAGCGTCGCGCGCGTGGGCGCGAGCTCGACGAGCCCGGCGTAGAACAGCCACACCTCGTTCCCGCGCGCGAGCGCACCGGCGGGCACCTCGAACGTGCCCGGCATGAAGTCGAACGGCCCCGCCGGCTGCGCGATGTACTGCTGCACGGTCTGCCCGCGCGGCGCCGTCATGGCAGCACCGGCGAAATCCCGCTCGATGGTGGGATCGCTGCCCGCCGCGACGCTGGGAACATCGGGCGTGACGAGGAAGGCGAGCGAGTCACAGAGCGCGGTCGGATCCGCCGACGCGACGTCGGCATCGATCCAACCCACCGCATCCGGATCCTCACCGAAGTCCCAGATGACGCGATACCCGACGCTGTCACCGAAGAAGAGCAACAACCGCTCGTCTGCGATCACGGGAACCCCGAGATCCGTGCCGCGCAGGTTGAAGCGCGTGTGCGTATGGTTCGCGGTGGGATCGTCGATCCCGCTCTCGTTCACGAGCTTGCAGTGGTAGCTGCGCTCGACGAGCAAGGGCATCCACCCATCACCCCGAGGCTCCCCAGTACTTCCCTCCGACGTCGTGGACGTAGCCGTAGTCGTAGTCGTAGTCGCAGTCGCAGTCGTAATCGTGGTCGTGGTCGTGGAGGTGGACGTACCGTCACCCGCATTCCCACTCGCAGTCGTCGTCGCCCCCGCACTGATGACCGCGTCGTCGCCCGGCGTCGCGCCACACCCTGCCACCACCAAAACCCCGATCACCGCCCTCACCCCGCAATCATAACTCGGCTACGATCCAACCATGCGCCCCACCCAGCTGCTCTTCGCGTGCACTGCGTTGCTCTTCGCGTGCAGCTCGGACGATTCCGGCGAAACCACGACGTTCGCGACGACGCAACCCACCACCACCGTCACGACCACGACGACGGTCGGCAGCGAATCGGGCTCCGAGTCGAGCGCGGGCAGCAGCGGCGGATCGACCGCAGCGAGCGACGACACCATGGCCGACTCGAGCACCGCCGCCGCCAGCTCGAGCAGCGAGTCGTCGAGCGAAGGCGGGCTCGACTGCACCGCACCCATGGACTGCAAGACGTGTTGGGACTGTGCGAGCGTGGGCGCGTGCATGGCCGCCTACGACGGCTGCGCGTCGGCAGGCAACTGCGCGGCGACGACCGCATGCGCGGGCGACACGTGCGCCGAGCAGAACCTGAGCCAGAGCTGCATGGACACCTGCTGCATGACCTGCCAGATGCTCGGCACCTGCAACCTCGCGAACGCGGCGCTCACTTGCATCGCGCAGCAGTGCGCCGGTCTGTGCGAAGCGCCGACCTGCTGATAACGTCGCGCGCCGTGATCGCGCGCCGTCTCTTCCTCGCACTCGCACTCGTCTCGTGCACACCGAAGGGCGGCACCGAGCCACCCGCTCCGCAACCGGAGCAGCCGGCGCAACCGACCCCGCGCGAGCCCACCGCGGATCAGCTCGCGATCGTGGCCGCGTCCGATCGTCTGCCCGACGACACCGCGCTCGACGAAGGTCGCAAGCCCGCCGAGCTGCTCGCGTTCCTCGATCTGAAGCACGGCATGCGCGTCGCGGATCTGATCGCGGGCTACGGCTACACCACCGAGCTGATGGCGCGCGCCGTCGGTCCCGACGGCAAGGTCTACGCGCAGAACAATCGCTTCGTGCTCGAGAAGTTCCTCGAGCCGATGTGGACCGAGCGCTTGAAGCTGCCGCAGATGGCCAACGTGCAACGCCTCGACACGGAGCTCGATGCACCGTTCCCCGCCGACGTGCACGACCTCGACATGGTGACGATGGTGCTCTTCTATCACGACACCTACTGGCAGAACGTCGACCGCACGAAGATGAACGCGGCGATCTTCGCCGCGCTGAAGCCCGGTGGCGCGTACGTCGTGATCGATCACAGCGCGAAGAAGGGCGACGGCGCGACGCAGGTGCAGACGCTGCACCGCGTCGAGGAGTCCACCGTCATCGCAGAGATCGAGGCGGCCGGCTTCACGCTCGCCGAGTCCGCCGACTTCCTGCGCAACGCCGCCGATCCGCGCGACTGGAACGCGTCGCCGCCCGCAGCCCACGAGGCGGGCAAGCGCGGAACCAGCGACCGCTTCGTGCTGCGCTTCGTGAAGCCTCCGGTATGATCGGATCGTGAGCACACCTGGCGTGCGCACCGCGTCGTCGACGGCGGTCGATCCGGAAGAGCCGGGTCCCGAGCTGTTGCCGGCCGCGTTGCTCGCCGATCGCTACGTGATGATCGAGCGCGTCGGCGAAGGCGGCATGGGTCAGGTGTGGCGCGCGTTCGACGTGAAGCTCGAGCGCAGCGTCGCGCTCAAGTTCGTGCACGAGGGCGCGAAGAGCAGCCGCGCACAGACCCGCATCGTCCGCGAGGCGCGTGCGATGGCCCGGCTCGCCCATCCCAACGTGCTCTCGGTGTTCGACGTCGTCGAGAGCGAGGGCATGACCGGCATCGTGATGGAGCTCGTCACCGGCTGCACGCTGCGCGAGTGGATGCAGACGGAGCATCCGTTGCGCGAGATCCTCGCGGTGTTCGCTGCGGCCGCGCGCGGCCTGCATGCCGCGCACGAGGCCGGCTTCGTGCACCGCGACTTCAAGCCCGCCAACGTGCTGCTCGCCGATCCGCAATCGGCACCCGCGTACGCGCGCGTACGCGTGATGGACTTCGGGCTCGCGCGCGAAGACAGCAGTCAGCCACCCGAGCTCGTCGCAGGTGCGCGCGTGGCCGCGAGCGAAGCGTTGACCGCAGTCGGCGAAGTGATGGGCACGCCCGCGTACATGGCACCCGAGCAGCGCGTCGGCGCTGTCGTCGATGCGCGCTCCGATCAGTACTCGTTCTGCGTGAGCCTCCACGAAGCGGTGCTCGGCACGCGACCGCTGCGCGTCGAGGATCCCACCGCGGGCCTCGACGACGCGCGCGTGCCCGCGTGGCTGCGCGCGCTCTTGCGACGCGGGTTGCAGCTCGATCCCGGGCAGCGCCACGCGTCGATGGCGGTGATCGCCACGACGCTCGAAGCGCGTGCCGAGGGACGTCGCGTCACGCAGCTGGTCACCGCCGGCGTCGTGGCACTCGCGATCGCGACCGTGGGGTGGTCGCTGCAATCGCGTGGCGTCACCGAAGCCGCGCGAGCGCGCTGCGCGGACGAAGGCGCCGCGATCGCGGAGGTGTGGGGCGACGAGCAGCGCCGAGCCGTCGAAGCCAGTTTGTCCGCGGTCGACGTCGTCTATGCGGGCGAGCTCTTCCGTCGGGTCGCGCCGTGGCTCGATCGCTGGTCGGACGAGTGGGCCAGCTTGCGCACGCGCGTGTGCGTCGCGGATACGGTGGAAGGTGCGAGCACGGTGCCCGCGCTCGCCGCGATCGATTGCCTCGACGAACGCCGCATCGAGCTCGCCGCGCTCGTCGATCAGCTCGCGCATGCAGATGCGGGCGTCGCCGAGACGGCGGTGTCCGACGCCGCGGGCCTGCCCGCGCTGGCGCCGTGCCTCGACGCGAGCATGCTCGCACTGCGACCGGTGCTGCCCGACGACGAGACGCAGCGTCGCGCAGTGCTCGAGCTGCGTGGCGAGCTCGCGCGCGTGGCCGCGAGTCATTCGATCGGGCGCGCCGACGACCTCGTCGCGCATGCGCGCAAGCTCGGCGATGCGCCCTTGGTCGCGCGCGCGCTCGCGACCCGTGGACATCTCGGCTTCGAGACCGAGGACGCCGCGACGGTCGAAGCCGTGCTCGACGAAGCCTTCCACGTCGCGCGCGAGGCTCGTCTCGATCTCGTCGCGGCCGAAGCGGCGATCGATCTGGTGTTCGTCACCGGGCGCCGCCGCAGCGAGTTCGACGAAGGCATCCTGTGGGGCGACCTCGCCAGCGCGCTGCTCGAACGCAGCGCCGGCGACGACGATCCGCGCTGGAGCTCGCTGCACACCAACCTCGGGCTCGTGCTGCTCGCCCGCGGCGATCACGACAGCGCGCTCGTGCACATGCAGCGCGCGGTCGCGCTGACCGAGCGCACGCTCGGCAGTGCGCACCCTTGGCTGTCGACGCCGCTCAACAACCTCGGGCTCGCACTCTCGGCCCGCGGCGACGAGCACGGCGCGATCACGCAGTACCAACGCTCGATCGCCATCACCGAGGAGAACCTCGGCATCGATCATCCCGAGGCCGCGATGACGCTGCACAACCTCGGCGACGCCTACCTCGGCCTCGAGCAGCCCGCCGAAGGACGCAGCTACAACGAGCGCGCGCTCGCGATCTGGCAGCGCACGCTCGAGCCCGATCATCCCAACATGGCGATGGCGTTCAACAGCATGGCGCACGCGCACTTCGCCGAAGGCGATCGCGACGCGGCCATCGTAGACCTCGAACGCGCGCTGCAGATCTGGCGCTCGCGGCTCGGCCCCGACGATCCCGCGGTGGGCAGCGGGCTCAACAACCTCGCGGTGGTGTACACGCAGAACGGTCAGCCGGAGCAAGCCGAGCGCTACTACGCCGACGCGTTGGCGCTCCGCGAGCGCGTGCTCGATCCGTTGCACGTCGACATCGCGCGCTCGCTCAGCAACTTCGCGAGGTTCCGCTTCGACAATGGTCGCGTCGACGAAGCCGCGACGATGGCCGCGCGGGCCGTGCAGATCTTCGAGCGTTCGGGCGCGGGCGATCCGAAGGAGCTCGCTCGGGCGCTCCGCATCGGCGCCGACTGTGCGCGTGCGCGTGGCGACAACGCCGGCGCCGACGCTCAGCTCGCGCGCGCGAAAGACATCGAGCGGCGCAGCCCCACCGCGCTCGCCGGGGACTAAGTAAGCGTCAGCGAGCCGGCGAGCGTCGCGACGCGCTCGCGAAACCATCCGAGCAGCGGATCCGCGGCATGACGCTCGTGCCAGTACATCGCGAGCCTCGCCGCGGCGAGCGTGAGCGGTGGGCGAAACGGTTGCACGCCGAACCACTCGCGCGCGAGCTCGGCCGATCGCTGCGCGCACGTCAGCACCAGGTCGCTCTTCGACACCAGCAGCGCCGCGGCGAGGAAGCTCGTCACCACGACGACCACGCGCCGCTTGAGCCCGCGCTCGCGCAGCGCCTCGTCGACCACACCTGCGACGCGCCCACGCGGGGAGATGAGCAGGTGCTGCAGCTCGGCGAAGCGGCGTGGCGTCAGCTTGCCGCGCAGGGCAGGGTGACCGCGTCGCACGATCGACACGAACGGCTCCTGATGGATCACGCGGCTCTTCAAGCCGCTCGCGGTGCGGTTCATGCTGAGCGCGAGATCGAGATCGCCGTTGGCGACGTCGCGGAGCGAGCTGTCGCCGAACGGCGTGATGACGAGATCCAAGCCCGGCGCTTCGCGACGGAGGATGTCGACCAGATCAGGCACGAGCAGGCTCTGCGCGTAGTCCACCGACGCGACGCGCACCGTCCTGCGCTCGCGCGACGGATCGAGCTCGGCCGGTCGCGCGAGCGCGCTCGCGAGCAGCCCGAGCGCATCGCGCAACGGCACTGCGAGCTCGCGCGCGCGCGGGCTCAAGCTCATGCGCTGACCCGTCCGAACGAGCAGGGGATCGCCGACGAGCTCGCGCAAACGCGCGAGCGTGTGGCTCATCGCGGATGCGCTCACACCCATGCGTCGGGCCGCCTGCCCGACGTTCGCTTCGGTGAGCAGGGCTTCGAGCGCGACGAGGAGGTTGGCGTCGATTCCGGCGAGGGGGCTGCGTGGCACGGCATCCGACGATACCTGCATGTCGTGCAGGTATGAAGGTGGCGAACTTGCAGTTGGAGCGGACGGAGGTGCGACCCAGGCTTGGCGCCGGAGACAGCCATGCCCAGCACCAACACCTACGCGACCCTGACCTTGCTGCTCGCGCTCGCTTCGTGCACCGACGATGCCGGTGGCGGCGAGTCGTCCGAGAGCGGCAGCGAGAGCACGGGTGGCACCACCACCGCGATGACCAGCACGACGATCGATCCCGACACGAGCACGGGCCCCACCACCACCGGCGAGAGCTCGAGCAGCGACGAGAGCAGCAGCAGCGGCGAAGCGTCGGAGAGCAGCAGCACCGGGGAGCCCGGCGAGCCCACCGTCGAGATCATCACGGCGCTCGACGCGATGGCCTACGAGCTCCCCGAAGGTCTCTACCTCGACGGCGACGAAGCGGTCGTCGGCTTCGCGTTCACCGGTGCGGTCGAACGCATCGCGCTCGCCGACGGCACGCGCAACGCGTTCGCAGCCACACCACCGCCGCCGCCGAACACCAGCTTCGTCACCGGCGTGACGCTCGACGACGAGGGGCGACTGTACGCGGCGGTCGTGTCGTTCACCGCCGATCTGCAGGCGGGCATCTACCGCGCCGACGCCGACGGTGGCGACGCGACGTTGTGGGCCGCGGATCCCGGCATCGTCTTCCCCAACGGCTTCGCGTGGGACGACGAAGGCCGACTGTTCGTGAGCGACTCGGTGGGCGGCATCTCGCGCATCGATCCCGACGCGACGGTCAGCGCATGGTTCAGCGATCCGCAGCTCGCCGGTGATCCGATGGCGTGCGGACAGGATGCGGCGTTCACCGTCGGCCCCAACGGCATCGCGTGGACACCCGACACACTGTGGGTCGCGAGCAGCGACCAGGGCATCCTCGCGAGCGTCGCGATCGCAGCGAACGGTGACGCGGGCGCGATGTCGCTCGTGGTCGGCCCCGACTGCGATCTCGGTGGCATCGACGGCATCACGCTCGACGACGACGGCACGATCGTCGCCGCGATCAACCGCCAGGATCGCATCGTGCGCATCACGCCCGACGGCGACGTGAGCACGATCGTGGAGGGCGAGCCGCTGGCCTTCCCCGCGACCGTCGAGTTCGCCGACAACGGCGATCTCGTGGTCACCAACTTCGCGCTCGACGACTTCTTCGCGGGCGCACCCGCGAGCCCGTCGCTCGCACGCGTGGTCTTCCCGTAGTCGCGCGCCCCGCGGGGCACGCACGCCTGTATGATGCCAGCGTGCCACGCCTGCGCTCGTTCCTTCCCGTCGTCGTCTGCTTTGCGTGTTCCGACGACGGAGCGAGCGGCGATGGTTCGTCCAGCAACGGTGGCAGCACCGGCGTCGCCGACTCTTCGACGACGCCGAGCTCCACCTCGCTGGACACCACGTCGCCGAGCACGACGCTCGCGGACGACAGCGGCGGCAGCGAGAGCGACGACGGCAGCGAGAGTGGCGATACCGATCTCGATCCGTGCGAGCCATTCGGACACTTCGCCGTGCCCACCACGATGTTCGAGCTGCCGGTCACCGACGGCGAAGGCATCTACTACGACGACGTGCAGGCCGCGTTCCCCGAGGTCGACTGGGCGGACCTCGATCGGCTCTACATTCCTGCCGGCAGCTATCCGTCGCTGCTGCTCGGCAACCTGCCCGATCGCGATCCTTCCGATCCGCTCGTCATCACCAACTACGGCGGGCAAGTGCGCCTCGCGCCCGGCGATCCACCCGGCAACTATCTGTGGTCGATGGGCGGCGGATCGAACTGGGTGATCACCGGCCGCTGGGATCCCGACTCGCAGACCGGCTCGGAAGATGCGCCCGGTCATCGCTGTGGCGACTACGCGAACGCGCGCGGTCACTACGGCTTCTGGAGCGACGACGCGTACGCGCAGCGGCAGTATCTGCACATGGGCATCTCGGTCGGCGACGCGACCGACTTCGAGCTCGAGTATCTCGAGATCGAGCGCTCCGGTTTCGCGGGCATTCGCTTGCTCAACTCGCGCGAAGCCGGCGATCCCGAGGCCCCGATGTCGAACGTGCGCGTCCACGACAACTACGTGCACGACACCGCGGGCGAAGGCATCTACTTCGGCTGGACCGGCGACCCGCCGTCGAATCGCATGATCGGTCTGCAGGTGCACGACAATCGCTTCATCCGCACGGGCAACGAGGCGCTGCAGGTACAGGACATCGGCGACGGCTCGGCGATCCACCACAACGTGATCGCGTTCGCGGCGATGCACTGGCGCGACAACGGCCTGGGTATGTACCAGGACGGCAACGCGCAGATCTCTCTGCGCGAGGGCAACGTCTCGATCGATCACAACGTGTTCATCGGTGGCGCGGGCGTGTTGGTCAGCTATTGGAGCGCGCCGCAGGAAGGCGACGGCGATCGCCACGTGACCTTCAGCGACAACTATCTCGCCGACATCCGCAACCTGCTGCTCTACTTCGGAGGCACCTCGGACGCGTCGTCGAGCTTCGAGTTCGCGCGCAACTCGATCCGCGGGCTCGACTTCTCCTACGACGCGCTCGATCCCGCGTCGACCGAGCCCGGCATGGTGTTCAGCATCGGCGGTGACAATGCCGCGCCGATCACCTTCGTCGACAACCACTGGGAGGGCACCGAAACGCTCTTCTCCGGCGGCGTGGGCCCCACCGACATGGGCAACGTGAACGGACCGGTCGACGCGATCGAGTTCGTCGACAGCGGCTGGCCGGCCGACGTCTCGGTGCAGAACCTCGAGGCCTGGGTCGCGATCAGCACGCTCGCGCCGGGCATGCCCGCGCGGCAGTACGAAGTGGGCGAGCGCGTGATGTTCGGCGCGGACATGTACGAGTGCATCGCGGCCAACACCGATCAGCCGCCGCCCGATCACCCCGAGTCGTGGATGCCGCTGCCCGATCCGATCGACGACTTCCGCGTCGCGCCCGGCACGACCTACGCCGGCATCGGCATCCGCTGAGCGATCACAGCTTCGCCTGCAGCGCTTCCATCAACGCAGCCATCGGCGCCTCGCACTCGCCCGCCGCCTTCGCGTCGCCGGGCTTGCGCGCCTGTTCCTGCTTCAGCAGCTCGTCGATCTTCGCCACGCAGGCGCGCGTCGCCTCGGGCTGGGCGACGCAGACTTCGACGAACGACTTGCGCAGCTGCTCGCTCTCTTTCGCGGCCTGTTGCTCGAGCTTGCCGCGGTCGCTCGCGGGCACCGTCGCGATCGCTTCCTTGGCCCGGCGATCCCACTCGCCGGCCATCACGTCGCGCGCGTGCTCGCAGTCCTTCTTCGCAGGGTCGCAGGCGGCGAGGACGAGGAGGACTGCGAAGCGCGTGTGCATGCGGTGAGCGTAGCAGGCCCGCGGTCATCCCAGCTTGCTCTGCACGCCGGACGTGGTGTCGTCGAGCTTCTTCTGCACGGAGGACGCGGGGACGCGGAAGGTCGGCGCGGCCGCGAGCGTGCCGTCGACCGCGAGCTCGATGAGCTCGGCGTCGATCTCGTCGGAGGTCGAGCACGAGCCGTCGCAGGTCGCGAGCGTGTCGATGTCGTACTCGACCGTCACGTCGTCGTGGGTCTTCGCGAGCGCGATCAGGTCGCCGGCCGCGTCGCCGATCGCGATGATCTGCTCGCCGTCGTCGAGCTCGACGATCGCGACGAGCCGACGTGCACCGTCGAGCTCGACGTCGTAGGACGTGATGTCACCGTCGAGCGCCGCAGCACGCACGACGAGGCGATCGTCGTCGGTGGCGGTGGAGCAAGCGACACAGGAGAGCAGGGCGAGGGAGAAGAGGGTGCGAATCATGGGGTCGTGGCGGTAGACCGCCCACCCGCGAATTCGATCACCGTCAGCCCTCGGGTTCCGTCTGCGGCGTGCCGGTCGGGTCGCAGCCCCACTGGAAGTCGTCGATGAAGGCGTAGCTGTCGAGGATCGAGTCCGAGAGGTCGAAGATCGCGAACACCACCGTGATGTGCTCGCCACCCACGACGCCCGCGGTCGTGGTGAGCCAGTCGGTGCCGGCATGCTGCTTCATGCAGGTGCCGTCGAACTCCGGAGTGTTCGCGGCGTCGTCCTGGAAGTCGAGGAAGCCGGCGTTGAGCGAGATGGGGTTGCCCATCGCGTCGAACGAGATGTTGCCGGTCCAGTTCTCGCTGTCGAGCCAGCCGACGTACATGTCATTGTAGCCGCTGCCGTAATAGAACGGATACTCGACCGAGAAGAACGCGAAGTCGTAGCTGAACGAGATCACGTCCGGCGGCACGTCGAGCTCGAAGCGCATCTCGACGTAGTCGTTCGCGGAGCTGCCCTGATCGAACTGCGCTTGGATCGTGTTCGAGCAGTCGCCGGTGCCGACCAGCGCCGCGTTCATCGTGCAGTCGCCGCCGACGTCGCTGGGCACGAGCGGGGCCGGCAAGCTGCCGCCGGGATCGAACGCACCGATGTCGTCGTTGCAGTAGGTCGGAAAGTCGTCCCAGTCGCCGGCCGGCGTTTCGGTGTCGAGCTCGCTCACGCGACCGCTGCCGATCACCGCGTATGCGGTGCCCTCGCGCGGATCGAAGGTGTTGTTGCCGCCGAACGAGGTGCGCACACCCATCGCGATCGCGGGGCCGCTCGTGCTGTCGTCGACCTGCAGCTCGCCGGGGCAGTTCAAGCCGACCGCGTTGAAGAGGTCGTTCGTGCCCGCATCGCACGGCGTGTGATCCGGAATCGTGCACTCGCAACGTTCGGTCTCGCAGCCGCCCTCGGATCCGCCCGACTCGCCCGCGGGCTGACCGATGTCGAACTTCGGCCCTTCGCCCGCGCTGCCCTCGGCGGGTGCAGTGGTGTCGCCTTCGGCTGCGTCCGACGATCCACCGGGATCGCCGGTGCCGGCTTCTTCGCCACCGACGCTTCCGCCTTCGCTGCCGGCACTTTCGTCACCGACCGACGCGATGCCGCTGCCCGACGGACCGCTCGCAGAGGTGCGATCGTCCGAAGCGACGCAAGCGACGAAGAATGGCAGCACACACGCGAGCGCAATCCGCATGGGCGAGAGTCCCCCGATCGCAGCGTAACGCGACCTTCGCATCGCGTTCCACCGCGCGCGCGTGCGTTCGCGCGCGCGCGACGAGAGCTGCGTTCAGAACGTATGCGACCGCGCGATCAGAACCACGTCGGCTCAGGTCGGCAGGCACGCCAGCATCGGCGGCTCGCCCTGGTTGATGGGATCGTCGCAGACGTGCCCGTCCGGACACTCGCAATCCATCGCGCACGGGATGTTGCAGAAGGGCTGCGGGTTGAACCCGCCCTGCGAGAAGCAGGCATAGCCATCGGGACAATCGGCATCGACGTCGCACATCGTCCCGATCGCGGAGGTGTCGTCGGTGATCGGTTCGCAGCTCGAGGACTCCGAGCTGCTGCCTTCGCTCTCGGTGCTAGCGCCCTCACTCGACGAGCCGCCTTCGGTCGAACCGGTTTCGGTCGAACCGCCTTCGCTCGACGAGCCCGCTTCGCTCGAGCCGACGCTGCCCGCTTCGCTGCTGCTGCTGTCGGCGATCGTCGCGTCGCCGCTGAGCGTCGCTTCGCTCGCGCTGCTCTCCGTCGTCATGCCGGTCTCGCCGTTGGTGTTGGACGACGTGGTCGTGGTGTCGTCGTCACCGCCGCAAGCACCGGCGAGGATCGCAGTCGAAATCGCAAGGCCAAGGATACGTTGCATGCCCGTCACCGTAGCATGAGGTACGCTGGCGCGCGTGTCGCCACCCGCACTGCCGATGCAGACGATTCGGGTGCTCGCGATCACCTACGGTGCGTTCTACTTCTGTCGCACGAATCTCTCCGCCGCAGTGCCCGGCATCAAAGCCGAGCTCTTGCTCGACAACGCCGACGTCGGGCTCGTGCTCGGCAGCTCGAAGCTCGTGTACGGGCTCGGTCAGCTCGTCAACGGTCAGCTCGCCGAGCGCGTCTCGCCGAAGCGAATGCTCGCCATCGGCATGCTCGGCTCGGCGGTGCTCAACGTCGTGTTCGGTTTCACGGCCGCGGTCGAGCTCTTGATCTTCGTGTGGGCGTGCAACGGCTACATGCAAGCGCTCGGGTGGACGCCGACGATGCGCGTCGCAGCGACGTGGCTCGAGCCCGCCGCGCGCGGCCGTGCGATCGGCATCATCGGCACCGGCTATCAAGCCGCCGCCGCGATCACCTACGTGATCTCGGGCATGGCGGTGGAGCACCTCGGCTGGCGCGGCGCGCTGTTCCTGCCCGCGGTGTTGCTCGCAGTCGCGGCGGTGCACATGCTCGTCGCACTGCGCGAGCAGCCCGGTGCCCACGAGGATGCACCGAAGCACGCGCGCGACGATGCGCTGCCGCTCGGCCGCAGCATCCTGCTCACGCTCACGAATCCTGCGTTGTGGCTCCTCGCGATCGCGCTCGGGCTGCTCAACGCGAACCGCTATGGCTTCCTCGACTGGGGCATCACGCATGTCACCGAGTCGGGCGCGAGCGGTGGCGTCGGCGAGGCCGCGCTCGAGTACGCCGTGCTCCCGGCCGGTGGCATCGCGGGTGCGCTCGCGTCGGGTTGGGCCAGCGATCGCTTCTTCCACGGACGACGCGCGCCGGTGATCGTCGGTGCGCTCGTCGTGCTCGCGCTGCTCACGCTCGCCTATCGCGGCGCGGTCGGGCTCGGCGTGCTGCCGATCGTGCTGTGCTTGTTCGCGGTCGGCTTCGTGCTCTTCGGTGCGCAGGTGCTCTTGGTCGGCACCGCGCCGATCGATCTCGCACGGCCCGGTACGCAGGCCGCCGCGGTCGGGCTCGTGAACTTCGCGGGCTACATGGGCGCGTACGCGGGCGATCGAGTCACGGGTACGCTCGCCGATGGTCACGGCTGGGGCACCGCGGTCGGCTTCTGGGCCGCGTGCGCCGGTGGTGCCGCGCTGTGCGTCGCGCTGTTGTGGAATCGTCGCGGTTGAACGGGCATGCTCCGTGGCGGTGCGCGGCATCATCATCGGTGCAGGTCGCGGTCGGCGCTTGATGCCGACCACCGCGGATGCGCCGAAGTGCTTCGCCGAGATCGGCGGGCAGCGCATCATCGACGTGATCCTCTCCGCGCTGCGCAAGGGCGGCGTCGATCCGATCGGCTTCATCGGCGGCTATCGCATCGACGCAGTGAAAGCCGCGCACCCCGAGCTCGAGTTCGTCGAGAACCCGCGCTGGGCCGAGACCAACATCCTCGGCTCGCTGATGTGCGCCGAGGCGTGGATGCACGACGGCTTCGTGTCGAGCTACGCCGACATCGTCTACCGCGCCGATGCGATCGCGAAGCTGCTCGCGTCGCCGCACCCGATCACGCTCGTGGTCGACACCGCTTGGCGCGCGCGCTACCAGCATCGCTCGCAGCATCCGCCCACCGACGGCGAGAAGGTGCAGAGCGCCGACGGTCGGCTCACCCGCATCCACCGCGACATCGACCCCGACGCGGCGCACGGCGAGTTCATCGGCGTCGCGAAGTTCACCGCCGAAGGGGCGGCGATGTTGAAGCGCGCGCACGCGGCCGCCGGCCTCTCCGACAACTCGTACTTCATCCCGCTCTTGCAGCAGATGATCGAGAGCGGCGTCGAGATCGCCCACGTCGACATCGACGGCGGTTACCACGAGATCGACACGCAAGAAGACTACGACCTCGCGCGCGCGGCCCATGCCGCAGGAGAGCGCTGGGGATGACGCTCTTTCCGGCGTCGGTGGTGGGCTCGCTGCCGCGACCCGCGTGGGTGCGCGACTTGGTCTTCGGCGACGACGTCGATCCCGAGCTGCGTCGCACCCGGCTCGATGCCGCGATCGCGGCCGTCGTCGCGCTGCAAGAGCAGGCCGGGCTCGACGTCGTCACCGACGGCGAGTGGCGACGACGCTCGTACATCGGGGTGATCGCCGAGCTCGCGCACGGCTTCGAGCTGTCGATCGGTAGCGACGGTCGCCCGCTCACGATGGTCACCGGCGAGCTGTCGCCGAAGCAGCCCGGCTTCGTCGCCGACGAGGCCCGCTTCGTGCGCACGCTGACGAAGCGCGGCGTGAAGGCCACGCTGCCCGCGCCCGCGCTGCTCGGCGAGCGCTTGTGGGATCGCGAAGGCTCCCGCCGCGCGTATCCGAAGCGCGAGGACTTCGTGCGCGCCACCGTGCCGATCCTGCGCCGCGAGCTCGAGCTGCTCTTCGACGCCGGTGTCGACGTCGTGCAGATCGACGACCCGCATCTGTGCCTCTTCGTCGACCCCGAGGTGCGTCGCGAGTACGACGACGTCGACGCGGCGATCGGATTCGCGGTCGATGCGACCAACGAGCTCGTGCGTGGGCTCGATGGCGCGGGCCCACGGTTGTGCGTGCACCTGTGTCGCCGCGCGGGCGCCCGCGTGCGCGGCGAGCACGAGCACGCGGGCGGCTACGAGCCCATCCTCGCGGCGATCGATCGCCTGCGCGTGCACGAAGTGACGATGGAGTTCTCCGATCCGCGCGCGGGCGACATGAACGTGCTCGCGAAGCTGCGCCCGGAGCTCGGCCTCTCGCTCGGCGTCGTCGGCGTGATGCCGGGCGTCATCGACGACGCCGACACGATCGTCGCGCGCGTCGAGCGAGCGCTGCAGCACATCGCCCCCGAGCGCATCACGCTGGTGCCCGATTGCGGCTTCGCGCCCGGTGCCGGCGCGAATGTCGACCTCGACGAGGTCTACGTGAAGCTGTGCCACGAGTCGGAAGCCGCGCGTCGCCTACGAGCGAAGCACGGCGTTTGACGTTCGCCGCGTTCGCGACGCCCTGGAGCAGGGCCGCGTCCGTCTTGCGCTCGTGCGAGGCGGCCGCGGGCGTTCGTGCAAATGCGTGACAACGCGGGCGATCGTTCCGGCAAGATCGCGACGCATGTCTGCGCGTCCCGGCTCGGGTCCCGACGACACCACGTGGGTGCCGGGCCGTGTCGCGCAACCATCGGGCTCGGATGCACCGACGTGGTCGCCTCCGCCCGCGACGGTGGTCGGTGCGAGCGCACCCGGATCGCTCGGCATCGCGGTCGTCGAGACGCGGCCGATCCTCGTGCCGGGCACGATCGTCGGCGAGCACTACCGCATCGACGGCGTGATCGGTGCCGGTGCGATGGGCGTCGTCTATCGCGCGCACCATCTGCGGCTCGATCGCACCGTCGCGCTCAAGCTGCAGCGCACCGTCGACAGCGACACCGCTCGGCTCGAGCGTGAAGCGCGAGCGATGGCGAAGCTCGACGATCCCAACGTCGTCGGCGTGTACGACGTCGGCACGTGGGAGCACGACATCTACATCGCGATGGAGTTCGTCGACGGCATGTCGCTGCGCGCGTGGTTGCAGCACCAGCATCGCTGGCGCGATGTGCTCGACATGTCCATGCAGGCCGGGCGCGGACTCGCGGCCGCGCACGCAGCGGGCATCATCCATCGCGAC
>DASZPU010000559.1:0-2244 GCA_035550195.1 Nannocystaceae bacterium
CACGCGTCGTCCGATCGCGTCGACGTCGACGTCGGTGGGCAGCGACACCGACGGCGTCACGAGCAAGCGGCAGTCGAGCCCGCCGCTCGAGTGGCCGACGAGGTGCAGCGGACCGTCGCCGGGTACGACGCGCATCACGGCTTCGGCCAGCGTGGCCGCGCGCGATCGCAATGACGCGGTCGGCAGCGTGCCGACTGCGCGAACCTCGGCGCGCACGCCGAGCTGCTCCAGCCGCACGGCCAGCTGCTCGACGGTGCGGCTGAAGTAGTTGAGCTCGCCGAGGTTGAGGAACCCGAAGAAGCCGGGCACCAGCACGACCTGATGGAGCTCGCTCGCCACGTCCCGCGCGGCAGTGTAGCAGCCCGCTTCGTCCTGCTATGCTGGATCGACATGGCGATCGTGCCCGCGCCTGCGCTCGCGCTCCTGTTGTATGCGCCTGCGCTCGAAGGCGACGCGCCCGTCGATCCGATCGTCGGTGGCGCGGAGACACAGCCGGGTGACTTCGATGGCGTCGTCGCGATCCAAGCGGGCACGGGCCTGTGCACCGGCACCGTCGTCGCGCCGCGCTTGATCCTCACCGCCGCGCACTGCCTCGCCGATCTCCCCGACGACGAACGCGTCATCGTGCACTTCGGACAGACCATCGAAGACGGCCAGGTCGACGCGGAGGATTGGGGCACGCATCCGCAGTTCTGCGCCGACTGCCGCGAAGACATCTTCGACTACGCGTACGTGACGCTCGGCACCGACTTCACCGTGCCGGACGAGTACACCACGCCGATCATCACGCAGGAGGAGTGGGATCAGGCGATGACGCCCGGCAAGGAAGTCACGCTGGTCGGCTACGGCGACGATCCGAGCGTCGGAGGATTCCAAGGCGGCATCGGGATCAAGCGCGAGGTGCAGACCACCGTCGTGCGGATCTCGAAGGGCGGGCTCGAGTTCTACGCGGGCGGTCATCAGATGGACTCGTGCGCGGGCGACTCGGGCGGGCCCGCGTTCGTGCGCGTCGCGACCGGGCAGCTGCGGCTCGCCGGGATCACGTCGCGCGGATCGAATCCGTGCGGCGACGGTGGCTACTACGGTGCGCCCTACCCTGCGCTGTGCTGGGTGCGCAACGAGACCGGCGTCGATCTGCTCGGGCCGGCGTGCTCGAACTGCGATTGCATCGACACGTCGCCGCCGGACGACGGTGACAAGTGCTCGGTGCAACGACGCGGAACCGATGCGACCGCGCCGTGGTTGCTCGCACTCGTCGTGCTCGGGCGACGGCTTCGGCGCGCGCGACGATAGCGATCAGCGCCGGCGCTTCTTCTTGCGCGAGCGCTTCTTCTTTTTCTTCGCCGGGGCCGGCTTCGCGACCGCGGCGGTCGGAGGCGGCGGCGGAGTGCCGGTCGACGCGGTGGTCGGCGGCGCGTCCTCGTCGACGACGACGTCTTCGTCGTCGCCTTCGCCTTCGACCGCGGCCGGCACCGGTGCAGCCGGCTTCAACGTCACCTTCTCGAAGTAGACGAGGTTGCCGCCCTGTTCCTCGAAGTGGCGGCCCTTCACCGCGAGCTCCGCGGGCTCGTGGCCCGCGAGCACCAAGAGGTAGCGCTGCGGCTGCGCGACATCGACGTCGACGATCTTCACGCCGGGCGTGAACCCGACCAGGAGTCCCAGCGTCGCGTCTTTCGTGTTGCTGCGCAGCACCAATGTCTCGGTCTGCTTGCTCGGCGTCGGCGCGAGCTTGGGCGCGCGCTCGTCGGGCAAGGGCGGCATCGCGGTGCCGGCGGGCAACGGATCCAGATCGACGATGACCGGCGCAGCGAGCTCGGAGCCCTTCACGATGCGCATGCGCGGGATGTGCCCCGGCGCGCTGACCATCACCACGTACTCGTGATCGACGGGCAGCGCGGGAAAGCTGGCCTCGGGGCCGCTGCGCACGTCGAACACGCGCGCGCCCTTGGGCTCGCTGTCGATCTCGATCGTGCCGTACTCCTTCTGCTTCGCCTCGGCGTCCTTCTTCTGCGCCTCGAGCTCGGCCTCGGCCTCGGCCTGCACCTTCGCGTTGCGCGATGCGATGACGTCGCCGCTGAACAGATCGGTCTGCGTGTAGAGCACCCAGAACAATCCGCCGCCGAGGATGAGCGTAAGCGCGAGCCAGAACCACGGCACGCCACCTCTGCGCGGCTCGGGATCGAGGCCGTCGTCGACGATCGGCGCGACGCGACTGACGAGCGACGACGACGGCACGGGGATGTG
>DASZPU010000560.1:0-17261 GCA_035550195.1 Nannocystaceae bacterium
TGCGGGATCCACTCGCGCAACGTCGCGAGCGCGCGCTCGGCCCCTGCGAGGCACACGCTCTGGCGATCGAACAGCTCGATGCTCGCGCCACACGCCTCGGTGCGCGTGTCGTGCATGCCGGCGACGAACGACTCGAGTCGCGCCGAGACGTCGTCCGCGCGCGCATCGGTGATCCGTCGTGACACCTGCGTGCGCACGTCCTCGGCGGCGCGATCGATCGCGTCGTCGCGCTCGCAGATCGCCGCGGCCGCGTGCACCGGAGTGCCCGCCATCAGCAGCGCGACGCCGACGACGGCCGCACCGCAGATCGCCGGCCCCGCACGTCCACGCCGATCCCACGCAGCGAGCAGCGCATCCATGTCGCGATGCCGCCGCGCCGGATCGCCCGCGAGCCCGCGCAACACCACCGCGCGCACCGACGACGGCAGCCGCGACGCGCCTTCGATCGCGCCGACCTCCGCCGCATGTGCGAGCTCGATCGCCGTGCGCCCCCGAAACGGTCGCGCGCCGGTGAGCACTTCGAACGCGCTCACACAGAACGCGAACTGATCGCTCTTCGCGTCCGCGCGCCCGTAGAGGATCTGCTCCGGTGCCATGTATGCCGGCGTGCCCGCGGCGCCCGACTGCGTCGCGATCGCATCCGCGCTGTCCTCCGCCACCGCGAGCTCGCGCGCGAGCCCGAAGTCGCCGACCTTCGCCCGCCCATCGCGATCCAACAGCACGTTGTCCGGCTTGAAGTCGCGATGCACGAGCCCGGCCGCGTGCGCAGCCGCGAGCCCGCGCCCGGCCTGCGCGAGCACGTCGAGGATCTGCGCGCGCGCAGGCGAGCGCGCCGACCACTTGCGCAGATCACCACCGTCGACCAGCTCCATCACGATGAACCATCGCGCATCCACCGTGCTCTCCACCGTGTGCACGCCGACGATGTTGGGATGGGCGAGCTTCGCCAACGCGAGCCACTCGCGACGCTGGCGCTCGCGCCATGCGATGTCGCCGTGCGATCGATGCGCGAGCTTGATCGCGACGCGCCGACGCAGCTGCGGATCCTCCGCGAGATACACCGCACCGAACGCACCCGCACCGATGCGCTCGATCACGCGATAGCGTCCGAGCACCGGCAGCTCGGCATCGCCACCGAAGAGCGCCGCACCGATGCGCCCGATCGCTGCGCGCTCGCCCAGCGTCGGCGCATCGTGGGCGATCTCAGACACTCGCGCTCTCGTCGATCCCCGCGACGATCGGCGGCAACGAACGGATCCACCCGTCGACGTCGTCGAGCGTGCTCTTCAACAGCTCGTCGCGATCGACCAGCTCGACGATGCGATCGCGCAACAGCTCGCGCCCGCGAGACAGGCGCGCCTTGATCGTGCCGGCCGGACACTCGCACACCGTCGCGATCTCGGCGACGCCGAGCTCTTGCCAGTAGAAGAGCTCGAGCGCGATCTGGTAGTCGAGCGGGATCCGTCGCATCGCTTCGAGCACGAGCGCCTGCTCCTGCCGCGCGATCGCGCCACGTCGCGGCGCCGCACCGCCGTCGACCGCCGACCACGTGAGCGGATCGATGCGGTGCTTGTCGATCGCGCGCCCGCGGAAGTGCATCAGCAGCTGCCCGCGCGCGACTGCGAACAAATACGTACGGAAGGACGCGTCGCCGCGGAAATCCCCCTGCGCTTCGACGAGCGCGAGGAAGGTGCGCTGCGTCAGATCCTCGGCAACATCGTCGGCCTTGTTACGAAAGAAACCGAGCAGCGCGCGCACGTGACGGCCGAAGAGCTGATTGCCGCGGGTCTTGTCGCCCGCGCGCCACGCCGTGAGCAGCTCGAAGTCGGTCGCCGACATCGGAATCGACAGCATGCCGAGCGATGCGCGCGCCAGCAAGCCGCCGCCATTTCGTGCGAACATCCGCAAAGGGATGGGGCGCGCGCTCATCATCGTGGCGACGACGACGGTGCTCGTGAGCTCGTCGTCCGCCTACGCGCACTCCGGCGGGCAACCGTCGGCGGGTTGCGTCGGCTGTCACGGCGGCGGCAGCGTGAATCTCTCGGTGTCGACGTCGCCGACGACGATCGATCCCGGCGATCAGGTCACCGTCACGCTCACCGTGAACGCGCCGGGCCAGAACGCGGCCGGCGTCTACATCGAAGCCGATGCCGGCGTGCTCGAGGCGATCGGCGGCTCGGGCCTCGCGGAGGTCAACGACGGGCTCACGCACTCGTCGCCGAAGTCGATGTCGGGCGGCAGCACGCAGTTCCAGTTCCGTTGGATCGCACCGAACGATCCCGGTGCGGTGCGCCTGGCGATCTCCGTGCTCGCCGCGAACGGCAACGGCAGCTCGAGCGGCGACATGGGCGACGACGGCAACTTCGATCTCGTCTACGGCTGCACCGCACAGCAGTACTGGTACGACGGCGACAACGACGGCTACGGGCGCAACGACGCGCCACTCGTGCACTGCATGGGCGGAGGCCCGCAGACCTACGCGACCGCAGGCGACGACTGCGACGACAGCCGCGACAGCGTGCACCCCGATGCGGTCGAGCTCTGCAACCTGCGCGACGACGACTGCGACACGGAGATCGACGAGGACGCGATCCCGATCGAGCTCTTTCCCGACGGCGATGGCGACGGTTACTACGGGCAGGTCGAGTCCGAGAGCATGGACACGATCGTCGGTTGCGTGGGCACGCCCGACTACGCGGGTGAGCCCGGCGACTGCGAGCCCGAAGATCCCAGCATGCATCCCGACGCCGAAGAGGTGTGCAACCTCTACGACGACAACTGCGACGGGCGCGTCGACGAGCGCGTGCGTCCGATCTGCGGTGTGGGTTGGTGCGCGCGCGAGGCGTGGACGTGCGATCCGACGACCTGCGAGCCGGGTCCGCCGATGCCCGAGACGTGCAACCTGCTCGACGACGATTGCGACGATGCGGTCGACGAAGATGCGGAGTGCCCCGACGGCATGATCTGCTACGTCGGCGAGTGTCGCGTCGACGACGGCAGCGTCGACGACGGCGGCAGCGGATCGGGCATGGGCAGCGATGCGGGCGAAGATCCGAGCGGTGGCAGCGGCGGCACCGGCACGGGCGGGCCCGCGGCGGATGGTGAAGGCGGCGGCGGGGGTGGCTCGGGCTGCAACGCAGCCGGGCTCGCGCCGCCGGTGTTCGCGACGTTCGCGTGGCTCGTGCTGCAGCTGCGACGACGACGTCGCTAGCTCGCGGCGGAGATCGGCTCGCGCGGGCGCGCGGTGAACAAGCGCCCGAGGAAGTCGAGCACCGCGCGGATTCTCGCCGCGTTGACGAGATCGCGGTGCACCGCCTGCCACACGATGCGGGGCTCGGGGCTGCCGGGATGCGCGACGCGCAGCAGCTCCGGTTCGACCTCGGCGACCTTGCACGGCAGCATCGCGACGCCGACGCCCGCGATCGCAGCGGACACCAGCGACGACACGCTGTCGGAGCGCAGCACGATGGTCGCGCCCTGCGTCTGCTCGTCGAGCCACTCGTTCTCGCGTCGGAACGCGCGCGTGTCGGCGAACGCGATCACGCGATGGCCCGCGAGCTCGCCGTCCTTCGGCAGCCCGTACGTCGCCGCGTACTCGCGCGACGCATAGAGCCCCAGCTCGATCGTGTAGAGCTTCTTCACCACGACGTCGTCTTGTTGCGGCCGCGTGAGCCGCAGCGCGATGTCGGCTTCGCGACGCCCGAGATCGAGATCGCGATTGGTACAGATCAGCTCCAGCCGGATCTCGGGATACTTCTTCTGGAAGTGCACGAGGTTCGGCGACAGGAAGCGCGTCGACAACATCTCGGTGGCGGTGACGCGCACGAGCCCGGCGAGCCGTTGGTCTTCGCCTTCGACGTCGCGCAGCGCTGACAACAGCTCGCGCTCGATCTTCTCCGCGCGCGGCAGCATGCGTTGACCCGCGGCGGTCGCGACGTAACCCTTCGCAGTGCGGTCGAACAAACGCGTGTCGACCTGCGACTCGAGTCGCGCGAGTCGTCGACCGACCGTGGTCGCGTCGAGCCCCAGCGCGCCCGCGGCCGCGGCGAGCGTGGTGTGCCGGTGGATCGCAAGGAAGAAGCGGACGTCGTCCCAGTCGATCACGCCTGCATTATCGCAGTCCGACCGGGCCCTTGTTACCTGCAACAGCGCAGGGGCGAAATGCGGGCGCCGCGGCGGCGTCCGGCCATGAATCCGGCACAAACCAACAGCCATGGTCCGCTCCAACGATCTCGAGCTCGTCGCCGTCGACGGACGCGTGCTGGGCGCCCGCCTCTTCCGACCCAACACCCGATCGCGCGCGAGCGTGGTCGTCCACGGCGCCACCGCGGTGCCCCAACGCTACTACGAGGACTGGGCGCGGCACGTCGCATCACGCGGGCTCACCGTGCTCACGTACGACTTCCGTGGTGTCGGTCGTTCGCGATCGCTGCCGCTCGTCGACGACGAAGTCACGATGGAAGACTGGATCGACGACGCTGCGATCGCCCAGCGCACCATGGCGGACTACGACAGCTCGGTGCCGCTCGTCGCAGTCGGTCACAGCTTCGGCGGACAGATCGCTGCGAGCCTCTCGCCGCGTGCCCACGCGATCGTCACCGTCGGTGCACAAGGTGGCTTCGTCGGACGCTTCCCGGGACTGCGTCGGCATTGGTTCGGCTTCGTGATGAAGACCGCGATCCCGGCCCTCGTCGCGCGCTTCGGTTATCTACCGGGCTGGGCCGGGCTCGGTGAGGATCTGCCCGCCGGTGTCGCACTGCAGTGGGCACGTTGGTGCAGCGCGCACGAGTATCTGTTCTCCGAGCTGCCGCACATGCGCGAGCGGATGGCGCGGTGGGAAGGGCCGATGCTCGCGCTCTCGTTCGACGACGACGGCTTCGCGCCGCTCGGCAACGTGAAGTGGTTGCACGATCACTTCGAGGACGCGCGCATCGAGCATCGTCACCTGTCGGCGGCGATGCTCGGTACGCCCAGCATCGGGCACTTCGGATTCTTCCGCGCGTGGGCCAGCGACACGCTGTGGCCGCTGTTCGACGACTTCGTCGCGCGCATCGGCGTGAAGACCGTCATCGGCGAGCACGAGCGCGTGCTCGCCGATCTGGCGTTCGGCCGCTAGCAGGGTGTCCGGAAGAACGCTTCGCGTGCTTCTTCCGCACCCTGCTAGTCGCCGCAAAGCGGCGCGGAGAACGAGACGTTCGCGTCGAAGTCGAACGACACCGCGTCTTCGATGTGACCGACGATCGCGATGTCGTCGATCGACTCGATGACGAGCGTGCCGTCGAGCGAGCCACCGCCGCCCCAGCAATCACCGCCGCCGCGATCGGGGCCGGTGGCGAACTGCGAGCCGTTGAGATCGCGGAGCGCGTAGCTGCCGGGCACGACGTCCGCGGGCAGCGTGAAGCTCACGCTCCACTGTCCACAACCACCGTCGCCCCACGGATCGCCGCAGCTGTCGTTGCCGTTGCCGATGTTCACGAAGATCGACTCGGGATCGCCGAACGGACCAGGGCCACCGGGATCGCCACCCGAGCCGCCGCTGTCGCTCTCGCCGACGTCGATCGGCGGAACGTCGCCCCAGTGGATCGCGTACGCGTGTTGCTCACCGGTGGGCGGCGGCGGATCGTCGCCGGTCTCGCAGCCTTCCTCTTCGCAACCCACCGACGTGCCGACGGTGGTGCTGCCTTCGGCCGAGCCGCCTTCGGCGTTGTTGCCTTCGGCGGAGCCGTTGTCGTCTTCGTCGTCGGAGTCGCTGCTGTCTTCGATCTCCTGTTCGTCGCCGGGCTCTCCGACTTTCGGATCGCACGCGAATAGCGACACCAGGGCAAGGGTGGAGGTGCAGAGGAACGCGCTACGCAATGTCATGTCCATCTTGGTTTTCCATCAGCCCCGTTGCCGGGGTTCATGGGGGTAGTGCCCGGCAGCGGGGCGAACCCGTGGTTGGTCGATACGATTTCTCGCCGAAGGCCTGCTGCGCGCCGCGAGGCTGCTAGTCTCGCGTTCGCCAGTGTCGTCGCTGCTCGCGCTCGCGCTGCTCTTCGCGCCCGCGTTGCCGCCGGCGCCGGGCGAAAACGTGGAGGGCCTGCGGTGGCGTGCGCCGGCGGGATGTCCGGACGCGGGCGCGTTGCGCGAGCGCATCACGACGCTGGTGCAGCGCGAGCTGCAAGCCGACGAGCTGTCGCTCGATGCAGAGGTGCGCGCGGAGCTCGATGGGTTCGCGGTCGATCTGCGCATCGTCGCGGGCACGTTGGTCGACGAGCGGACGCTGCACGCGGCGGACTGCGAGACGCTCGCGGATGCGGCCGCGCTCGTCGGTGCGGTGTTGCTCGATCCCATCGTCACGACCGCCACCGTCGACGTCGAATCTGCGGTCGCTGCGGCGGTCGAAGTGCCGACGCCCGTGCCGGCGCCGCGCACGAAGCCGCCGTTGCGTGTGCGTCGTGGCGACAAGCCGAACGAGCCCGTGGTCGTGACACCGGAGCCGCCGCGGGCGAAGGAGCCACGCGATCGCGAGCTCGCGGCGTGGTTGCGTGCGCGTGCGGGCGTGCAGTTCGGTGCGGTACCGGGGGTCACGGGTGGCTTCGATCTCGCGATCGGCATCGGCACGCGACGTGTGCGCGGCGAGCTCGCGGGTAGCTGGTGGATTCCGCAGCGCGTCGACGATCCGATCGCTCCGATCACGGTGCAGCTCGGCACGATCGCGCCGCGCGTGTGTGCGACCGCGCCGCAGCGACGCATCGACGTGGTCGCGTGCGGTGGCATCGAAGTGGGAGTGATGCGCGCGAAGACGAGAGGCTTCGGCGTGCAGCAACCGGTGTGGCTCGCGATCGATGCGGAGGCCGGCATTCGTGCGCCGCTCACCGGACGGCTGTCGATCTGGGCGACCGCGATGGCGACGATCCCGGTGCTGTTCCCCGAGTTCCGGATCGAGCTCCCCGACGGAAGGCGCGCCGCGAACGTCTACCGGCCCGCACCGGCGGGCGTGCGCGGCCTGCTCGGGCTCGAGGTGCGGCTGCGCGGCCTGGACAAACGCAAGTGATCCCATGCGGTTGAACCAGCTTTTCGGGCGCGCCACGGATTCGCGGGGCGGCCGGGCATGACATGCTTCGTGGAGGTGAGTGCGGCGACATCCGGTGCGTTCGCGATGCAAGCGCCCGAGGGCGACTCGGGGTTCGTCGCGCTCTATCGCACGCACGCGTCGTTCACGTGGGCGTGTCTGCGCCGGCTCGGTGTGCCGCCAGCGGCGATCGACGATGCGATGCAAGAGCTGTGGGTCACTGCGCATCGCCGCATGGGATCACTGCACGGGCCCGCGTCGGCGAAGGCGTGGTTGTATGGGATCGCGCGTCGCGTCGCGTCGCATCATCGCCGCAGCGAGCGTCGACATCGTCGCAAGCTCGATGCGCTCGGGGCTGCGCCTGCGCGCGAAGAGGCATCGCGTGAAGACGAGCTCGTGATCGAGTCGATCTTGGCGCAGCTCGATGCGCGCGTGCGCGAGGCGTTCGTGCTCAGCGAGCTCGAAGGGTGGAGCGCGCCGGAGATCGCTCGGGCGACCGGGGCGAACACGAATACGATCTACTGGCGCGTTCGGGTCGCGCGGCAAGAGCTCCAATCGCAGCTCGGTGAAGCGGCCGCAGGGGCGCAGGTGATCTCGTTGCGCGATGCTACGCGGGCGCCGCGTGGGGTTGCGCGGCATTGTTGGGTGTTCATCGCGCCGAAGCTCGGGAAGGCGTCGGTGTTGGCAGGGGTGTTCGGTGCGTTCGGAGTCGGGAAGGCGATTGCGATCGGGGCGTTGGTGACGGTGGGGGCGGTGAGCGTGATCGATTTCGGGCTTCGCGAGGAGCGTGGGGGTATGGGCGCGGGCGCGGGTACGTCCACGTTCACGTCCACGTCCACGACTACGACTACGACTACGACTACGACTACGCCCACGACGCCGGCGGTCGTGCCGGCGGGGAAGGGCGCTACACCGCTGCAACAGGCTCTGCCCGTGCCTGCGCGTGTGCGTGCTTCCGCTTCCGCTTCCCCTTCCGTTTCCGTTTCCGTTTCCGCTTCCGCTCCCGCTTCGCCCTCGCGCACATCCTCCGATGACACTGGACTCTTGGGCGATGCCAAGCTCGCGTTTGCCGAGCAGCGGTGGAGCGATGCGACCGTTGCGCTCGCGGCTCATCGCGATGCCTTTCCCGACAGTCGGCTCGCGGACGTTCGCGATCTGCTCGAGGTCGAGGTGCGTTGCGCCACCGGAGACGAGGCGAAGGCGCAGCAGATCGCCGGCGTCATCACTGCGCGCGCGCCTGCGTCGGCCGCGGCGCGCAAGCTCGCGTCGACGTGCGTGGGTGGGCAGTGAAGCGCGCGCTCTTCGTGTCGCTCGTCGCCGGTTGTGCGATGCCGGTGAAGGTCGGTGAGGTCGCGGAGACCACCGGCAACACCACGATCACGCCCGGCAGCGAGAGCAGCAGCGACACGCCGGGCGGCTCGAGCTCGAGCGAGACCGGCGACGATCCGCCGCCCGCGGTGCGCCACGACTACGCCATTCGTTTCGGCGATCTGCCCGAGCTCGATTCCACCGGCAACACGTCGATGGGCAGCGGTGGCGACGACGGCACCACCACCGGCGGCGATCCGTTCGGTCCCGATGCGCTGCTCGTCACCGCGACGCTCGGCCTCGACACCTGCGAAGACCCCTACGGCGAGCTCCCCTGCGGCGAGCGCTGGAGCGTGTCGTTCAACCTTCCGCCCGATCTGCAGGTCGTCGGCGCGACCGGTCGGCTCGAGGACATCAACGGCTTCCTGTTCAGCACCGGTCCGTTGCGCCCCGAAGGCGATTGCTCCGGCGGCGGCGGCTCGCTCGTCGGCACCTTCGAGATCACCGCGATCGACGACATCCACGTCGTCGGTCGTCTCGGCGAGCTCGAGCTCGCGCCCTTTACCGAGCTCGACTTCGACGCGCCGCGCTGCTGAATCAGCGCGGGAACACCACGATGCCGCGCGGTCGTCGACGCCGCGCAACGATGCCGCGCACGAGGATCGCGGTGGCACCGACGAGCGCCATCGCGACCACCACGCCTGCGGTGATCATCCCGACCAGCTTCGACGTGTGCTTCGCTTCTTCGAAGCGCGCGCCGAGGCGCGCGAGCTTGTCGTCCAGTCGCGCCCGCTTGGTGCGGATGCGGCTCTCTAGCTCAGCCTTCGTTGCATCCATCGCTTGTTCTCCTCGAGGCTCTCGAGCGTTCGTTCCGGCACGAACGACTTCCAGTCCTTCAGGCGGCCGAACGCGAAGAAGAGCAGCGCCGCGCCGGCCGTCAGCGTGACCGCGGCGGTGATGAGGTACGCGGCCCAGCCCGGCAGCACCAGATCGAGCGCGAGCGCGATCGTGTGCAGCAGGAACACCAGCCCGAACAACCCGAGGACGCCGCCTGCGGCGCCCATCGGTATCGTGCGACCGAGACGCTTCGCGTCCTCGCGCACCTCGACCTTCGCGAGCTCGATCTCCGCGCGCACGATGTCGCCCACGTCGGAGATCGCGCTCTTCAGCAGCGCGACCGAGGATTCCTCGGCCTTCACCGGTAGGTTCTGCGTCGTCATGTCTGCTCCGTGTTGAGCTGCTCACGCACCAGGCGATGCATGTCGGTGCGCAGCTCGGGATGATCGGCTTCGATGCTGTCGAGCAGGTGCATCAGCGTCTCTTCGCGGCGCTTCGCCTCCTCGTGCTGGTGACGCGTACGACGAACGTTGCGCACCATCAACACGGTCAGCACCACCAACGCGGTGCCGAGTGCGAACGCGACGAACACCGCGACCGCGTAGCCGATCGCGATGCGGCCGCCGAACACCTGCAATCCGCTCTCTTTGCCGGCCTGCTCGTCCTTGGCCTTCTCCGCCTCCATCGCGTCGTCGGTGCCGGCGACGAGCTCGCTCGCGACGTTGCGCACCGTGTTGGCGATGGCGGACTGCATCTCCGGGGAATCGAGCCCGCGTCCGACCGCGGGCATGATGTCGCGCTCGATCATCTGCGCGATCGCGGGCCCGATGTCCTTGTCGAGCGCGACCGCGAGCGAAGGCGCGACCTCGTCGCGGATGCCGGTGCCGACGCCCGCGAGCACCGCATGCGTCGTGCCCTCCGCGAGCTTCTCGATCTGCCCGATGTGCTTGTCTTGCAGCGATGCGCTGACCGCCGAATCGACGATGCGATAGGTGAGCCGGCCGGCCGCGGGCGTGACGTGCTCGTCCATGCCCACGCCGATCGACTTCGCGTCGAGGCCCATCAGCTTCTCGACCTTGGCCTTGCGGATGCCGTGCACGACGCCGAGCACGATCGACTCGGTGATGTCGTGCATCGCCGTGCGCATCTGCGGCGAGTTCATGATGCGCCCGAGCCGTTCGCGGTTCTCCGGCTTGTCGAGGGTCTCCAACGACTCCTCCACGACGCCACGGGAGATCCGCTCGCCGATCTTCTCGCCAGCCGACTTCGGTTTGTCGGCGAGCGCAGCACCGGAAGCCAGGGTCGCCCCGAGGAATGCAGCGAGTGCGAGCGAACGCGAACGTCTCGTGCGCATGACCATCACCGTCCCGCGTACACGCCGTTGCCGCTGCCGGTCGAGGTGTCGCGCACCTCTTCGAGCGCTGCCGACAGGTCGTCGCTCATCGCGCGACCCGTGCGCGTGATCTTGCGGCGGATGCTGCTCGCCATGTCGCCGACCTTGTGGCCCGCGTCGCTGAGCTTGGTGCCGAGGTCCTCGCGCAGCTCCTTGCCCTTGCGCGGTGCGAACAGCAGGCCGAGGCCCGCGCCGGCGACCAAGCCCACGCCGAACATGCCGATGCTGGGCAGCACGATCGAAGCGATGCTTCTGCGCTGCTGCAGGCCGATGGCTTCGAGGAGACGGTCGCGGCTGAAATCGAATCGGTTCATGGAGTCCTCCAGTCACCGTCGAGCTTGCAAGGATGGATCCGACCTCGTCGGCGTTGCTACGCGGCCCCTACGTGTGCGAATCGGGCGGGCCTGACGCTACCGGCAGGCCACGCTGTGCGGCTGTGACACACCGACGTGGGTCGTGCAAAGATGATGAGGTGCTGCTCCTCGCTGCGACGCTGGCGGCACTGCTCGCGAGCGACGACGATCCCGATCCATGGCGGCGATCGGTCGATCCGAGTCGCTGCGATACCACCGCGACCATCGAGTACCCGCGCGCGCAGAGATGGGTGCGTCATCGCATGGTGCCGCGCGAGACGATCGCGGAAGTCGCCGCGCGCTATGCGGTGCGCGAGGCCGACGTGCGCAGCTGGAACGGTCTGTCGCCCGATCTGCAGCGACTGCGCAAAGGCGCCGGCCTGCAGGTGAAGGCGCGCCGGATCCCGCCGCCGCGCCGAGAGCTCTCGTACACCGTGCAGGCCGGCGACACCTGGGTGAGCGTCGCGCGTGCGCACGGCGTCGACAGCCACGATCTGCGCGCCTACAACTGGCCGTATCGCGACAAGATGCGCGAAGGTAACGCGCTCACGATCTGGATCGATCCCATCGTGCACGACTGGGTGCGCGGCGCGAAGGCAGACGAGTCGATCGCGCGTGGTGGCATCGCCGTCGGTGCACCCGACGACGGCATGTTGCTCGGCGGCGTCGTGATCCCCGAGGGCGAGGGCTACAAGCTGCGCTTCCCCGATGCCGCATACGGCAGCTCGCATGCGGTCGGCGAATTCGTGCGCGCGCTCGCCTGGTATCGCGAGCGCACCGCATACGGCGGCACGATCGCGATCGGTGCGATGAGCCGCGTGCGTGGTGGCCCGCTCGGCGGGCACAGCTCGCACCAGACCGGGCGCGACGTCGACATCGCGTTGCCGCGCAAGGTCGACGTGCCGTCGTGGATGGAGCTGACGAAGCGACGCGTCGACTGGCTCGCGGTGTGGGATCTCGCAGTCGCGCTCGCGGAGGTCGACACCGCCGTCGTGTGGCTCGACTACGCGCTGCAAGAAGAGCTGTACCGCGCGGCGCGCGACTCGGGCGTGCCGAAGGACGAGCTGCGCCGCATCATCCAATACCCGCGCGGCCACGCCGCGAATCGTGGGCTCGTGCGGCACGAACCGGGACACGCGACGCATCTGCACGTGCGCTTCGGCTGCGGGCCGTGCGAAGTCGAGTGCATCGAGCTCGGCGCGTGGGCGCGCGCGGTGCCGGCCGACGCCGAGTGATTGCGCACGCGGGCAGTCACATTCGTGTGCACGCCCGTCACTCGGGCATGAAGCGAATCTCCTGCGTGGCGCTGCTCGGATCCCTCGGCCTCGTCGCGTGCGGCGGCAACAGCTCGCCTGGCTCCGACGAAGAAGGCTCGAGCGACTCGTCCGGCACCGATCCGAGCGCGACCACGAATCCGAGCACCAGCGATCCCAGCGATCCCACCACGACGAATCCGAGCGATCCCAGCGATCCGACGATGGCGAGCGGCACCGACGAGTCGAGCAGCAGCGACACCGCGGTCGACGAGTCGTCGACCACCGACGCAACGGCGAGCTGCGGCAACATGGTGGTCGACGACGGCGAAGATTGCGACGACGGCAACGACGTCGACGGCGACGGCTGCAACGTCGACTGCGTGGAGTCGGGCAGCGTGCGTTGGGAGCTCGTGCAGGGCACCGACGCCGGCGGCAACGATTGTGCGCGCGACGTGAGCATCAACGCGGCCGGCCAGGTCGCGATCGGTGGCGAGGCGCAATCGGCCGACCTCGAGACCTACGACGTGCTCGCGTTGTCGATCGATCCCACCGGCACGGTGGGCTGGGAGATGGTCTACGACTCGGCGAGCGACACCGAGAGCGGTGGCGGGCAGACCGATCGCGGCTACGGCGTCGCGATCGAGGACGACGGCGAAGTGATCGTCTCGGGCCACGAGTATCTCGACGTCGAGCACGTCTGGGTGCGCAAGCTCGATGCGAACGGCGCCGAGCTGTGGACGCGCACCGGCGCGGACACCGACGACGGTCGCGGCTACGGCGTGGCGTTGGGTGACAACGGCGACGTGTTCGTGGTCGGCACGCACGGGCTCTACGCGTTCGTCACGAAGTACAACACCAACGGCCTGGAGTTCTGGACCGAGGAACGCAAGGGCAGCGACGGCTGCAACGGCTGCGACAACCTCTTCCGCGCGCGCGCCTACGACGACGGTGGCATCGTCGCGGGCGGCAGCTACGACAACATGAACGGCGACGCCGCGGTCGTGCGCATGGATGCCGATGGCAACGACGTGTGGAGCGACATCGTCGACAGCATGGACATGTACTCCGACTACGTGATCGCCGTCGGTGCGAACGGAGCGTCGACGTTGGTCGGCATCCAGCTCGCCGACAACGACCACGCCGATCTCCACAGCTACGATGCGGACGGCAACGTCGAGTGGACGCTCGCGGATCCGTTCGTCGACGCGCAGCTCGTCGACGTCGAGGGCATGCCCGACGGTGGCTTCGTCGCGCTCGCGACCAAGTACGACATGACCGCCGGCTACTCCGCGATCGTGCGCCGCTACGACGCCGAGGGCGGCATGATGTGGGATCGCGAGCTGGCCGGCCCCGCGATGGGCTACCAAGAGCCGCGCGCGATCGCGGGCTGCGAAGCCGAGGCCGAAGGGTACGAGGACGTGTGGGTGGCCGTGCTCGCGCCCTGACGGTGATCGGCCCCACAGCGAGCGCGCGGGCAGGCGGGATAGCATCGGACCATGCGCACGCATGGCCTGTGGTCGATCCTCCTGCTCGCAGCGTGTGGTGACGGCTCGGATCATCCGCCGGTCGCGGAGGACGATCTCCCGGAAGCGATCGCCGACGTCATCTGCGATCTGCAGCAGCAATGCGGCTGCGAGTCGATGATCCCCGCCGAAGAGTGCCGCCCGACCGCCGCGCAGCTGTTCGAGATGTTCTTCGCTCCGGCGATGGAGGCCGGGCTCACCTACGACGCGGACTGTGGCGGCGACGGCGTGGGCCTCTACCGCGACATCGGCTGCGGCGAGATCGAAGACGCGGTCGACGAGAATGCGTGTCGACCGTGCAAGCTCTACTTCGGCGGCAAGGCCGTGGGCGCGGCGTGCATGCAGGTCGCGATGGTGGGCTACGACGACTGCGCGCAGGGACTGTTGTGCGATGGTGAGGTGTGCGTCGATCCCTGCGATCGCGCGGCGGAGGGCGAAGCGTGTCTCGGTCGTTCGTGCGCGAACGACCTCACGTGCGTCGTGATGAACGACGGCACCGAGCAGACCAGCGCGTGCGTGCGACCTGCGAAGCTCGGTGAGTCGTGCATGGAGGTGTTCTGCGCCGACGATCTCATCTGCGATGGCGCGACGGTGAAGTGCGTCGCGCCGCCGAAGGTCGGCGAAGCGTGCAACGGCACGTGCGCGGAGGGAGCGTGGTGCGACGTCGGGGAAACGACGCCGTGGTTGTGCGAAGCCGTGAAGGCCGAGGGCCAGCCCTGTGTGAACGGCGAGGAGTGTGCGAGCGGCTCGTGCGCCTTCGAGACGATGACCTGCGAGGCCGACGAGGCCTTCGTCTGCCAGCTGGCCGGCTGAGCGGCCTGCGGAACGCCGTCCCAGCGGCCTTGTGAGATTACACAGAGAATTTTCTGTATTTTGTATTGCTAAAATATACGAACGGATCGAGCCTGGGGATCCCGTGACCGCCGCCAAGCCGACCGTCGTGCTCGCGTGCTCCGCCGCCGATGCCACCGCGCTCGCGAAGGTGCTCAAGAGCCTGGTCGATGCTGGCCTGCGCGTCGACGTCTGCGCCGGTGTCGAAGTCGACGCGCGCGCGCTGCAGCGATCGCTCGCACGCGCCGACGCGCGCACGATCTTCACGCTGTGCCGCGGTCGCAACCTCGACGGCGTGCAGCTCGAGCATCTCTATCGACTCGTGCGGCAGAGCGGCATCCCCAGCGAGCGCGCGTTCGTGCTGCGCTTCGAGCACGAACGCGCCGACGAGCTCGCGAGCACGTTGCTCGCTCGACTCGCGCAGCACGGCCTCACGCCCGAGGCCGGCACGCCCGAGCTGCTCAGCTCGCAGGACGTCACGTCGCCGGTGCTGGTGATCCCGCGCGAGCTCGCGGATCGCAGCCTCGCGGCCGAGTCGACCACGCAGCCGATTGCGATCGACGATGCACCGCCTGCGATCGCAGCCCGGCTGCGCGAGACACCGCCGGTCACGCCCGAGCGCTCGCAGACCGAGATGCGGATCTCCGCGGTGCTGCGTGCGAAGCCCGATCCGCGCAGTCGCACGCGCGTGCTGCCGGCGATGGCCGCGATCGCGATGGTCGTGCTCGTGCTCTTCGGTGTGCGCTTCGCGATCGGTGCCGGGCAGAGCGCGACGATCGTCAGCGCAGGCCTCGCGCCCGCGCCTGCGCGTCCGCTCGCCGTGCTCGCGCCTGCAGGTCCCGCGTTGCCGGCCCACGTGAGTGCAGCGCTCGCGCACGGCACGATCCGCGCGATGCAAGGCTTGCTCGTCGCGATCGAAGGCGACACTGCGATGCACAACGTGGTCGCGCGCAAGCACTGCGAGAAGCTCTACGTCGCGGGCCTGAGCGACTGGCGCGTGCCCACGCGTGCGGAGCTCGAGCTGCTGGGCAGCGGTGGTTTCCTGCCCGCGAGCACCACGTGGTGGCACGACGGCGACGCGAAGGACAAGCCGCGCGCGAAGTGGGACGGGGCGCGCATGCACACGCTCGCGCCGGCACCGAAGGCGGCCGCGCGCACGGTCTGCGTGCACGCGCCGTAGCGTTGCTAGACCACGCCGGGTGCGCCCGCGCCGTGCAGCAGATCCGCGACGACACGCAGGCCACGCGCGAGCTCGTCGTGATCGTGTGCAGGCCCCAACGACACGCGCACCGCATGCGTGCGCAGCTCGCCGACCGCGAACGCTTCACCGGGGATGAGCGCAACACCGCGTTGCTGCGCGCACGCGACGAAGCCCGCGCTGCTCGAGCCGCTCGGCACGCGTAGCCAGAGATGGATCGCGCTCTCGTGTCCGTCGATCTCGACGCCGGACAAGATCGATCGCGCGAGCTTCTGTCGCGCGGTGGCTTCGACGCGACGCGCGTCCGCCATCGTGTCGGCGGTGCCGTCGGCGATCCAGCGCGCGGCGATCTCCGCCATCGGTGCCGCAGCCATCACCGCGGTGGCCCACAGCGGCTCGAGGAAGCGACCGGTCTCGCCCTTCGGCACCGCGAGGAATCCGACGCGCAGCCCCGGCGCGACCGACTTCGTGCACGCGGCGATGAAGTAGCCGCGCTCGGGTGCGTACGACACCAGCGCAGGCAATCGCGTCGGCGAGAGGAAGCCGTAGATGTCGTCCTCGAGCACGGCGAGGCGATGCCGTGCGGCGACCTCGGCGATGCGCTCGCGTCGCTTCACCGACATCACGCGCGCGGTGGGGTTCTGCACGGTGGGCATCACGTAGAGCAGCCGCGGATGCTGGCTCTTGCACGCGGCATCGAGCGCATCGGGCAGCATGCCTTCGCGATCCATCGGCACGCCGCGGAGCTGCCGATGCAGCACGCGCGCGAGCGTGATCATCGTGGGATATGTGACCTCGTCGGTGAGGATCACGTCGCCGGGCCGCGTCAACGCCAGCACTGCGACGGTCATCGCGTGTTGGGCTCCCGCGCACACGAGCACGTGATCGGCATCGACCGCGAGCCCACCGCGTGCGACCCACTGTGCGCCCGCTTCACGATGGCTGCGCAGACCTTGCTGCGGCTTGTACTCGTCGAACAGCGACGCGACACCCGGCTCGCGCGCGAGCGCTGCGAGCGTGTCGACGATGCGTTGATCGTGCTGCGGCACGCGCAGGAAGTTGAGGCCGAGATCGATCATCGAGCGATCGCCGGGATCGCGGAACGCGAGCCCCGTCGTCGGCTGCGATCGCTCTTGGCCGCGCACGTACGTGCCGCGTCCGACTTCACCGCTCACCAGCCCGCGCTCGATCGCTTCGCGATACGCACGACTCACCGTGCCGACGGTGACGCCGAGCGCGTCGGCGAGATCGCGATGCGTGGGCAGTCGCTCGCCCGTGCCGAGTCGACCGGCACGGATGTCGTCCGCAAGCGCATCGGCGATCGCGAGGTAGCGAGGACCCGCACGCTCGGCCATGACCGGCATCCACATTGTCACGGTGACAATAAAGACATTGCGGCGCCCCTGCCGTCAACTATCTTCGTGGCCTACGACGCCAATCGCCGCGATTCCGGTAACACCGGGACCGATTGTACCGATTGTCACCGTCGCCAGGTCTGCCATGTCTCC
>DASZPU010000561.1:0-6888 GCA_035550195.1 Nannocystaceae bacterium
AGCGCTTCGGCGGCTTCGCGCGCGGCCACGAGCAAGCGCGTGATCTCGCCGCTCAGCGCCGGCAAGCGCAGTCGCGGCGCGCCGGCCTGGCGCGTGCCGAAGACCTCACCCGGCCCACGCAGGGACAGATCGGCCTCCGCGATCGCGAAGCCGTCCGCGTGCTCGGCGAGCACCTTCAAGCGCGCCGCGGCATCCGAGCCCTCCGCTTCCGCGGTGTGCAGCACACACAGCGAAGCACCCTGGCCACGTCCCACGCGACCGCGCAGCTGGTGGAGCTGCGCGAGCCCGAAGCGCTCCGCGTGCTCGACCAGGATCGCGCTCGCCTCCGGCACGTCGACGCCGACTTCGATCACCGTCGTCGCGACCAACACGTCGAGCTCGCGCGCGCGGAAGCTCTGCATCACGGCGTCCTTCTCGCGCGCGGGCATGCGCCCGTGCACGACGCCGATGCGATGCGCAGGCATGAGCACGCGCAACGCCTGTGCGGTCGCCTCGACGTCGGTGACCTCGAGCGCCGCGCTGGCCTCGACGAGCGGGCACACCACGAACGCCTGCGCGCCCTTCTTCACCGCATCGGCGATGCGCTGCCGTGCGCCCGCGAGCGCGCGCGCGCCACAGCGCAGCTCGGTCTGCGGCGGCACGCGCCCGGGCGGCATCTCGTCGATCACCGTGAGGTCGAGCTCGCCGTACGCGACGAGCGCGACGCTGCGAGGGATCGGCGTCGCGGTCATCACCAGCAGATGCGGATGCTCGCCCTTGCTGCGCAGCTGCGCGCGCTGCTCGACGCCGAAGCGATGCTGCTCGTCGATCACCACGAGCCCGAGCTGCGCGAAGCCGACATCCGCGGTGAGCAGCGCGTGCGTGCCGACCAGCACGTCGATGTTGCCGGCGGCCGCGAGCGCGACCAGGCTCTCGCGCGGCCCTGCGCGCGTGTTGCCGGTGATGAGCCCGAGCTTCAGTCCCGCGCGCTCGCACCACGCCGACAGCGTGCGATGGTGCTGCTCCGCGAGAATCTCGGTGGGCGCCATGATCGCGGTCTGACCACCGGCGCGCGCGATCCCCAGTGCGGCCGCGAACGCGACCGCGGTCTTGCCGGAGCCGACGTCGCCCTGCAGCAGGCGCATCATCGGCGGGCCCGACGACATGTCGCGCTGCAGCTCGCCGAGCGCACGCAGCTGCGCACGCGTCGGTTCGAACGGCACGCTCGCACGCAACAAGGTCGGCAGATCCAAGGCCGCATCGACGTGCACCGTGCACGGCACCGCGCGATAGCGACGGCGCTCGAGCGCGAGCGCGAGCTGCACCCACAACAGCTCGTCGAACGCGAGTCGCTGGTGCGCGCGCGACGTGCCGGCGGCCAGGCGTGCGAGCTCGGCATCGTCGACCGCATCACCGGGCGCATGCAGAGCCCGCAGCGCGACCGCCAGGCTCGGCAGCGCATGCGCGCGCCGCAGCGACTCCGGCAACGCGTCGGGCAGATCGGCGGCGCAGACCTTCTCGACCGCCGCGCGCACGAGCTTCACCAGCGTCGCCGCCGGCACGCCTTCGACCACCGGATAGCGCACGCCGACCGGCGGCATCTCGGCCTCGAGCGTGCGCAGCTGCGGATGCACGAGGCACCAGCGTCCCTGCACCGTGCGCGGGATCCCGACGACGCGCACGTCGCCGCGCTTCGCCCAGTCGGCGAGCCCACCGGTCGGTTGGAACCACCGCGCACCGACGCGCGTGGTGCCCTCGCCTTCGGCGAGCTCGAGCTCCATCGACGCGGAGAAGCGTCCGCCATGGAAGCCCTGTCGCACGCCTCGCACGCGCGCCTCGAACGTGACGCACTCGCCTTCCTTCCACTGCGACGGTGGGCTGCGCTTGCGGTGATCGACGTACGAGCTCGGCAACAAGAGCGCGAGATCTTCGAGCGTGTCGAGCCCGCGCGCGTGCAGCTTGCTCGCGGTCGACGGACCGACGCCTGGCAGCGTGTCCACCGGCACGTCGCGCACGTCGCCGCCGAGCGCAGCGAGCTGGGCTGCCGGCGGTGTCGTGACCGCCTTCGCACGCCCGCGCGCGCGCTCCGGTGCCGGTTTCGCGGTCGCGAGCAACCGCATCAGCAGCGCGACGATCTCCGTGCGCTGCTGCTTCGCAAGGACGTCCCACTCCGCGAGCCCGCCGTGCACGCGCGCACGATCGACGCTGGTGCCGAGCGTCTCGCCGCACGCCGCCCACACCGTGCGCAGCTCGTCACCGAGGCCGTTCGCGAGCACACCCGCGAAGCCATCCGCCCGCGCGCGCTGCAACAGCTCGCGCAACCGTGCGAGCGGCGAGCTCGATCGCGACGCCATCGCAGATCACGAAGGCGGAATGAACGAGAAGCGCAGCTCGTGATCACAGAGTCGATACACCGTGCCCTCTTGGATGAGGTGGTTGTCGACGCGTTGACCGTTGAACTCGACGCCGTTCGTGCTCTCGAGATCTTTGATGTAGTACTGCCCGTTGCGACGAACGATCGCGCAGTGACGACGCGAGATGTTCGCGTCCTTGATCGGCAGGTCGCTGTACTTCGAGCCGCGGCCGATCACGAACTGATCTTGATTGACCTCGTAGACCTGGCCTTCGAAGTACAGATACAGCGGACGCGCGAGCGCGGTCGCAGGCGCGGCCGCGGGCACGCGTCCCGTCGGTGGCGGCAAGCGTCCGGGCACCGGGGTGGGCCGCGCCATCGCGGCAGATCTCGCCGCAGGTGCGGGCGCGGGCGTGGCTGCGGCCGGCCGTGCGGAGGGTCGCGCAGCCGAGGCCGCAGCGGCAGGCGCAGGCGTGGCAGCACGCGGCGGCGGCGACGCGTTCGCGCCACCGTCGTTGGTCTTGCGCGAGAACAGCTGCACGAGCGCAGCCTGGATCACGTCGTCCGGCGTCATGCCACGCCGCACCGCCAGCGCCTCGACGCGATCCCAAAGGTCGTCTCGACAGGTGAACTGGCGCAGCGTTCGTCCCATGAAGAAAGAGCCCGATGGCTCGGCGGCAGGTCGGTGCCCTCGCGGTGGCCGGATCCGGAGAGCCACTCGCATGCTAGGAGGCAGCTCGCAGACGGTCAACCCTGCGCACGTGGTCGGATATGCTGGCGCGGTCATGCGCGGGCCACAGACGCGTGCCGTCGACGGGATGCGCGCGACGAGGCAAGGGCGGCGAACCGTGGCAAGCGCGGTTCTCGTGCTGCTCGGGGCGCTCTTCGTGCCAAGGGTCGCGCAGGCGGTGCCGGGCCAGGCGACGCGCCTCGGCGGGATCGGACCGCAGGGCCCCGCGACCCCGTCGGTCACGGCACTGCACCACAACCCCGCGATGCTCGGTGCGCTGCGCGGGAGCGCGTTCGCGGTGTCGATCGCCGGCTCGCTCGAGCAGGAGCGCGTGCGACGAGCTGCGATCGATCCCGCGACCGGCGAGCCGATGGGCGGGCTCGATGGCCCGACGTCGATCGTCCACCCCGGCATGGGCTACTTCCTCGGCGCGTCCTTCTACTTCGATCCCGTCGCGATCGGCGTGGGCATCTACGACGTCGGCAGCCAGGCGCGGCTCACCGGTGCGGACCCGCTGCGCTACCACCTCGCGCCCGATCCGAATCCGGGTTGCCTGCGCATCGGCGTGAAGCACTGCCCGCCCAACGGCGGACAGGTCAGCTATCGCCACGACGTGACGCTCGGCATCGCGTACGACGGCGGCGCGTTCCAGCTCGGCGCCGGTCTGCACCTGCCGATGATCCGTGAGCGCTTCGCGTTCGACAACGACACCGCACTCGGATCGCGCGGCAGCGAGAGCTCGGTGTGCACCAACAAAGAGGATCCCGCGTGTGCCGAGCGCATCGGCTTCAAGGGCTGGACGCAGTGGGTGCCACGCAACGGCGCGCCGCCGGGCTTCGATGCCGCGATCACCGTGGGCTTCGGCCTGCAGCTCGCGAACGAGACCGTGCGACTCGGCGGTCGCTACCGCACGTTCCCGTTGCGTCGCGGTGGCGAGGTCGCGCTCGGCGGCATCGCGCTCGTGTGTCGTCCGACCGCGGGCGCCGCGGAGGCCGACGTCGGCGTGCCGGTGTGCAGCGACGCCGATCCGATCCGCGCGACGTTGCGCGAGCGCGTGCCGCAGGAGCTCGCGCTCGGCGGCTCGTTCCTGCTCGGACGCAGTCGCGTGTGGCGACTCGATCTCAACCTCTACTGGCTCGATCTCTGCCAAGGCGGAGTGCAGCGCGCGAAGTGCAAGGACGGCGGTCAACAAGTGCTGCGACTCGTCGGCCTCGATCGTCGCGCGTTCGTGCTACCGGAGTTCGGACGCTATCGCGGGCTGCAGGACATCTACGGCATCGACGCGTACGTGTCGTGGAAGGCCCACGCCCGCGCGACCGTGCTCTTCGCCGGCCACGGCAACACTGCACCGGTGCGCCGCAGCGCCGCCGTGGCAGGCTCGGGCGGTGGTGCACGCATCGGCATCTCCGCGGGCGCGCAGGTCAAGATCAGCACGCGTCGTCGCACGCGCACGACACTGTTGCTGACGCCCGGCTATGGGCTCGACGTGTCGTTGCCGCGCACCGTCACGGCCGCACGCGCGGCGTTCTCTCCGGCGGCCGCGGGCCAGTTCGCGGACGCAGGCGGTGACATCAACGCACCGGGCGCCGACCTCGTGCTCGGTGGGCGCGCGCGACCCACGAACGCGGGGCGCTACTTCGGGCTGGTGCACACCCTGACGCTCGCGCTCGCCTGGGGCGATGCGTTCACCGAGTAGCCGCTGATCTGCGCGCTGACGCAGCGCGATCGCTGGTGTGGCCGGTTCCCCCTGGTATGCTGGTGCGGATGCGTCGCCTTCCGGTCGCGCTGCTCTGCCTCGCGCTCGGCGGCATCGCTCTACCCGCTTGCAAGCCCGCAGTCGGAGCCGAGCTCACCGAGCCCGGCGCTGCGATTGCCGTGCGCGACCTCGACGACTTCGAGGAGGGCCTCAACCGCTTCGCGCTCGCCGGACCGAAGAGCTCCGTGCGCACCGATCAGCGCGCGCAGCTGCTGCACTTCCTGGTCGGCTACCTCGACGATCGCCTGAAGAAAGGCGACGAAGAGGAAGCGGTGCAGGCGTTGCGCTACGGCATCGCGCTGTTCACCCCCGGCGAGCTGCGCGACGGCAAGCTCGGCGCGCCCGAGCTCGCCGAAGCCGCGGCGGGCGTGTATCGCATGGCCGCACGGCGCGGCGCGGAGAAGCCCTCGTTGCTCGCGCTCGCAGTGACGCAGCGCTTCGGCGACGACGCGCAGCGCAAGCGTGCGCTCGAGCAGTGGGACGTGCTCGAGCAGTGGGTGACGCGCAACGGTCCGTTCGCCGCCGAGCCGCTCTTGCGTCACGACGAGCTCGAGCGCGCGCTCGAAGACGTCGCGGCCGCATTCCCCTCGCCGTTCGTGGTGGAGCGACTCGCGGATCTCTACGTCGCGCGCTACCAGACGGCGGTGAAGGCCCGCAACAGCGATGCCGGCAGCGGGCCGCGCCGGCGCATCGAGGTCACCGGCTATCTGCTGATGCGCTTGTACCTGCGCGCCGACGATGTCGCAGGCGCGAAGACGGCGATGAAGCGCGTCGAGCTCGACATGCCGGTGGCGAAGCTCGCCGAGATGATGGACGAAGCGTTTCGTCCGCGTCGCAGCGCGACGCCGCTGCTCGCGTTCGCGGAGCAGTTCGCTCCGGACCCGGGCGCGGAGTCGGCCGAGCCCTACGCGGCGCAGGGCTGGGCGATCGTCGACAACATCTCGCGGCGCGCGGTGCAGTCGCACCCGAAGGACGCGTACGCGCACCTGTTGCGCGCGCGCTCGCTGCGACAGGCCGGGCTCGGCCACGCGGCGATGGTGCATCTGCGCCGCTGCATCGCGCTGAAAGAGGACGTGTTCGTCGCGTGGCAGGAGCTCGCGCAGCTCGAGCAGCGCGAGCTCGAGCGACTCGCGGCCGCGAACCCGAAGGCCGCCGCGGATCGCCTGCCGCAGATCGAGCTGCTGCACGGTCGTGCGCGCCAGCTCTGGTCGGATCGGCCGATCCGTCCCGGCATGCCCGAAGCGTTCTACACGGTGGCGGAAGGCCTCTACGAGGTCGGCGAGGCCACGCGCGCGGAGAAGCTGCTCGAGCGCAGCGTCGGCATCGAGCCGGTGCCGAACTCGCTCGACCTGCTCGGCACGATCGCGCTCAAGCAATCGAAGCTGACCGAAGCGAAGTCGCGCTACGAGGATCTCGCGAACCTCGCGTACGACAACGAGGCCGCGCAGCTGCAGTGGGAAGCGCGGGCGCGTCAGCAGCTCGGCGCGATCGCGCTGCGACAGGGCGACAGCGCGGCCTCGATGCGACACATTCGCATGGCGCTGCGTCACACCAACGAGTTGCTCGCGCGTCCGAGCGACGACGTGCAAGGCCGCGCGGCGCGACTGGTCGAGCGCGGCAAGCTGCTGTTCTTCCTCGGCGACACCGAGCTCGCGATGGCGGACTTCGCCCGCGCGGCCGAGCTGGCGCCCGATGATCCGAAGGTCTACACCGATCCGCTCATCACGGTGGTCTCACACGGCTATCTCGGCGAGGCGCGCACGATCTATCGCCGTGCGATGGCGCGACCGGGCTTGTCGGACACGCTCAAGCTCTACTTCTCGCTGTGGATCGTCGAGCTCGCGAAGCGTCAGGGGCATCCCGGCGATCCCGAGGCCGAGGCGCACGTGAAGAGCTACCACGCGGACAAGTGGGGCAAGATGTTGGCCAAGCACGCGCGCGGCGAGATCGACTTCGAAGCGCTCGCCGGTGCCGCGAAGGATCGCGGGCAGAAGGCCGAGGCGTACTTCTACGAAGCGTTGAAGCGCTGGGATGCCGGAGATGCGACGGCCGCGAAGTCGCTGCTGCACA
>DASZPU010000562.1:0-3263 GCA_035550195.1 Nannocystaceae bacterium
GGCGGTCGAGCACGCGACGCTCGGCCCAATCGCGCACGACGGACGCGCGATCGCCCGCGATCGCGAGCGCGCCGATTGTGACGGCACCTACCATGACAACCGCGAAGCAGAGCGTCGCGCGCTCGCGCCCCTCGTAGGTGAGCACACCGAGCGTCGCGATGCCGAGGGCGACAGCGATCCACGCGATGGCGGCCGCACGCGCCCGCCAGCCGTCGAGCGGCGGAATTCGCTCGTCACGGCGGAAGCGCACGACGACGCCGACGATCGCGAGCGGATAGAGCAGCTCGAACGCGTGCGCGGCCCACGTCATCACGCGAAAGACCGTCGTCGATCCGAGCTGCGCGAGCGCAGTCGGATCGAAGCGATGGAAGTCCGGATGCATGAGCAAGTAGTGGAACGTGTCGCCGTCGGCCCACATCTGGCCGTTCTTCGCGAGCCCATTCGCGGTGAAGAGTGGGATCGTCTGCAAGAGCGCGATCACACGGGGCCACCCGGGGATCGACCCATCGACGCGTGCGCGGCCGAGTCGCCTGAGCACGATCGCATCGACGCTCCACGCTCGCCCACAGCGCGACAAGCAGAGCGGCAGCATGAAACACCAGAAGACTTGCTCACCCGCCCAGAAGATCGAGTTGCGCATCGCGAGCGAGTGGAACGCGACGAGCGTGATCCATTTCGTCACCGCGGTGCCGAGCCCGACGGTGAGGCAGAGCGCCGCGCCCCCGAGCACCACGAGATGCACCTGCACGGCGACGTGATCGTCCCAGAAGAACAGTGCGGACTGCCGCGGGCTCGCGATGAGCTGCACGATCGCGGCGCCATCGATCGCGCCGGCCGGCTCGCCGGGCGCCGATCCGTCGGCGACCCCGGCGAAGCCGCTCGAGGCAAACACCTGCCGGGCCGCGTCGCGGAGAAACAACCCGTCGCCGCTGAACAGGTAGTCGGACAACGGCCATAGCTCGACCGTCCACCCGATCGTGCAAACGCCACACGCGATCCGAAACGCCGCCATCGTGCGCGGATCTTCGCGCCGTATGAAGAACCGTCGACACGTCTCCCAATGCAACACCACGAGAAGCGTGGAGATCCCGACCAAGGCAAGGGCGACCGCATCCACTCGCTGAGCTTAGGCGATCTTGATTCGGCTGACGTTGGTCACGCGTCGACGTCAGGCCGCCCTACTCTTCGTCTGGCGCCGACTCGGAGTGCCGCACGGGGTCGCTCTGGGGTCCGCGGGCCCGGCTTTCCGCCAGCCCTTCTGCAGGAGCCACGTTTGCGGCGTCGAAGTGCCCACGTCGACGGAGCTCGCAGCGATCGGGCGCGCAACCTGTACGTTCGGAAAATCTACGCGTTGCTCGCCAACCGTGGCGCGATCGCTTCGCCCGACGACGCGCGCGATTGCCAGCGTTCGTGCCACGCACAGAACGAGAGCACGTTCCACAAGCGGTAGTGCTCCTCCGCGCGGCCCGAGAGGTGCGTCTTCCAGATCGGCTGCACGATCGACGCGTCGACGTAGCCGTCGTCGCGCAGCCGTCGCGGATCCAGCAGCGCCTCCGCCCAGTCGCGCAGTGGGCCGCGCAACCAATGATCGATCGGCACGCCGAAGCCCATCTTCGGACGGCCCACCAACGCATCGGGCACGTGCTTCGCCAACACCTTGCGCAGCACCGCCTTCGGCACGCCCCCGGCGCAACGCACCGCGCCCGGCATCCGCCACGCGAGCTCCACCACGCGGTGATCCAACAGCGGCACGCGGGCTTCGAGCCCCACCGCCATGCTCGCGCGATCCACCTTGGTCAGGATGTCGTCGCGTAGATACGTGATCGTGTCGACGAGCTGCATCCACTCCGCCAAGGTCGGCACTTCGCTGCGCAGCCGCGGATCCCACAGCGAGCCGCGCGTTTCCTCCGCGCCGAGCACCAGCTTCGCGGGCTCCTTCCAGTGCGACACGAGATCGCGATACAGCGCCTCGGCGCCGCCGAGCCCCGCGAGCTCCGCGAGCTTGCGCATGCGATCGGCGGGGTGGGCCGGACGCCAACGCGACGGCAACGCATCGGCCAACAGCGACCACGCACCCGGGCGCACGCGCAACATCGCGGCCGCACCCGCAGCACGCAGCGGCGCGGGGATCCGGCGCATCGCATTCCAGATGCGCTCCGTCCACGCATAGCGCGTGTAGCCACCGAACAACTCGTCCGCACCATCGCCCGAGAGCGCCACCGTCACCTGCGCGCGGGCCAATCGCGACACCAACAGCGTCGGGATCTGCGACGAGTCCGCGAACGGCTCGTCCCAGAAGCGCGGCAGCTCGGGGATCACGTCGAGCGCCTCCGCGGGCGTGACATACAGCTCGGTGTGATCGGTGCCGAGATGCGCCGCGACGGCCTTCGCGTGCGCGGCCTCGTCGTAGCGCGGCTCCCAGAAACCGATCGTGAACGTGCGCACCGGCTGGGTGCTCTGCGCCTGCATCAGCGCGACCACCGTCGACGAGTCGATGCCACCCGAGAGAAATGCACCGAGCGGAACGTCGGCGATCATGCGGCGCTTCACCGCGTCGCGCAGCAGCGTGTCGAGCTGCGCAGTCGCCTCGCGCGGATCGTCGATGCGATCGGCGACGAGCTCCGGCAGGCGATCGCGCAGGCTCCACCACGTGTGCAGCTCGGGCGCACGACCGGGTCGCCAGGTCAGCACCGTGCCCGGCTCGAGCTTGTGCGTGTCGACGAAGATCGAGTGCGGCGCGGGCACGTAACCGTGGCGCATGAACGACGCGAGCGCGCCGCGATCGATGGCCGGATCCCAGTCGGGGATCTCGCGCAGCGGCTTGAGCTCCGAGCCGAACGCGAGCACACCGCCGTGCGTCGACCAGAACAGCGGCTTGATGCCGAGGCGGTCGCGCACGAGCGCGAGCGTGCGCTCGCGACGATCCCACAGCGCGAACGCGAACATGCCGAACAGCCGCGTGCACGTGCGCGCGACGCCCCAACGCGCGCACGCTTCGACCAACACCTCGGTGTCGGAGCTGCCGCGGAACACCGCGCCCTGCCCCTCGAGCTCGCGGCGCAGCTCGTCGGCGTTGTAGATCTCGCCGTTGTAGACCAGCACGAAGCGTCCGCACGCGGAGCGCATCGGTTGATGCCCGAGCGGGCTCAGATCGCGGATCGCCAAGCGCCGATGCGCGAGCGCGATGCCGACCTCGGGATCGACCCAGATGCCCTCGTCGTCGGGACCGCGATGCGCGAGCGAGCGCGCCATGGCAGTCGCGA
>DASZPU010000563.1:0-3191 GCA_035550195.1 Nannocystaceae bacterium
GCGATCGCCGTAGCGCGCGGGCTCGATCACCGCAAAGCGCTGCAGCAGGCGCTGCATTTCACGTTCTGTGCTGAATCGGACCGTGTTCGCTCGGGTCTGCCGCCCGCATGCAACGGACCTTTCGTAGCTCGCTCGGACTCACCGTTCCCTTCGCCACGCAGCTCGCGATGCTCGCGACCCTCGCGTGCGTGCCCGACTTCGGCGACCTGCTGCCCGACCATCCGGTCGATCGCACGCCGCGGGTCGCGGGCACGGTGCTCGATGCCGAGGGTGCGGCGCTCGCCGACGTGCGGGTGCTGCAGGGCGACCGCGAGCTCGGCACCACCGATGCGCGCGGTCGCTTCGAGGTGTCGGCGAGCGCAGGCGACACGGTCGTGCTGCAGTTCCGCAAAGACGGCTACGTGCGCGGGCTCGAGCGCGTGCAGGTCGCGGAGGCACCGACCGCGATGCGCGTGACGTTGCTCGACGAAGCGCCGGCGATGCCGTTCGACAGCGACGCGGGCGGCAAGGTCGTCGGGCTGCGGGGCGCGAGCATCGAGGCGATGCCGGGCTCGTTCGTCGATCGTCAGGGCAATGCGATCGGTGGCATGGTCGACGTGCACCTCACCGCGCTCAACCCCGGCGTGCAGGCGGAGCTCGCCGCGTACCCCGGTGACGGTCGCGCGCGCACGAGCGGTGGCGACACGGTGCAGCTCGAGACGTTCGGTGTCGTCGACGTCACCGTGCGACAGGGCGACACCGATCTCACCATCGCCGACGGCATGGGTGTCGTCGTGGAATTCCCGCTGCCCGATCCGATGCCCGCGGAGCCGCCCGCGACGATCGCGTTGTGGGGCTTCGACGACGCGACCGGCGAGTGGACCGAAGAGGGCGTCGCGACCCTCGACCTCGATCGCGGTGTGTACGTCGGCACCATCACACACCTCTCGCCGTGGAACTGCGACCAACCGCTCGAAGCGACGTGCGTGAAGGGCCACGTCCGCGACGAGAGCGGCGACGGCATCCCCGGTGCGTACGTCATCGCGCGCGGGCTCGACTACACCGGCGACTCCGCGGCGACTTCCGGCGAAGACGGCGAGTTCTGCGTGCCGGTCAAGAAGGACTCGCGCGTCGAGATCACCGCGCACTTGCCCGGTGGCCAGTCGGAGACGCGCGAAGTGCAGAGCGGCAGCGCGGACACCGACGTGCCGGCGGCGTGCAACGATCCGCGCTGCCTCGACGCCGGCGACTGGGTGTTCCCCGAAGGCGCCGGCGACGAAGAAGGTTGGCAAGGCGGCGAGGCGTGCAACGATGCCGACGACTCGCACCTCGCGATGCAGCTCGACGGGTTCGTGCAGGACGACATCGACTGGTCGGGCTCGGCGTGGTTCGCGACCTGCGGTGCGCTCTCCGGCAGCACCGGCTCGGGCTCGACGTTCATGATGTTCCAGGACGAGGCGATGTCGCTCGGCGTCGGCATCTCGCTCGAGGTCGACGAAGCGCAGACCGCCGACGGCGTGGTCACCAGCGTGTACCTCTTCGATCAGCTGAACACGGATGCGTCGCAGTTCTGGTACGCGGAAGACTGCGTCGCCGACGTGACGCGCAACGAGGTGCTCGCGCCCGGCATGTTCCGCGTCGCCGGCAGCGGCCACTGCAACGCGCCCGCCGTCGATCTCTACGGCAGCACCGAGCAGATCGACATCGTGGGCACGTTCGCGTTCGAAGGCGTCGTGATCAACGGCGACGTCGCGAGCGAGGTCATCTACGAGTGCTGCATCGGCTACTGGTGAAGCGCTTCGCGCAGGAACGGCGCAGTGCGGCTCTGCTGCGACTGCGCCACCTCGCGCGGAGGACCGGCGGCGACCACTCGACCACCTTCGTCGCCGGCACCCGGGCCGATGTCGATCACCCAGTCGCTCCGCACGATCACCTGCATGTCGTGCTCGACCACGATCACGGTGTTGCCGGCGTCGACGAGGCCGTCGAGCTGCTTCAGCAATCGCTCGACGTCGTCGGGGTGCAGACCGGTGGTGGGCTCGTCGAGCACGTAGAGTGCGTCGCCTTTCTGCACCCGCTGCAGCTCGGTCGCGAGCTTGATGCGCTGCGCTTCGCCGCCCGACAGCTCGGTCGCGGGCTGGCCGAGCCGCAGGTAGCCGAGCCCGACCTCGCGCACGACGCCCAGCCCGCGCGTGAGCGCTCCGTCGTCGGCGAAGAAGGCGAACGCATCGTCGACGGTCATCGCGAGCACGTCGGCGATCGACTTGCCGTGCAGCTTCACGGCGAGCGTGTCGGGGTTGTAGCGCGCGCCGTGACAGCTCGGGCACGGCGTGCGCACGCTCGGCAGGAACAAGAGCTCGACCATCACCGAGCCCTCGCCCTGACAGTGTGGACAGCGACCCTTCGCGACGTTGAACGAGAAGCGCCCCGCATCCCAGCGACGTGCACGCGCGGCGCGGGTCTCCGCGAAGATGCGGCGCACGTGATCGAAGAGGCCGGTGTAGGTCGCGAGGTTCGAGCGCGGCGTGCGACCGATCGCGCGTTGATCGACGCGCACGAGTCGGCCGATGCGATCCATGCCCGCGACGATGCGGCCACCCTCGGTGCGCACCTTCACGCGCTCGAGCGACGGCGCGTCGTCTTCGTCGTCCTCGATCGTCTGTCCCAGTCGCGCGGCGACGAGCTCGACCAGTGCTTGCGCGACGAGGCTCGACTTGCCGGAGCCCGAGACACCGGTGACGGTGGTGAGCGTGCCGAGCGGGAACGCGACGTCGAGCGCACGCACGTTGTTGCGCGTGACGCCCTCGAGCTGCAGCCAGCCCTTCGGCGCACGCAGCTCGCGGTGTGCGAGCGCTACCCCGCCGAACAGGTGCTTGCGCGTGTGCGAGGCGGCGACGTCGGCGAGCCCCGCCGGCGGCCCGCTATAAAGGATGGTTCCGCCGTGCTCGCCCGCATCGGGACCCACGTCGACGATCCAGTCGGCGCGCCGGATCACCTCGAGCTCGTGCTCGACGACGAACAGCGAGTTGCCGGCCGCGCGCAGCTGCGCGAGCGCATCGAGCAGCGCGTGCGTGTCGGCGGGATGCAGACCGGCGGACGGCTCGTCGAGCACGTACACGACGCCGAACAGATTCGAGCGCACTTGAGTAGCCAGCCGCAGGCGCTGCAATTCGCCCGGCGACAGGCTGGGCGTGCTGCGCTCGAGCGCGAGG
>DASZPU010000564.1:0-3300 GCA_035550195.1 Nannocystaceae bacterium
TGCGGGTCCTCGACGATCGCGAGGATCGAGGCCGTGCGCGGGTGCGTGCCCGCGAGCACGCTCGCCACCTGACGCTCCATCTCCTCGAGCCCGTCGGGGAACGACTCGAGCAGCTGGAAATCGTACTGCGGGTTCGCGTGCACCACCTGCATCACGTGCCCGATGATCGCGTCACGCGTGCTGTTGAATCCGGTCGGATCGATCATCGACGCGGGATCGTCGAGCCAGCGCAAGAACGTGTGGAAGCGGAAGTCGAGACCCTTCGTCACGTAGTAGTCGGCAGCGCACGGCACGATGAAGAAGCGCATCATGTCGATCGCACCGACCATCCGTTGCAAGCGCGTGGGGATCGCATCGATGTGTCCGAGCTCGACGAGCCGACGCAGCCGCGCTTCGACGCGCTCGCTGCGACCGTAGCCGTGCAGCGCGACCGCGAGGTCCCGCAGCTTCGTCGCGAACGCGCGCGGGTCGCCCATCGTCTGCCGGACCAGCGACCAGGGGTTCTTCGACAGGCGGTCGTTCGGCAGCGGATCCATTCCTTCAAACCATAGATCGAAGCCGCGACCGTGCAAGTCGTTGCGCACCCGCAAAAACGGGCCGGGCGGCCCGTTGGGCGCAGGGATTACGGGGCGGGGTGCTTGTCCAGCCAGTCGTTGAGCCACACCGCGGAGCGGTTCCAGCCGTCGCGCATGTTCTTCTCGGCGGCGCGCTCGACGAGCCCGCCCAGGCCGAGGATCTTCACCTCGCACCACAGCTCCGAGATCCGGCGACAGCGTTCGCCGTCGGGCACGAGATGCACGCGCCCACCGAGCTTGATGCGGTCGGAGAGCACGGTCAGCACGATCTCGTAGGACCACTTCATGGTCTTCGTGTCGAGCCGACCGTTCTCGGTGTAGCCGAGCCTCGGACCGAGCAGCTTCGCGACCGCCGCCGGGATGTCGAGCTTCGGGATCACCCGCATGCTCCGGCTGCGAACGCCGTCCTTCTCGACGGTCGGACCGACGTCGCACGAGCCGAAGCCGAGCCCGTCCACGATCAGCTCGCGCGTCGTCTCGGGATCCCAGAACACCTCCCAGAAGCGCTCGGAGGAGCAATGCATCGGATGATCGAGGGTGAATTCGAGCACGGCTGCGCGGACGCTACCACGGTCGCGCTCATCCGCGCGCGGGGACCTGCCGGCGTTGGGGCAGGTGCGCGCCGACCCACTCGCGCAGTCCGACGCCGTCGGTGGGCACGGTCACCGCCACCGTGAACGCGGTCCGGTCGGGGTCGACGTAGGTGAACGCCGCGGGGCCGGTCGTGCGCAGCGGGCCGACCATCCACGGGCGCATCGCCTCGGCCGCGATCGTGCTCGCCCCGAGCGGCGCGGCGTACTCGTTGCCGGTCGCGGTGTGCCAGATCCGCAGCCGTCCGCGAAATGGTTGCGCGGCGATCCACTGCCCGTCGTCGGAGGCCGCGACCGCGAGCACGAGCTCGCCCGCGAGCCCGAGCGTGCGCGTCTCGTGCGTCGCGGGATCGAAGAGCACCACGCCGTCGTCGCTCGCGATCGCGAGCGCGCCCGTCGACGGCACCGCAGCGAAGCGACCGATCGCGAAACCGAGGGCGATCGCTTCGCGCTCGCTGCCGTCGCGCAACGCGAAGCGACGGAGCGTCTCGCCGCGCGCATCGACGGGACCATCGGCGGTGAGCACCGTGTCGCCGACGATCGCGACGCCGTCGAAGCAACGACCCGCTGCCGGCGCGATGGTGCGGGGCTCTTCGCTGCCGAGCGCGAGCACGCGCAGCTCGCAGCGCTCGCGCCAGACCAGCGTGTCGTCGGCGATGGCGACGTCTTCGGCGAACGCCGCGGTCGCGATCGTGCGCGCGGTGCCGACGATCGCGAGGCTGCGCTCGCCGATCGCCGCGATCGTGCGGCAGTCGGGCGAGGCGACCACGCCGCGCAGACCTTCGACGCGCGCGACCGGCTCGCCATCGCGGGTGATCGCACCGGAGCTCAGCCCGACGATCGTCGTGCCGTCGCTGCACGACGCGACGCCCGCGACGTCGCGGCCGAGCACGCGGGGCCCGGCGATCGCCCAGCGTCGCACGGAGGTGCTCGAGAGCGTCTCGATGTGCGTGTCGTCGATCCAGCGCGCGTCGTGGATCGGATCGGGATCGCGCACGGTCATGCGTGCGGCACGGCCCGCGCCGTCGAACACGCGCGCCGTGCCGTTGCTCGACCGCGCGAGCAGCATCGCGCCGTCCTGCGACCACACCCGCGGCGCGATCCGCTCCCCGAGCGCATCGCGACCGCGCTGCGGCGTCGCGTCGGCGTCCGCGAGATCGAGCCACCACAGCTCGCCGGCGTGTGTGCCGATCGCGAGCGTTCGTCCATCGGGTGCGAACGCTGCGGTCTCGATCTCCGCCGCGATCGTGGAGTGCGCGACCGTGCCGCGCACGAGGTCGACGATCGCGAGCATGCCGCCCTCGGCCACGAGCGCACGCGCGCGGGGCTCGTCGTACGCACGCAGCGCTCCGGGCGCGACGACGGCGGGCGACGTGGAGCTCGGCGTGGCGAGATCCCAGCGTCGCCACGCACCATCGCCCGCGCGCGTGAGCACGTGCGCACCATCGCGATCGACGTGCACGAGCTCGCCCTTCGTCGCGACCACGACCTCGCGCTTCGTGGACGGATGCCATGCCCGGGTCTTCGTGCCACAGCTCGCGGCGAGCCACGCTTCGTCGTCCGAGCGAACGAGATGATCGCAGCCCGGCGGGATCGTGGCGTCGGCGACCTCGCTGCGCGCCGCGCCGGTCTCGTAGTCGAGCATCACGGAGTCGTCTCCGTCGTGGCCCGACACCAAGCGCGCGCCGGCGAAGCGCGTGTAGTAGCCCGCGTCGGGTAGCTCGACGATGTCCGATGCAGCGCCGGTGTCCGCGATCGTCTGCGCGAGCGACCACACCGTGGTCGACCACGCCGGTGCGTTCGTGCGCAGCTCGGTGAGTCGGGTGAGCGTCGCGCTCGGATCGCGTTCGACCGTCGCGAGCAGCTCCGCGACCATCGCATCGTCGCGGCGTGCATCCGCGTCGCGCGAGCGCTCGCCCGCCGCCATGTTCTCCTCGACCATCTTGCCGAGCCCGACGGTGTAGGCCGCGACGAAGACACCCGCGAGCGCGAGCCCCGAGACGCCGAGCACGACCGGCCAACGCAACCGGCGCTTGGGTGCGCGCGCGAGCGCGTCGAGCAGCGCGTCCATGTCGGCGAAGCGCGCGTCGGGCTCGGGTGCGAGCGCGCGCTTCAACGCCGCGAGCACGTGGGCC
>DASZPU010000565.1:0-1649 GCA_035550195.1 Nannocystaceae bacterium
GTCGATGCGCTTGCGCAGCTCGGCCAGCTCGTCGGGATCGACGTCGTGCGCGTCGAGCAGATGCGACACGAGTGCGACCGCGCTGCCATCGAACAACTTGTCGGCGAGGTCCGCCACCATCTGCCGCGTGACCCGGTGCTCACTGACGCGCGGGCGATACACGAAGCGCCGACCATCGGTGCGGTGCTCGACCACACCTTTGGCTTCCATCTTCTTCAGCATCGTCGCGATCGTGGTGAGCGCGAGGCCATGGCTGTCCTCGAGCGCACGTTGCACGTCGGTGACGGTGCCTTCGCCCTGCGCCCAGAGCACGCGCATGATCGCGAGCTGGAGCTTCCCCAGGTGTTCGTTGCTCATCGACTACCAGGTTAGTACTACCCCGGTAGTAGTGTGTCAAGCCGTATGCTCGCGCGGTGACCTTCGACGACGTGGACGAGATCGCATGCGCCCTGCCGGGCACCACCGTGGGTCTGAGTTGGGGCAACCGCACGTGGATCGCGAACGGCAAGGGCTTCGCGTGGGCGCGACCGTTCTCCAAGGCGGACCTGAAGCGATTCGGCGAAGAACCACCGCCCGCCGGCGAGATCCTCGGCGTGCGCGTCGAGAGCCTCGACGCCAAGGACGCGCTGTTGTCGATCGGGCTGCCGGGCTTCTTCACGATCCCGCACTTCGACGGCTACCCCGCCGTGCTGATCGCACTCCGCAAGGCGCGTGTCAAAGACGTGCGCTCCGCGATCCGCGACGCACATCGCTCGGTGACCACGGAGGCGCAGGCGAAACGTTCGCGCCGACGTCGCAAGACCTGAAGCGTCAGCGACAGACCTTGCCGGGACCGTCGGCGACCGTCGTGCAGGTCGTGCCCTTCGGACAACGCTGACCTTTTCCGCACGGCCACTCGCAGCTCTCGAAGCGTGGGCCGCTGGTCCCCGCGATGCCGAAGTACTCGATGCACTGCTGACCCGGCTTGCACACCGCACCGCCGCAGTGTTGGACGCCTTTGCGCGGCGCTTCGCCCTTGTTCGGCTGGGGGCCGTCGCGCTTCGGCACCGCGAGCGTCGTGCCGCCGCGACTCCACCACACGCACTCGCCGGCAACGCAGCCGCACGCGGCATCGGTGGGCAGCTGCACGGTGAGCAGCTCGCAGGTCGTCGTCACGCCTTGCTGTGCGCTGCACACCTCGCGCGCGCAGCCACCCGTCACGCACTCGCCGTCGCGCTTGCACGCATTCACGAGCCCATCGCCTTCGAGCCGACCGTACTGCGGATGATCGGCGGGCACGATCGGCGTGCGCGCGCGTTCGGCCGGCTCCGGTCGCGTGGGATCGATCGCGTCGCCCTCGTCGGCACGCGCAGGCTCGTCGCCATGCGTGGTCGCGGTCGGAGGCTCTGGGTTCGCATCGCTCGTGCGCTCGCGCGTCGCGTCGTCGTCGTCGCCCGCATCGTCGTCGTGCACGCCCTCGATGCGCTCGATCGTCCACCCACCCGCGGGCTCGGCCTTCTTCTGCTCGCCACCGCGACGCGGCGTCGGCGACCCGGCCGGCTTGCTGCACGCGCACGCGACGATGATCGCGAGCATGGCGATGCGCTCGATCACGAGAGGAGAGCGTAGCGCCATCGACCCGCGCGCGCGCAAAAGGTACGCTCCCGCGG
>DASZPU010000566.1:0-4681 GCA_035550195.1 Nannocystaceae bacterium
CGGCGGGCCCGAAGTGTTCGTGCGCGTCGCGACCGACGAGCGCGCGGACCTCGAGCTCATGGTGGAAGGCAGCGGCTTCGTGCCGCGACTCGGCGTGCTCGGCAACGCGTGCAGTGCCGACTGGGCGAGCGAAGGCATCGCGTGCACGCGCGGTCTGCCCGCGACGGTGCTCGACGTGGCCGCGGGTGGATCGGTGGTGGTCGCGATCGGCGTCGATCCGAACGATCCCGTGCTCGCGCTCGCGAGCTCCGATCACGACATGTCGTTCGCGCTCGACGTGAAGCAGCGGCCCGTGCTCGAGCCCGGCGGGCGCTGTGGTCTGCCCGGGCTCGGTCGCTGCGAGAGCGGCAGCGCATGCGCGCTCGATGACGAAGGCACGAAGCGTTGCACGGTGCTCGATGCCGATACCTGCGCCACTGCGGAGCCGTTCGCGCTCGCAGCGATGGGACCGCGCACGACGATGATCGATCCGAGCGTCCCGCAGACGGACGCGCACGCGCACTCGTGCACGGGCGCACGCCGCCCCGAGCGCGTGCTCGCGCTGGTGCTGCCCGCAGAGCTGCCCGAGCGCGCCGTGCTCACGGCTACGACCACGGCGGGCGACGTAGGGATCGCGCTGCGCGGACCCGGTTGTCTGCCGACCGACGAGCTCGCCTGCGCGGCGCCCTCGCCGAGCGGTGCGATCGCGAGCGTGGATGCGCTCGCCATGAAAACCGGCGGTGCGCCGTCGATCTACGCCTTCGTCGAGCTGCCCGTCGATCCCCTGGACGATGCTGCGGGTGAGCTAGCTCCTTTCGCGGTGACGTTCGAGCTCGCGTCTTCGCCCTGACCGTCCTGTGCTAGGCTCCGCCGCGTTCGAAAGGTACATCAGCCCATGGCCCGCCGTTTGTTCACCAGCGAGTCCGTCACCGAAGGACATCCCGACAAGATCTGCGACAAGGTCAGCGATGCGATCCTCGATGCGATCATCGCGAAGGATCCCCGTTGTCGCGTCGCATGCGAGACGCTGGTGAAGACCGGCTACGTCAACGTCGCCGGCGAGATCACGACCAACACGTACGTCGACATCCCGCAGGTCGTGCGCAAGACGATCCGCGAGATCGGCTACACGTCGTCCGCGATGGGCTTCGATGCCGACAGCTGCGGCGTGCTCGTGGCGATCGAGGCGCAGAGCGCCGACATCTCGCTCGGCGTCGACGGCAAGGGCGTCTACAGCGACGAGCAGGGCGCCGGCGATCAGGGCATGATGTTCGGCTACGCGTGCACCGAGACGCAGGAGCTCATGCCGCTGCCGATCAGCCTCGCGCACAAGCTCACGCGTCGCCTCACCTACGTGCGTCGGCGCGAGACCGACAGCTTCCTGCGCCCCGACGGCAAGAGCCAGGTCACCGTCGAGTACGAAGGCCACACGCCGAAGCGCGTCGATGCAGTGGTCGTGTCCACGCAGCACCGCGAGGACGTCAGCCACGGCACGCTGAAGGAGTTCATCATGGAGGAGGTCATCAAGCCGATGATCCCCACCAGCCTCCTCGATGCGCAGACCAAGTACTACGTGAACCCGACCGGTCGCTTCGTCATCGGCGGCCCCATGGGCGACTCGGGTCTCACCGGTCGCAAGATCATCGTCGACACCTACGGCGGCATGGGTCGCCACGGTGGCGGCGCGTTCTCGGGCAAGGATCCCTCGAAGGTGGATCGCAGCGCGGCCTACTACGCGCGTTTCATCGCGAAGCACGTGGTGGCGGCGGGGCTCGCCGATCGTTGCGAGGTGCAGCTCGCCTACGCCATCGGTGTCGCGAAGCCGATGAGCGTGCTGGTCGAGACCTTCGGCACCGGCAAGCTGCCCGAGGACAAGCTCAGCGAGATCGTGCAGAAGCACTTCGATGCGCGTCCGGGCCGGCTCATCGCCGAGCTCGATCTGCTGCGCCCGATCTACGCGCAGACCGCTGCGTACGGGCACTTCGGTCGCGAGGAGCACGACTTCTCGTGGGAGCGCCTGCCGAAGCTCGAAGCGCTGCGCGCCGAGAAGTGATGGGTGTCATGGCTCCCCGCGCACGATGGGTGCGCGGGGAACCTCTACGTAGGTTGGGGCAACCCTCCGAGTGCGGGCGCCACAGAGCTCGATCAGCGGAGTCGGTCGCAACGTTGCGATCGCCGGTGGTCGCGAGGCGGCGCGCGGGGGAGCATCCTATGCGTATCGGAATCATTGCGTCGTGCGCGACGCTGGTGCTGGCAGTGTCTGCGTGCGGGGCCGAGGACGAGGGCGAGACCACGGCCGCGACGACGATGACGACGTCGACGACGATGTCGACGACGGACGCGAGCGCGGGCTCGGAGGAAGACAGCGGCGACGAAGATCCGACCAGCGATCCGTCGACGACCGCATCGACGTCGCCGGGCACCACGGATCCTTCGACGACGACGCCCGCCGAAGACAGCGGCGACGAAGATCCCGGCACGACCACCGATGTCGCCGAGGAAACCGGCCCCGCGGAGGAATCGAGCACCGGCGTCGCGGGCAGCCCGTGTGATCCGGATCCGATGGGCGATCCGTGCGACGAGTGCACGAAGATGAACTGCTGTCCGCAGCTCGAGACCTGCTTCGACGATCCGATCTGCGTGTGCATGAGCGGCTGCGTGATGGGCTTCGCCGACTTCGAGCCCTGCACGCAGATGTGCGGCCAAACGGCGAACTTCATGCCGGTCACCGACTGCGCCGCGAGCATGTGCCTCTTGGAATGCATCGGCTGACCGCGGTTTCACGCGCCGTTTCTGTCCAATAGAGGGGCAGGGACGGCGCGTGAGACGTTCACGCGCTGTGTTTGGCCCTCCTCGGGCCGAAATCGGGGAGTGAATTCGCGTGCAACGGTCGCGGGCGTGCGGTCGACCGGTGCGAGGTGGCCAAGCCAGTCTGGATCCACCTCACCGCGACCACCACGCTCGGCATGCCGACGCTCACGCATGCGGAGGTCGGCGCGTGGCTCTGGCAGCACATGCGCGACGCGTTCGCCCTCGCGATCGCGGCGTTGCTCATGCCGGATCACGTGCATGTTCTGCTCGCGAGCGTCGCACCCGAGCTCGATCGGCAACGGCTCGCGCGACTGCTCGGTCAGCTCGCGCGGCGCTTCGGTGTGCTGGGTCGTGCGGCGATCGTGCCGCGGCCCGAGACCATTCGCGGTGGCATCGTGCTCGAGCGATCGGTGCGCTACATCGCGCTCAATCCGTGTCGCGAGGAGCTCGTGCGTTGTCCGCTTGCGTGGATGTGGAGCACGCATCGCGATGTCGTAGGCGCGGCGGTCGATCCGTGGGTGAGCGCGACGCGGCTCGCGGACGCGCTCGGTCGATCCGCGGAGGGCTTCGGCGAGCGACACCATGCGTATGTGAGCGGTGATCCGCACGCGCATGTCAGCGGCACGCCATATCCGCAGCCTGCGGCGCCGACACTGCTGCCCCATCACGGTTTGCGAGTCGTCGCGGAAGCGGCGACGTCCGCATTTCGGCAGCCGGTCGCCGCGATCCGGAGCTCGGCCGAAGCGCGTGCTCTCTTTGTTGCGCTCGCGTACGAGCAAGGATGGGGGCACGCTGCGAAGCTCGCGGAGGTCTGCGGCTGCTCGCCGAAGACGATCCGCCGTCATGCGAGCGCGGTGGATGCCGCCGCGATGCCGGCCGCGAGACTCTGCATGGGCGACGAACGACTGCGCCGATGGTGGGCGCCGACTTCACTCGCGGAGGATGTCCGCGGGAGGGGCAAGCATCGCCAGTGAAGCGTTCACGCCAGCGATCTGCCCCTGCTCGGGCCGAATGTGCCGAGTGAAATCAGCGGCGCGCGAGCACCAACGCCGGCGCGCTGCCAAGCGCGAGGCCGGCGAGCATCCCCAGGGTGCCGCCGATGCCGAGGGCGGTGCAGCCCATCGCGCCGGTGAGCGTCGCGATCGCGGCGCCGACGAGTGCGTGTTGCATGCGACCGTGATCGCGTCGCAGCGCGCGGCGCATCACGAAGATGCCGGCGATGCCACCGGCGAGCATGCACGCGGGCATGCACCACGCGTAGCAGGTGCCGTGCATGCACGCGTGCGGGATGCGGCATGCGACCAGCGCTGCGATCATCGGCAGCGAGCCGGCGAGCCAGCCGGTGAGCACCGCGCGAGCGTGCTCGCGGCCGTGGTGCAGACAGACGATCGCGAGCACACCGCTCGTGATCGCGATCGGCAGCACGCGCGACCACCCGACGCCCGCGCTCGTGCACACGAACGCGAGCACCACGAGCGGCCACGCCGCGAGCGCAGCACGGATCCACCGCGCGCGCTCGTAGGCCCGCCGCACGCGTCGCTCGAGCTCTGCGTCAGCGCGTGCCATACAGTCGACTCCACACCTCGCGCAGGCGCACGAGCGCTCGTTGTCGACGCTTGCGCAGCGTCGCCGCAGCGACGCCGGCCTCGGCCTCGCCGAAGCCCAAGGCGACGCGGTCATCGGTGGACAACGTGCCGACCGCAGCTTCGATCGCACCGAGCAGCTCGCGCTCGATCATCGCCGCCTCGGGATCCGGCGCATCGTCGCGACGCTCGGGCAGCGCACCATCGTCGCGCCGTCGCGATCGCGTGCGCAGGATCGTGCGGCACTCCCACGCCGCGATGCCGAGCGCCCATGCGAGCGCATCGCGGCCGGGCTCGTACTCGTGCGC